>JBBQDH010000069.1:0-24989 GCA_038319515.1 Bryobacterales bacterium
TGGATCGATCTGAGGACGCTCCATGTCTTCGCCTACTTCCGTATCGGATTCCCGTTGAGCAGCGACAATTTCCTGTTCACGCGGTCAAGTTCGGCAACGGGGCGAGCAAAACGCTCCGCCCATGTGAATTCCTCGAGCGCCAGCTTCCGTTCCGCGCCGCGATCAGCCCCCAGCATCAATGCCCGGCTCGAGTGCAGGTCACCCCACAACTCCGCAGTCCGGGACATTCGCCCGACGAAGTCCGGCAGCAGCCCGGTTCGGCGAAAAACGGACGTTAGCCACCGAGTCCAAACTGACCTATCGGGCATCCCTGTCGCTAGAACGAATTCCATCGCTTTGTAGCTTTCTGCCGCACCCGCCATATCCCCGATCCCGCGCTGCATTTCGCCGAATTGGAAGATATCCGAAGCGGCGCGCGCGCGCTCGCCGCGTAGAGAGCCCAAACCTATCCTCGTCACCGTCGGCTTCCAGGCGTTGTCTAAAGCCAGACCCGCCGCCGGTCCCAGTCTCGGTTGTTGCTGCAGTGCGAATTCGATCAGCGTGAGCAGAGCCCGCAGATCCTCCGCTTCCGCCTGCTCGTCGGACCCCGGCATCAGCGCTGTTTCGCGAACGACTATCCGGACGGTCTGTACCGCGCCGGCAGCAACAAGGCCTGTCAGAAGTAGCACCGCTGTTGCCCCCAGAGGATAGCGCCGCAAGAACTTCATCAGCCGGTAGCCGCCGCCCGTACTGTACGCCGGAACCGGAGCGCCTTCAAGGTAAAAACGCAGGTCGTCTGCCATTTCTTCCATCGACCGATATCGTTTCGCCGGATCCTTCCGCAGCGCTTTGATGACGATGGCGTCTAGTTCTCCTGCCAACTCTTTCTTGCGGTCGGCAGTCCCGGCCAGCCTGCTCGGCCTCTCGGGCTCGATTCGCTCGATGAAGGTCGCCATCTCTTGCCGCGACCGTCGCGGAACCTGGTATGGAAGTTTCCCCGACAACAGTAAGCAAAGCACCATGCCAAGTGAATAGACATCCGACGCGGTCTGCGGCCCTTCTCCGCGCGCCTGCTCCGGGCTGGCATATTCCGGCGTCGATCCCCTCCCTCCCGTCGGATCCGCTTCTGCTTTCAACACCCCGGAAATCCCAAAATCCACCAACTTTGGCTCGCCCTGCGCGGTGACCAGAATATTCGACGGCTTCAGATCCCGATGCACCACCAGTCGTCCATGGGCGTAAACCAGTGCCTCCGCGATCCGCAACACCAAGGCCACTCGGTCCCGCACAGACAGGCCCGCAGCCTGGCAGTAGGCGTCGACCGGCTTGCCCTGGACAAGCTCCATCACGACGTATGGCTCAGCTGCGCCAGTGTAACCTGAGTCGAACAATTTCGCGATCGCCGGGTGATCCAAAGTAGCCAGGTTACGCACCTCGTCCGTATCCAGCGGATTCAGAATCTTCAGCGCATATTCCACCTTCGTCTCGCCATGTTCGCGGGACGCCCGGTACACCACGCCCATCCCGCCGCGGCCGATTTCATCCAGCAATTCGTAATGTCCTACGCGCCACCCACCCTCGGGCTCGTCGAGTGCCGCACGCAACACTTCCCGAAACTCTCTGTCCACGCCTTCGTCCGTTTCCGGCCCCAGAATCTGCGCTACCTGACGGCACAGTTTGACATCGCCGGCGCACTCCGCGTCCAGCCAGCGCCCCCGCTCGCCCTCCGGCAACTGTTCGGCCCGAGTCGCGAGTTCCTTGATGCGTGCATAACGTTCGGGCGTCATCGCGTCGGCGCCACACGAGAAGCACGGCAGTAGGACACCCACAGGTCGCGACGAACTATCGGGTCGCCGACGTTGCGGCGGCGACCCGATATTCTCATCAGAGTGATATCGATCAGCCCGATATTCGCCGCGAGTGCCTTCCGGGTCCATTGGTCGTCGGGACGGAGACTCGATTCCACCCGAATGTAGAAATAGCGCGCCTGTTTCAGTAGATCCCGCGCTTCCGGCCCGTCCTTTCCGCACGAAAGCGCGAAGTAGGTCTCAGCCAGCATGTATGACCGCGCCTTTGTTGGCGAACGCCCCCGAATGGAGTCCAGCGCATTGACTATTTCGCGCCGCATCGCCCGCCGCTCTTCGTCCCATTCAGGCGTCACGCCCGCCAAGGCAAAGTCGTATGGGCCCAGCAGGGCCTGAGCCGATAGCCAGGCGAATAAAGTGGCTGAATTCACAGGTTGAATTCGTTGGATCGCCAGGGATGATTCGTTCTCCGACTCAAACCGTCGCGCCGACTCGCGTATATTGCTCAAGGTTAACGACATCGCGGCAATCAGCAGAAGCAGTCCCGCCGGTACCAGCAGCGCGGCCTGATGTCTCCGTAGAAACTTCGTGCCGCGATAGGCCAGCGTATTCTTGTAGGCCGCCACGGGCCACCCGAACCCATACGACTCAAGATCGGTCGCCATCTCACCCATGGTTCGATACCGCCAACCCGCCTCCTTACGCAGTGCCTTCAGAACTATAGCATCCATTTCCGGTCCGGCGGAGACGCCGCCCGGTCCCTCCAGACGGCTCGGCGGCGACGGCTCGTTTTCCGTAATGGCAGCAATAGCGGCGGCTTCGCTGTCCGCCGGAATCTCGTAAGGCCGCTTTCCCGTCATCGCCTCGCACAGCACAATTCCCAGCGAATAGATGTCGGCGGCCACTCCCACGGGTTCACCGCGCGCCTGCTCCGGACTCGCATATTCCGCCGTCCAGCCATATCCCATGGTTCGTGCATCCTCTGCCTTTAGCACCCGCGCCAAGCCGAAATCCAGCAGCTTCGGAGTACCCTCCGCCGTCACCAGGATGTTTGAGGGCTTCAGATCCAGATGAACCACCAGTTGCTGGTGCGCATATTCCAGCGCGCGGGCGACCTTCGCTACCAGCGCTGCCCGCTCGCGCGATCCCAGCCGATGTTCCTGACAATAGCGGTGGATCGGCAGGCCGGTCACGATGTCCGTGACCACATAGGTCCGACCGCTTTCCGTTGTTCCGCTGTCGATGAGCCCGGCGATGTTTGGGTGCTGCAACCGGGCAAGGGTCTTCAATTCGTTCACCCCGAAACCGCTCAGGATCTTTAAAGCGAACTGCTTCCGCTCGCCATCGAAGTTCCGCTCGGCCAGGTAAACCACGCCCATCCCGCCTCGCCCAAGTTCGTCCCCGAGTTCGTATTGACCCACAAAACCCTGCGGCACACTGGCAGGCTCAGGAAATCCGCACACAGTTCGGCCCATGGCACGGCGAGTGGGTCGTCACGACAGCCCCGCATTTCGGGCCGCTGGTGCAAGGCATTTGGCACCAACGCACGGTCCTGCCATTGCTCCGCCAGCTGTAAACACCATTGCCGCAATTGCCAAGAGAGTTGCTCGTTTCATACTCGTTTCTCCAATGAGAATCTCGTTCTCATTTATGTAACGCGTCAGCCCGGAAAATCCAATCATCTTTCCTGAACGATTCTTTCCCGCGCTTGTTGCAGCACATCCTCAAAATCCGACCACTGCTCCGATTGACACTCCTTGAGCCGTTGGAACTCTACTGCAGCTCGTCCCGGATTCCGTTGAGCGAAATCGACCAGCAGTCGCTCCATGCGCGGGAAGAACGGGAGGACGATCATGTCATCCCACGCCATCGGGTGGAGCAGGTAACGGTCTCCCCGCACCTTGGGCCAGACGAAGAAAGGGTGGATCAATAAAGCAAAGCCGTGGAGGCCCAACAGGAACACGCTCACCCACAGCATCCACATCCGACCCGGAATGGCGAAAACGACTGAGCTTCCCAGCGAAAAAAACACCGCCCCGCACAGAGCGCCCAGCAGGAAAAACGGCGCGATAACCCCCGCCTCCAAGGCGATTGCAGCCGTGATACCGGCGGCCAAAGCCATCACCCCTGCCCCGACGAACTGAGGAAACGGCAATTCGATCCTGATGTATAGGGTGACCATCATGATCAGGAATGCGACAACAGTTGAGCCTGTGAAAATCCCCCGTTTCTCTTTCGGAATCAGGAACCACACGGCGCGAACCAGGCCGCCGAGTACGTTGATCAACACACAGTCTCCGATCACGGACATTGCCACGGCGAATCGCCCCCGTTCGTTGTGAAGAACCCGGAGTTGTGCCCTTAAAGATAGGCCATGTGGCAGAAACAAGTGAAAGGAGACTGCGCACGCCAGGAAGATCAACATGATGTACGGCAGATTGAGCAGCAACAGAAGCGAACTGGCACCCAGACGCCGCGAAGGCGGGATGGACTTCAGATAGGCACCCACCTGGGCAGGTTGCAGCCACAGTTTCGCCAGGCACCAGGCGGCAATTTTGTGGCTGCGCCAATCAAGGCCCAGCCTGTCGAACACCGGACCTTGGTACCAACTCATTTGCAGGCCTCTTTCGGGATAGTGAGGAAAACTGTGAGAAGCGTGCCGATTATAGCATACAGGACGCTATTGGTTGGCGGCGGACTCCGCGCAAAGATTCTGGAGATTCACGATGGTGTCATAGAGGAACCTTGTGAAATCGGGATTGAGGTCGTGGAAAACAAAATCCTCCTCAGAGTTGTGCTCTGCCGGGAAGGACTGCCAATTCTTGCGAGAACTATGTGCGCGGGTTCGGACGTGTCCGCGTTTCAGCCGCAATATGCCGCCGTCAGAAAGAAGCACTTCTCCGGGCGGGGCCTTTTCAGGCAGGGTCCACCATTGTGTTGCTTCCATGTGAAGTTGGTATCCGTGGTCTTTCTTTGATACCCCTTGCCCGGTTCGCCTGAAATGCACACTGCACCCATATTGCGGATTCCAGTCGTCAGCGGAGTGTGTCATTGGAAAAGTGACACTGACTGCCGACTCAGTTCTGGTCTCCATTACCGGCCCGATTCTTCTCACCGCGGCGATCAATGCCTGAGCCTGTGTGGCGATCCGGCGCTGGAGTTCTTCGCGCCGCGCCTTCCGGGCCAATTCGGCCTCATCCCGCGCCTTCGCGGCTCTCAGATTTGTAATAGAAGCAAGTACGCCCCGATCCGAAGGTAGGATTCGTCCGAGTTTTTCGAAGTCGACCAATGCCGCAGCGGCCTGATTGGTGCACAATTTGGCGGCTGCGGATTCCGCCAGCCATTCCGGCGTTTCGCGCACCTCCCCGGTCAATGATTCCAGAACATGGCGCGCGAGGACGCAGTCTTTTGGCTGTTTGGCCACGCCAAAGCGCTGGCCGGTTTGACCGCCAGGATTCTGTTGCCCTGCGTTGTCGACCGCAATCAAAGCCCTCGCCATCGAGAGTACCTGCGGTTCCGTCGCTCGAGCCAGCACGCCCTCAAGAATGGCGCGGAACCGGTCCGCCCGCTTCGCCAGGCGCCACGCGCTCGCGGCGCGGAAATAGAGGTCGAAGCTGTTCGGGTACTGCTGCATCATACCGTCGAGATAGGTTGCGGCCCCTTGGTAGTCTGCACTGGCGAAGCGTGTCGCAGCCACCCGCAACCCACCCACTTTTTCCAGAGCCTCCCGGATCGGGCCCCTCTTTTCAGCCGGCGACAGGACGAGAGCCTGTGCAAGAAATGCCGAAGCGTCGTCCAGCCGGTTCAGTTGGCCCGCGGCAAATCCGGCGCACGCGACTGCCTCCCATCGATTCCGATCCAACGAGAAAGCCCTCTTACATTCTTCAAATGCTTCAGCGTTCCGGCCCGCCTCAAGAAGCGACGATCCCAGCGACACGCGCTGTGTGTACGTGGTGGCCTGGCCCTGAGCGAAACTCAATCCTGTCAGGAATGCGAATGCCGCGATGACAGGAATACGAATCTTGAGTGTCATTGTTTTCCTCCTTCCCTCTGCGTGACTGCGTCGACACCCGTGTCGAAAAAGGCTTTGAAGGCGCCAAGGGTGCCGTCGAGGTATGACTTGACGCCTTTGGCAAGGTTGCGTGGATTCGCCGCGCCCGTGAGTCGGGAGTCGGCCGCCGCAGGAGTGGTGTCCTGGGGTGGTTCCGTTCCAGTGAGCGAACTGGCTTGCTTTTCCAGCCCCTTGGCAAAGAGATCGGACACCGTGTTGACGGCCCAGTTCCTGATGATCGCCTGGCTCGTTTCGGCCCGGGGTTCTTCACCATTGTTCAGAATGTGTGCGGTGCCCGTTGTCGCCAGATCCGGGCGCTGGACTTTGTCTAGTACCCTCGACGCCACGGAAAGCAGGCCGTTGCCGAGGGCCGATCCGACGTTTGCGGGGGGCGTGGCTGGCCTCTCCCTGAGATATCGTGTCTCTTCCTCCCGATTCTCTGCGTCGATCCGCTTCTGCGCTTCCTCCTGTTGCAGTCGCAAATGGAAGGCGGAGGCGACTGCCTCCCTTTGCGAGGCGGCGAACTCCCTCTGCTCTCTTTGCTTTTCCGCTTCGTCGCGTCGCTGCTGTTCCGCAAAGCTCACCTCCCCTGGCTCGGGTTTGGGGTAATGATCTCTGAGAACGCGCTCGGTTCGAGTCTCCGAAATTCCCGGCGATGATTTTTGGGGTGCCGCAGGTGTGTTACCTCCCTGGTCGTTTCCCCTCGCGGATGTTGCCTGTTCCGAATGGCCGGCGGGAACGAACAATACGGCCAGAACGAAGAGGCAAACGGTGGAGGTTGTGCACCGCGATCGCCAGTCACCTTCAGGTTTAAGCATCTTGAATGTCTCCTTTTCGAAACCGTCTTTGTTGGCTCCAATCAGGGAACGCGCCAGCAGCGGAAACTCGATCAAATCAAGAAAATTGTGTTGGCTTCAGATAACACCGCCGATCATTCTAGGGCGTGTTCACACTAACCGAAGCGCTTCGACAATGAGCGCGAACGACAGAAACGCCATGAACACGACATCGAGCTTTTCAAAACGTGAGAATATGCGGCGAAAGCCTTTGAGTCTGCGGAAGAGGCGCTCGATCTCATTGCGCTTCTTATAAAGCGCGTGGTCATAGTCCCATGGTTCCAGTCGGTTGGACTTAGGCGGAACAATGGGAATCATGCCGAGGTGGAGGACCAGTTGCCGGTTTTCGTTGCCTTCGTAAGCGCGATCCATCAGCATCGGAAGGCCTTCGGGCATGGGGCCTAACTCCTCCAGTAATGCCCGCCCGTGCGGTGCATCGTGGTCGTTGCCGGGAGACAGAGCGAAGACTATAGCCGTTCGAGCATCTGCGGCAACCATATGAATCTTCGTGTTCCATCCGCCACGGGATTTGCCAATGGCTTGCGGGCCGTTTTTTTAAAACGCCTGCCCCGTCCGGATGAACTTTTACCGAAGTGGAGTCGAGAGAAACTGCTTCGATCTTGATACGAACGATCTGCTCAAGCTGCAACTGCGCGAACACGCGATCCAATACGCCATTTTTGGCCCAACGGTTCATGCGCATATAAATCGTGTGCCAGCGGCCGAACCGCTTTGGAAGGCCCCGCCACTTACAGCCCTGTTCCGCCACGTACAGAATCGCGTTCAGTACCTGCAGGTTGGTCAGACTTACGTTTCCGCGCTGCACAGGCAGGCCGTCTTTGATGCGGACGTACTGTTCTTCCGTGATCTCCATCCTAATAAAACATTCTACAAAATTATTGTTCTATAGTGTGAACACGCCTTAGTAAACAATAAATTGTTCTATCATGGAATCAGCTATTTACGAGCGGAGAGGTGGTTGGAAAGCTTGGTTTTTGGGGAGGCAGTCTTTTTCCGTCCCAACCCAACAGGTCTCTTTAGGGTTGACGGCATAGTCCGGCGAGCATTCACCTGTATCCCCAACATTCCACGAATTGTTGTCGTTCACCGGCTGTACGTAATTGGAAATAAAACACTGCGGGAGCGCGCGTATAACCCCTGGCGTTGAAATCGAACCCCACGTTTTTACCTGCGGATTCTCAGGTTTCTTCAGTTGACAGGTCGCGTTAGTTGACGGCACTTTCCAAATTGGGAGGGCCTTCGATCTCGATTTCAAACCTGCTCGGGTGAAGGTTCAATCGGCGGAAACAGAGTCACGGTGACGATTCCGGACCGATGATTGCAGCTCAGCGCTTCAACCAGCTTCTTAAAAGCGTCAGGATCTGGGTCGGAACGTATGGATAGTTCACGGAGATCCGCAGACTCCAGCTCTGCGGCGGCAACCCGTATGCCGCAGGGCTTCAAGCCGCCGGCAATTGATCGGCACTGGTAATAAAGATAGGTGCAATTGCCCCTACGGACGGTGTGCGCCGCCATGAACCGATCGGTGGCCTTGTCCTCTGTGCCCTACGGTTTCTGGCCTGAGCGGGAAGAAACTTATTGGACATGGCGATCATGAAGACTTGATCAGAGGAAGCCTCGCTTCTATCGCTTGTCTCATTCGCCTGGGGCGGTTTCTCCGAGTGCAGTTGCGTTGGCTCAAGTTCAGGATCCGCCCACCGTTCTCCCCGGAACCCCGCCAGCGGTCGCAGGCCGTGTGGGATTCCCTCTTATAAACTTTGTTCATGGTTTCGATTCTTCGGCAGTTGTTTCGTCATCAGGCGCACGCCGACGCCTTCATGATTACCGCGATCCTGAAACATCCGGTGGCGTCGGGCGATTCCGAATTGCGACGCCTGGTTCATCACATTCTGGTCTCGCATCGTTTCTGGATTCATTTGAGCCGGCGGTTGCCCTTCGACATTGAGGCCGAGAATCTCGTTCCCGCCACTCTGGACGAACTCGCCCAGCGCTTCCGGGCCACTCAAACGGACGAACGAATCTGGCTGGATCATCTTCAGGCGTCCGATCTGGAGCGATTGTTGGAGTCTGCATATCTTCCGGCAGGCCCGGTAACCGTGTGCGATGCCCTCACCCAAGTCTGCTTGCATAGCCACGCACACCGAGCCCAGTGTGCCACGCGATTCCGAACGCTGGGAGGCGAACCTCCGTCAACCGATTACGTTCTTTGGGTGAAGGAGCGGCCCGATCCGGTCTGGGCGTATTAGTTGGAGATATGTGACAGCGGCCAATTCAGAAAAGATCGACTGCCCGAACCGGAAGCCGAGGGTAAGGGCGCGACGAACCGCCTTATTTACCGGGCGGTGGGTAAAAACCAAAACCAGCGACAAACCTGCTATACGGCTTGCGACAGACTTGTGACGTATCTAACGACACTTGCTGAAAGGCGTGGCGCGGAACCTGTTGCAAAATCGAAGGTTCGATATGTTTGTGGCTTTTTTTCAACGTCTTACGGTCCGCTGTGAATCAAATTGTGTCAGGTGGTGATTAAGCCACTGCCTGGGGTCCCAAGAGGACATTTCTCCAACTTCAGAGGTCTTTGTTGACACTTCCGGGGTACGCCGACCAGGGCTCACCGAGCATCTTGACTTGCACCCTCAGCGCGTATAAAGTTTTATACATGCCGTTGTCTGGACGATGAAAAACAGATCCGCTGGGTAGGTTCGGCTTACGACGATCTGCCGGCATTCCCGAGAGACGCCCGGAAGGAAGCGGGGTTCCAGTTGGGGAAGGTTTAGAGTGGGCCTGAGCCGACTGACTGGAAGCCGTTCGACGACGTGGGTGCTGGTACAAGAGAGATTCGTATCCGGGACTCGAGCGGCATCTACCGTGTGATGTACGTCGCCAGGTTTGAGGAAGTCATTTATATACTGCACTGCTTCCAGAAGAAGACCCAGGTGACCAGCAAGCGCGACAAGGCTATTGCCGCAGCGCGCTATCGCGCCGTGGCCACCGCAAGGAAGGAAGAGAAATGAAGATTGATACCGAAATCCGCCATGTGACAAAGCCAGGAACGAACCTCTTCCTGGAACTGGGATTTACTCCGGACGAGGCCAAACGTCTACAGGCTGCGTCTCGCAAACAGATCAATGACACACGGTTGTTGAAGCAGCAACTGATGGAAGAACTGTCTGTCTGGATTGCGAAGCATCACTTAAAGCAGGCCGAGGCCGCCGAAATTCTCATGGTCTCTCGTCCGCGTGTGTCGGACATTGTGAATAAAAAAACGGCCAAGTTCACCATCGATACGCTCGTGGAAATGCTGAGCCGTATCGGCAAACCGGTTAAGCTGGCAATCAGTTAAGTAGTTGACTCTGAGGAGGGAAATTTCAGGGCTTTCGATGGAGATGATTTTTTATTGTAATCAACAGGTTACGGACGGAGAGGAAGTTGGAAGTGCGAGTTTTTGGGGAGCCAGTTGTCAGTTCTCGAACCTGCCGCTATCCCGTTGATTTCATTGCGAACGCTCTCACGAGTGTCGGGGGTTTTGCGTCTTTTTTCTTCGACCCCAACGCGGATTCGAATACCTCGGTGTTATGTCCAGCCTCCGGGTCCCCGACCATCCAGGAATCATCCAGCCATGCATCTGAGAATGACCTGTCCACGATGGGGAGGGCAGCTGAGTTTATCCGGCAAGCACAACGTCAAGCCCCGCAAGGATCAACTGAACCCGTGCCCTTGAAACCTTACCCACACAGTCCGTGAGAGGTTCCCGGTCCATGGTTAGAATCTGCGAGACATTGGCCACGGAGTGTTTGGCCAGCCCTGTCGTTTTCGACGCCAGGAACACATTCCCCGGAGCGTCAATCCACTTTAGATTGCTGGTCAGCGGCACACAAATGACGGTCCCGATCCGGCTCTGATTGAGTGCCTCCCCTTGAACGACAACAACGGGTCGGCGAAGGCCGGGCCCGGAACCGGTTGGTGACGGAAGGTTAACCCACCAGATCTCGCCCTGCGAGATCACCACTCAACACGTTCCAGGGTTTTTCTTGCAGCAAGCGAAACAAACGGGTCAGTTCCGGTCCCGCCGACCGCGTCCATTACAGAGTTCATGGCCTCGGTAGCCGCATCGCCGGAGTGGCGGGCAATGTATTCCCGGACAGCAGCGGCATAAAGCTCGCTTCGTCCGTTGTGCGAGTCTCTCAGCATCGGCAAACACATCCTCGGGGATCGAGATCGCCATTTTCATACCAAAAGTGTAACTGAGAAACGGGTATCTCAGCCTCCGTCTTTGTGCCGGCTGCCCGAGGGGGATCATGCGGTCATCAGCCGTTGAATTTGTTGGCACTCCGCCTGGCCAACCGGGAGTAATCCGACATTCGGCCTGCCATGCTGGTTTAGCAACCCCGGTGAATAAAGGCTGCTTACTTCGGCGGCTTCCAGTTCATCAGCAGCGTAATGGGCGGAGTGGCCGCTTCGCCGAGCTGCACGTTCACCAGAAACCGCCCGTCGCGCGCCACATCGCAGGGCGGGTGGATGGTGCCGCGGGCAAAATTCGCGGTGAACAGCACCAATGGCTGACCAGATGTGATCGAACGGGCCTGGGCCGTAATCGCCGCCGCCATCAATTTGTTGCCCGGCAAGGTAGTAGAGTGCCGTGCCATCGGCCCACCAGCTGCGCTCCGGCAACATCGGCAGCACCATCAGATCGGTTCCGTTGACGGTGCTCAGGTAAAGCAGGAAGCGACCGTCGGGCGACCAACTGTCGCGGACTTTCGTATCCGCCGAGGCCAGCAGTACCTGTTCCGGCCCCGAACTATCCGCCGGTTTCCTGTACAGATCGTACGGCCCTTTTCTGTTGGACGCAAACACCACGCGGCTGCCATCCGGCGACCAGACTCCGCCAAGATCATCGGCGGGATCGAAAGGTGAAGCGAGCGGAGCGGTCGCGGTCGGCCATCGGGCGAGAGTTCGGGATGAAACAGACCGGCAAAGTGCGCATGCAGGATCATAACCGAGAGAAAGGTACTCCGATTTCGGGATCGTTGATTGGAAAATGCCGGAGCCACGCGGAGGATTGTCCTCAGCTTCAATTGAGCCAGTCAATCAATATTGTGGGAAGCGATTTTCCCTCGATACTCTTCGACGCCGCAGGTTCGGAACCGTCTTGATCGCTGTAAGGACAAAGGCGAGCCAGGGCTTGCTCGCTGGTGTAGTGCCGAACAAAGACCGGACGTGTTTTGGGGGAGGGGGTACCCTGAGTTTGTGGGCGTCGAAATTCAACTTTCCGATGTAGGCCGTGAGACCCCTCTCGCCCTCATCAGAACCGGAATTTCAAGCTAACCGATAGCCTGCGCGCCGTATGCTGCGCCGAGCCGATCGCCCCAAAAGAAGCGTTCGTTTGCGCGCCGGTGGTGTAGTTATAAGTCAAACCCGCATTCGGATTCGAGGGATTGAAGTGGTTCAGCGCGTTGAACGCCTCCGCCCGAAGCTCCAGTGTCTTCGCATTCGTCCCCTGCCCTTCCCCAATCCGGAACGCCTTGTTAACCGAAAGATCCCAGTTCTGGAACCCGGGCCCGTAAGTCAAGGTTGGCGGCGTATTTCCAAAACCCAGCGAGTTCACGCCGGGAAGAGCAAATGAGGACTTGTCAAAGGGGTACCAAAGTCGCGGCTCAATGTTCGCAGGATTCGCCGTACCCGCAGGCAGCCAAAGGTTGCCGCTCATCTGGCAGCGGAACGGAATACCGCCGGTCGGCGTACCCGTCCAGTACCCGATGGGCGCATTCGTCACCGTGCAGGACACCGTCAGCGGACTCCCGCTGAACAGCGACCCGACACCGTTGAGATGCCAGCCATCGAGCGCCCCTTTTGTCAGGAAATTGGGCCAGATCCGGCTGCCCCGCGGCAGGTCCACACCAAACTGCAGATTCACCGCATGGGGGCGGTTCACCACGTTCTTTGTCAGCTGATCCGGTATCCACTGCTGGTGCGCGAACGTGATCGTCTTCGACCAGGTGTAATTCCCCGAAGCGAGATAGCGTTTATTGAAGCGCTTTTTCACCGACACCTGCAGTGAATTGTAAGAAGACTCGCCCAGACTGGTATAGGTACTGATCGAGCCATACCCCGCATAGCCGGTCTTTGCACGGATGAGGTTAGTCGCATAGAACGCACCCGTGCCTCCACCAGCGCTGGTGGGGTCCAGGTATTTAGGATTGGAGCCACCTGTCGGGGTCCACGTAGTCAATGGCGGCACTGCGTTCGCATCATTCGCAGTGCCGAAGCCGTGATGCGCCACATTTGCAACGTACGAGGCATCAAGGATTATCCCGTGCCGCAGATCCTGTTGCACCCCGAAGCTCCAGTTATAAGTGGTTGGGTTTTTATAGTCCTGCGACCCGCCATTTACATTCTGTGCACCATAGAATCCCTGGGTATTCAGCAAGTCAGTGAACGTCGAGTTGTAATAGATCGGAGACCGGAACGCCGGGGGCGCGGCAAGCGGACCGGTCCCTGAACTGGTGGCGCCAATCGTATCCACACCGTAGGCACGGCCATAGAAGATGCCGAACCCGCCACGCACGGCTGTCCGGCCATTTCCGAAAACATCCCAGGCGAAGCCAAGCCGCGGCCCGTACTGCACTGGCGGCGTATGGAAAAAGGAGTCTTTATATTGCACCAGGCCGGAATATGGCAAAGCATTCGCCGGATAAGAAGCCGGGTCAAATGAGGTCGCCCGGGCAAATGGATAAGTGGCACCGGTGACGGGATTCACCGCGATTTTCTGCGTGCCCTGCAGCGCAGGGAAGAGCAGCTGTCCTGACTTGCCGTTATCATAAGCGGAGCCCGAAAATAAACCCAGCGTACCGCCAACTGAATAGGTTGGCTGCAGCACCTGAAACCGCAGACCCAAATCCAGACTTAGCCGCTTCTGCACCTTCCACGAATCCTGCGCAAACCACTCCACCTGGTTGTAACGCGCATGATTTACCAGCTTGATATTGTCTTCCCCGTAAGCCTGCACGGTACCCGCCAGCAAATTCGAATAACCATAACCCGTATCGTTGGGATTTGAGATGTCTGACCCGAACCAGTAACTGCCCGCCGTGTTGTAGGTGGAATAAGCACTCACATTGCGCGAGTCATGTTCAAAATAGATTCCGACACGAACGTTATGCCTGCCTTTAATCCAGGTCAGATTGTTGGTGACGTTGAGCAGCTGATCAGTGCCGTTAAAGGGCCAGCGGCTGTCCCGGCTGAAACCCGGTGGCGCCGTCACGACTTGCCCTGCGGACTGCGCGCCGTTCGTTCCAAGACTGATGTTTGGAATCAGGTTGAGATAATTCCCGGCAAAGAAGTGCGGCACAGTCACCGGCTTCCCGTCTGGTCCTTTCAGCGACGAAATATCGTTGATCTGCTGAAACGCGGCCGGATCCGTCGGGCTCACACTCTGGTGCGCACGGTTGATCCCCACCGTGGTCTCGTCAATCAGGTTCGCGCGGATCGTCCGAATAACCGTTGCTGAAAAACCGGCGGACTGAATATCGTAGTTACTCGCGAACTGTCCCCAGCCACCACCGCCATTGAGGGTGGAACCAACCCCGCGATCACCCTGGAAATCCTGGATCAGTCGCGCATAGGATGTAGTCTGCTTACCCAGGCTGTAGTCCAGCCGAAGAATACGGTCTTCCCTTGGCTGATCACGGGAGAACTGATACTGACCGTTATAGGCACGCCGACCGGTAGGATCCGTGGCCGAGGGAGTGGGGAACAGATTCATCATGGCAAAACCAATCGGGCTGACGCGGCTCTGCGGCAAAACATTGCCGGGCAACACCACTCCGGTGGAGGGGTCTTTAATCGGGATGAGTAACCCGGTGGTCGTCACTGTCCGGGAAAAATCGCCGGCGCGCTCGATCGCCGTCGGCATCGTGTAGCTCACAACCCCACCGGTCACGGCGGTGTGCAGGTAATCTTCCGAGAAGAAAAAAAATAGTTTCGTCCGGCTTTTGTTGAAACCCAGACCTGGAATGAACAGCGGCCCGCCGATCGTTCCTCCTGGATTTGCATAGCGATACTTCGGTCGCGGCAGACCTGTCCGGTTATTAAACCATTCGTTCGCCGAGAACTGTTCATGACGCCAGAAGTAATAAGTGCTGCCATGAAACTGGTTCGTACCGTTCTTGATCTGAACATTCATCTGCCCGCCGGCACGCGCGCCATACTCAGCCGAGTAGTTCGAAACCAGTACCTTCACTTCCCCGATGGCATCTACATTAGGTGCCAGGTACCCGCCCGTGCCGGGAGCACCGCTGTCCTGACTCGCGATACCGTCCAGCGTCACCAGAAACTGGCCGCCCTGCCCCCCGTTCACGCCCGGTGCAGAGGACCCCCATCCGGGGCGGTCACTGGTCGCAGTTGCCTGCACACCAGGCAGACTGCGCAGGATGCTCAGATAATCGCGACCACTCATGGGGGTCGCCTCAATCTCCGCCGAGGTGATCGTAACCGACCGGTCAGCACTGTCTGTGTCCACCCTGGCAGCGTCCGCGATCACCTCAACTGTCGTCGATACATCACCCACCGAAAGCTTCAGGTCATGCAGAGCAACATGTTCGGAGGCGCTCACATGAATGGACCGCTGGTCATAGCCGCGAAAACCCGGATGGGTGACGTGGATGGCGTAGTCAGCGGGGACAAGGTTGGTGAACAGGAAGCTGCCATCCGAGCCTAAACTCAGGGCTCTGCTCTGCCTGGTGAGCTCGGCCGTCAGACGAACGGAAGCGCCGGCGACAGATGCTCCATTTGAATCCACCACAGTACCGGAGATCTGGCCGGAAACACTTTGCGCACGGCTTTCGGCCACACTTAAAAGAGCAGAGAAGGCCGCAATCGCAGCATAATTTCGATTTACCAAATTCCCTCCCCGGAAGTCAGGCAAGGGCAATCGTAGCACAAGCGCCAGGCGATCAGATCGCGCAGCACGCTCCCGGCAATCTGCGCTCAGATCCTGACGGCAGCAAACCGTATTTCCGCACGATCAGGATCTCTTCGGGCAACTTTATTGCGGACGTACAAGTAATCGCGGCGGGAGTCGAAAAGTCCAACCAGCTGTCTCCCTCTTCAACGAAAGCAGAGCACCTGTATCGGTCGGTTCGTCCGCTCAGCCATTGAAAACAGGTGCAGAGGTAGTTGGAGATTCCGGTTTCCGGGGAGGCATCCATGAATTCCCGAACGTCCTGCTATCCTGGTCATTTCATTGGGCGCGCTTTAAAGAAACTTTGTCGGGTTCTGCGCCGTTATAGCCCACCCCAAGGTGGATTTGAACTCTGAATTGGAGCAGCTATGAAGTCTTCGTCTTGAGTCCGAGTCGTTCGGGAAAAAGTGTTCGCGGGGAGAACTGTCGGTGTACCAACTTCCAGGTGCCCGACGATCCGGGAGTTGAAACGTTGCTCTTGAAGACGGGAATCGAAAATGGAGATTCCCGGTTATTTCTTCTTTTCGGGGGCAGGCGGCGCCGGCGGAGCGTATGCGCTGAAGCTGTCTACAGCACACTTCCATTTGCTGTCAGCCTGCTTTTTCCATCAGCCAGGCTGTTTTCCGACTGGTCAATCGAAAGGGCAGCCTGCGCCGATTCATTCGCAACCGCAATCATGTCAAACGGTTGCCGCCATGCCGGTACGATCTTTCCTTGCGGCCAAACAGAGTTCCACACGACGAAATCGAGCAGTCGGCGTTTTTCGGCAGCCTGCTGCTTTTCGAACAGTCTGTGCATGTTTTGCGTGAGTTCGAGCAGCCGGATACCAGCCTCCACGTAATGGCCGTCGTCGGCTCCTTAGCATTCGATGTCGGCCAGAATGCGGGCCTGCTGGTCGCGATACCCGGAGGACTTCCGCGCGAAAAAGGAAACGTCAGTTCTGCCGTCGAGCCGGTCGTCGCAGATAACATCGAAGCGGTTTTGCAGGCGCGTGTGTTCCTGATTGAGTTTCGCGACGGCTTCATCACGGAACCGCTTCTGATCCCGTCACTTTGGCGGAGGGCGGTGCAATCCAGTTCACAATGTCCTCGTCAATCGAGAGGAGCTTGAGCATGGCTTCATCGGCCCGTTCCAGTTCCTCTGTCGGACAGAGGGCTGGCCACACTTTCCGCGCGCGCCTGAGCAGTGGCAGTAAACGTACTTGCCTTTCTTGATTTCGCCCACCAGTGCGAAACCGCATGACCCGCACTTGAGCAGTCCTGAGAACGGGAAACAGTGGCCGGTCTTCTTCGCCCGCGTACCCACACAACGATCAAGGGCTGCCTGCGTTGCCAGGCCTGCTCACAGTTTGGGCCGCGTCGATGCCCGCGCCGGCTTTATGCGCTGCGGCTCCGGCAAATCGAGCAGCTTCAGCACTCTGAACTGATGACCGGAATCGTCGCGTCCGTTACGGCAAACTCCAGCCTGATGAAACCCGAGCCGCCCTTCAGCGCCGAATACTTCTTCATCCACAAGCTGCCGGATTCCACCGAAGACGGAGAGGAGCCGGATGCCGAGATGGACGGCCACAAGCTCCTGGCGATGCGTTTCCAGTTGACGTGACGAGAACTTCAGCTGAGTGCTGTGTAAGAAGCTTGACCCAAACCTTTCCAGCCAAAGAGCGCCCATTCTCCTATTGCAGAGAAATCAAAACGGACAGAGGTGTCTGCACTCCTCCCGCGATCGCTTTGAGCGAGACATCTCCCCTCCCGAGGCCCGCCGGAACGGTCAGATTGATCTGGTAAAGACCCGCACTGGACAATCCCACAAAGGCCGGCGTCACGCCCATGTTGTTGATGAGAAGAGCTACGGCATCATTGGTCGGTGCCGCGCCGGAAAAAGCTTGCCCAGCCGGCACGGTCGGGGTGGTTGGTCCAAGTCCCACGGCGAAGAGCTCGATCGTGTCGCCCGCTTTCGCAGCAACCGTCGCATATCCCAATGAGTTCCCGGCGGGACCGAGGATATCGTACGTTCCTCCGCCATAGGCGCCTGAGCCGTTCGACCTGAGAATGAGCCCAGCGACGTGTTTGCCGTCAAGCAGCAGGAACGAGGGCGCAACCTGGGCAAGCGTGACGGTCGAAGCGGCGGTTCCCAGCGCAGTTGTTACCACCACGGGCACGGAACCGATGGTGGTATCGTCGGGCGCCTGCAAATTCAACTGTGTGGGGCTGACATACGACAGGTAAGCTGCTTTGCCGTTGATAGTCACGCTGGTGCCGGCGAGAGCCGTCGTGAACGCCCCGGTCCATGAGGACGTCGAACTGGCGAGACTCGCGCCGTAAATCGATACCCATTCGCCGGTCTGGATGGTCGAGACGTTGCTGAATTCGGGGACGATTCCACCCGTTGTAATGGTGGGGGGACCTAAAACAAGGAACGAGGTCGCGTTGCTGGATACTCCCGCAATCGAGAACGTCACGGGCTGACGACCGGGCGTCAAACCAGCAGGAACGGTGCAGGTAAAGGAATAGATGCCGGGACCGGCCAGCGGCGATCCCATGCCCTGAAAGAGTTTCGATGTGGCGGCCGGAAGTCCCCCGAGGGTAACGATGACGGGTTGCGCCGGATCGATACTTCCCAATCCCGTCAGATTAAACACTACCTTTTCGCCCGGGGCCGCGGCACCCGGAAACGGCACACTGCCAAGGTCAGGAGCGGAGGCAATCAGTTGTACGAGAAAAGGAGCTGTGGCCGCGCTGCCATTGGAGATCGTGATACTTGCAGCGCCAGGAGAAGCCTGCGGTGGAATCTGGAAGAAGACACAAGATTCGGAACACCCGTTGCCCTGGTTTGTGTTCCAGACAGGTACCGAACCACCGTTTACGGTAACGCCGACAGCACCCGATCCTCCTGCGCCTATGAGACTCTTTCCACTCGCTCCCACCATTTCTCCGGGACATATTTCGGTGCGATTACCGAACAGGGGATAAAGAATATCGATAGTAGGTTGCCCTACCTGCGCGCTGGCTGCAATACTCGTGAGCAAGCTTAGTGAACCGAGGATGACAGGCAGCTTTGTCTTCATTATGCCCTCCAGTATATGACTCGCTTCTTGAAGCAATAGTTTACCGGGCCGAAGAGAAGACGAATAAATTGCGGCTTTGTTCAAGTCGGCTCCTGCAAGTTTGATAGAAGCCCTGGCCGCTTGATTGACCGCTCCTGTGATACGGCGTCCACCTCATGAGCGCGTAGTCGGCATGTTGGTCAACCAGGGCGTGCTCACACTAAAAACAATATTGGTATTGTCAATCTTAAACAAAAAAAACCAGGATGGCCATGTGCTCGCCGCGGACGGGCACCCCGAGATGGCTGGACTGGAGAATTTGGTTGAGGAATTAATCAGGAATCCATACGAGTTCAGGCTCAGAACACAGTTCCCGACTGGCGTTGTCTTCATTTCTGACAAAGGGGCAGGGCTCAGTCATGAAGGACTATGCGCAGCATGCGCAGCCGTATCTTACCCAAGTCTTTCGTTTCTGAAAGGTTCATCCCAAGGGTTTGTGATGACCGCCTAGCCAGCTGTTTTCTGTACCAATCGCAGGGTCGTTTTCAGTCGTTCGAGACGAAGCGCTGCGGCAGGACGAGAGCCGTCCTGAATGCCCGGTACGTCGTGTACCCTCCGGACAGATTCCGTGATTGATACCCGTGCTGCGCCAGGAAGCGAGTGGCGAAGTAACCCCGCTGTCCCACAAGGCAGTAGGTCCAGATTTCGCGATTTGTCGGCAACTCGGCATAGCGGTCGCGCATCTGTGAGAGCGGCAAATTGATCGCGTTCGGAATGTGCCCGTCGGCGAATTCGCCAGGCTCGCGCACGTCGACCAGCAGCGCATCAGTTTGATCGAGTTCCAGCCAGTCGGCCTGGGGCATATCTCCGTCCAGAACGTTCTCTGCCAGCATTCCGGCGAGGTTTACCGGGTCTTTCGCTGCGCCGTACTGCGGGGCGTAGCACAACTCGGCTTCGGCCAGATCATGCACGGTGCCCCGGAACTGAATCGCGGTCGCGATGACATCGATACGCTTGTCCACGCCTTCCAGGCCAATCGCCTGCGCGCCGAGGATGCGGCCATCAGGCACCGAAAACAGGAGCTTGAGATGAATCGGGTGGGCGTTTGGGTAATAGCCGGCATGGTGGCCGGGGTGGAGGTATACCTTCCCGAAGTTCGTCACTCCGGCACGCCGCAAGCCCTTCTCGCTCGCGCCGGTGGAAGCAACGGTCAGACCCAGCACACCAACAACCGCCGTGGCCTGTATCCCACGAAAGTTTGTCGCACGTCCGGCGATTGATTCGGCCGCCACCCGACCCTGGCGATTCGCCGGGCCTGCAAGTGGCAGCACGGTATCCTGCCCGGTCAGCACGTCCGGCACTTCGACGACGTCGCCGACAGCCCAGATCTCGGTATCGGAAGTGCGCATCTGCGAATCGACAACGATGCCGCCGCGCGAACCGATCTGAAGGCCCGCCGCTTTGGCCAGATCGTTCTCGGGTCGCACGCCTATAGCAAGGATGACGAGATCGGCTGGAAAACCAGTTCCACTCTCTGCGACCACGACGAGGCGACCGTCAGCGCCCTCGTCGATGCGGGCCAGACCGTCGCCGAGATGGAGTTGCACTCCCTTCGCAACCAGGTGCTCCATGAGTGGGGCCGCTACCTCAGGGTCGAGCGGGGGCATGACCTGAGGCAGTTTTTCCAGCACAGTTACGGAGAGTCCGCGATGGATCAGATTCTCGACCATTTCCAATCCGATAAATCCTCCGCCGACGATGACCGCGGTCCGGGCGTGGCGATCGGCAATCCAGGAACGGATACGGCGGGAGTCCGGAATGTTTCGCACCGCGAACACACCCGGCAGGTCTACGCCCGGCAGTGGAGGCCGGATCGGCGCTGCGCCTGGGGACAGGACCAACGCGTCGTAACGCTCGGTGCGACTCCGGCCAGTGCTGAGATCGCGCACGCTGATCACACGCGCCAGGCGGTCGATGCCGGTGACGTCGGTGTTGGTGTGCACGTGGATACTAAATCGCTCGCGGAACATTTCGGGTGAGGCGACGAGCAGCTTTTGCTCGTCGGCGATGATGTCGCCGACGTAGTACGGCAGTCCGCAGTTTGCGAATGCAACGTAAGGTCCGCGATCAAAGATCACGATCTCCACTGACTCGTCGAGGCGCCGAAGTCGCGCGGCACACGACGCGCCTCCGGCCACGCCGCCGACGATCAGAATACGGCGCGTGGAAGCTGGGTTGGGCGAGTGGGTGGGTTCAGGTTCAGGGTGGTCGCTCGTGGGAATCGAACCGAAATCAGGGGGCATAGCCGAATCTTAGACGAACGACCACGCCTGCGGATAAACCGGTCTGCCTCGCTGTTTTCGCCAGAGCGGCTTTCGCCTGTAATGGCGAGAGACCGGGATGGTTCTGCAAGCTGACCAAAAAGCGTTCAACCCTCTTCACGCAGTATTTACCAGCTGAATGATTTTCTGAGTGGAATCGTCGGCCTGAGTTTCTGACTTCCTGGTGAAGACGGTCACGGTGAATGAACCGGGGATGGTTTCGTGTGTGGTGAAGCGGCCTTCGCGCATTACCGGGCGGGGGGAGAGGGCGTTATACGATAACCTTCATTCATGCTGTTGCCTCGTACTTTCACTGCTTGTCTGATTGTGGCTCTGCCAGTCCTGGCACAGCGACCGGGTGCCGGCACACCGCTGCTGTCCCATATCCATATCAATTCCGCTGACCCTGCAGTCGCGATTGCGTTCTGGAAGGACGTGGCGGGAGTATCGGGCAATGATGCCGCGAATGGTGTGAGTATGATCGGGGCAACGATTCTGTTCAACCGGAAAGCGCCCTCCGGCCCCAGCGCCGGATCCACGCTGGATCATCTGGCGCTCAAGATTCCCGATCTTCAGCCGTATGTCGAGGCGCTGAATAAGACGCCGTACAAGTCGTTTCACCCGAATGCGGATGATACGCGCCTGATGATCGACGGTCCCGATGGCACCCGGATTGAGCTGGTGGAGGACAACACGATGTTTGCCTCAAAGGAATTCAATCATCTACATCTCTATTCAACGCAAGCGACGGAGATGCAGGCCTGGTATGTGAAGAACCTGGGCGGCCGGGCGGGCACCGGAGAGAACGCCGATACGGTCACTTTTCCGGGTGCGGCGTTACGGTTTGCACAGGCAGCATCGGTCGCGCCCAGCGCGGATCGGGCGATCGACCATATCGGTTTTGAAGTGAAGGATCTGGACGCTTTTTGTAAGAAACTGGTTGCGGATGGGGCCAAACTTGAAGCCGCTCCGCATGCCGACGCAGAGATGAAGACAAACGTCGCGATGCTGAGCGACCCCTGGGGCACGCGGCTTGAGTTCATGGAAAGAACGACGCCCTAAGCGGCTTTTCGCGAACTAAGCGAGGCTGAATTTGTAAGGCAGTTGACATAATAGAAGGTCATGCATCTGCTCCCGGGGGTTCTGCTCATTTTCCTGCAAAACACCCTCCTGCAAAATGGTACTTCGCCGCAACCGCCCGATCCAAAGCCCGCCACGGAAAAGCGTGTTGAGCTCAACCTTCTCGGCTCGACGGATTCGGCCAAAGGCGAGAGCAAGCGAAACGAGAATGTCCAGTTCAATCTGATCGACAACAACGCCCTGCGCGAATTGAACGCACGGTTGGGCACCAGCGCCACGCTGGTTACAGACTTTCGCCCGGAACTCCGCTATTTCGGTACGGAATTCGGTAACAGTCCGGCCTCGCCGATTCACCTGGATGATCGGAAATGGAAACCTTCAGCCGTGTTCGCAATTCACGGTGGACTCTCTTTCGCACATTCGAACAGCATCTTCGCCGCCCGGTCATTTTTCCAGGTTGGGGCGGTCAAGCCGGCGCGTGAGAATAACTATGGCTTCAATGCCACCATGCCTCTGTGGAAAGGCGCACATCTGAGCCTTGATGGCTCCCAGCAGAAAATTCGGGGCAGCGTGAATGGCAATGTTCTGGTCCCGCTGGCGAGTGAGCGCAGCGTGCGGGCTACTGACCCCGCAGTGGCGCGACTGCTGCAGCGCTGGCTTGCGGCGTACCCCACTGAGGCACCGAACCGCACCGACATTGACCAGCGTGCGCTGAACACGAATTCGCCCCAGACCATCGACACGGATTCGTCTGTCCTCCGTCTGGATCAGGACCTGGGCGCGCACGACAAGCTCTTTGCCCGGTATAACTTCACCAACCAGAAGGTGCTGGCATTCGAACTGGTGGCGGGCCAGAATCCGGATACCAATACGAAATCCCATGCGGCGCGGTTGAGTTGGCTCCACACGTTCAGTGCACGATCCGTACTGACCGTGACCACAGGTTTTGACCGGGTGCATTCCCTGCTGACTCCTGAGCCCAACGCGGTGGGCCCGCAGGTCAGCATCGGGACCGCATGGCAAATACTGGGGCCCAATGCGAGTGTCCCGCTGGACCGCCACACCAACCGCTTCCGTGAGTCCACGCTCTACCGGGTGCAGACGGGGGCCCACCAGTTTTCGTTTGGCGGTGAACTTGACCGGCTGCAAAATAACGGTCTGGAGTCTTCCAGCGAACGCGGAAATATTTACTTTCGGAACGACTTTGGCCGGGATGCGATTACGAACTTCCGCCTGGGCCTGCCGAGCCGCTACTCGGTCGCGATCGGGAACGGTCAGCGTGGCTTTCGCTGGTTCGAGCAGCAGTTCTTCGCTGGTGACGTCTGGAAAGTCGGCTCCGGCGTGACCGTCAGTTACGGGCTGCGTTACGTACCATCCACGGCCCCGCATGAAGTGCACAACCTGAGTCCGGTGAATTTCCGGTGCGACTGCAATGCACTGGCGCCGCAGTTTGGCTTCGCATGGCGGATGCCGGTTGGCGGTGTGATCCGTGCGGGATACGGTCTTCAGTTTGGCGAGATCTATCCGCAGACGCTGCAGCAGGTCCGCTGGGACCCGCCAAATTTTCTAAAGATTGAAGTGCAGGCTCCCGCGTCTTTGGTGAACCCGCTGCAGGGTGTCTACCTGGGCCCAGGCGCGCGCCACATCCAGTTCTCGGTTCCGTCCGATCTGGAAGCGCCTTACGCGCACCAATACACGTTGGTTTGGGATCTGCTGCCTGGCAGAGCCTGGTCCCTGCAGGCAGGCTATACCGGCTCCCGCACACACAAGCTGTTCATGATGTGGTTTCGTAACCGGGCAGTGGCTGTGCCCGGCATCCCGCTCACCACTGCCACCATTACGGAGCGCCGCCCGGACCCGCGTTACTACGAACTGCGCGAGGTCCACAACGCCTCGAATGCGTACTTCGATGCCGCGCGCGTTTCGCTGAAATCTCCGACGTGGCATGGCCTGTCGGGTGATGCTTCTTACTGGTTGAGCAAGGCCATTGATACCGGCAGTTCTTATACGAATCTGGCGGCGGGAGATGACGCCCGGCAGGGCTATGCGCAATCGGAAAATCTGGTGGCGAGAGATTTAAAGGGGCCGAGTTCGTTTGACCAGTCGCATGCGGCGGTGGTGCGGTTTCAGTACGAACCGACGTTTCGGGCAAGGGCGCTGAAGGGCTGGAGACTCGGGGGAGTTTTCCTTGCCAAGACGGGACTGCCGTTTTCCGTCATAACTGGTTCTGATGGCCCGGGGTCTGGCAATGTGGATGGTTCGAACGGGGATCGCCCGAACCTTCTGGACGCTTCGGTGCTGGGGCGGTCCATTGGCAATCCGGATACATCACGGGGGCTGCTGCCGCGCACTGCGTTCTCCACCATCGCGCCGGGCGGGGATCGGGGAAGCCTGGGGTTCAATACATTTCGGCGGGGCGGTATCCGGAACCTGAACGCGTCACTGCGGCGAACGTGGACGTTGCGGTCGGACTGGCGGCTGAACCTGGCGGCTGAAGCGGTGAATCTGCTGAATACCCCGCAGTTTGCTGACCCGAATCCTGATTTGAGTTCACCTGCCTTCGGGCGCATTACGAACACCCTGAACGATGGGCGAAACCTGCTGTTTACCATGCAGGTTCAGTTTTGAACTGAGCCGCAGAGCCCCCCAAAAAATGATGAGCTATACTCCGCCTATGCGATTTGCCTTAGTTGCCCTGGTGGTCCCGGCTCTGTTGGCTGCTCAGCCACCGCCTCCGCGCCGCCTGGCATACGCCCGCGCCGGTGTCCAGCCGGGCCAGCCACAACTCTTCATTGCAGCCGCGGACGGCAGCGATGAACACCCGCTGCTGACTGCCACTGATACTGATTACAATCCGGTATGGGCACCTGACGGCAAATCCCTGGTCTTCACCT
>JBBQDH010000070.1:0-24861 GCA_038319515.1 Bryobacterales bacterium
CATCGGCGACTTCTGCGAAATCCGCACCCGCGGCGGTCGCCGAATCCGTAGCCAGGTCATCGGCTTCCGCAACGGTCGCGTTCTCTCCATGCCTCTCGAAGACACCGGCGGGCTCTGCCTCGGTGATGCCATCGTCGCGCGCGGCAGTGAAGGCGACATTGACGTTTCCGCGCAACTTCTCGGTCGCGTTCTCGACGGCTTCGGCCATCCCATGGATGGCGGGCCCCCTGTTCTCTCCGCCGAAACCCGCCCGCTCTACGCGCTGCCGCCCAATCCACTCTCGAGAGCCCACATTGAAGAACGCCTGGCCACCGGTATTCGCGTGATCGACGGACTTCTCCCCTGTGGCAAAGGACAGCGGATCGGCATTTTCGGTGGCAGTGGCGTGGGCAAGAGCACACTGCTGGGGTCGATGGCACGGTCCAGCTCCGCCGACGTCAATGTCATCGCGCTCATCGGCGAACGGAACCGCGAGGTACGCGAGTTCCTGGAACACGACCTCGGTGAAGAGGGGATGAAACGCTCCGTCGTGATCGTTGCGACCTCAGATAAGCCAGCCCCGCTGCGCGTCCGCGCCTGCTTCGTGGCCCTCGCCGTGGCCGAGTACTTCCGGGATCAAAGCAAAGATGTGTTGCTGGTCATGGATTCCATCACCCGACTCGCCATGGCGCAGCGCGAAATCGGCTTGGCAGCAGGCGAACCGCCCAGCCAGAAGGGCTATACCCCGTCCGTCTTCAGTCTGCTTCCGAAAATCTGCGAACGCGCCGGCAACTTCGCCACCGGCTCGATCACAGCATTCTTCACCGTTCTGGTGGAAGGCGACGATTTCAATGAGCCCATCTGCGACGCGGTCCGTTCCATCCTGGACGGGCACATCACTCTCGCCCGCGAACTCGGTGCTGCGGGTCACTATCCTGCCATTCAAGTGCTCGATTCAGTGAGCCGGCTGCAATCCAAACTCGCCACGCAGGAAGAATCTCAACATGCCCGGCGCGTTCGGGAGGCACTCGCCATCTACCGGCAATCGGAAGATCTCATCAACCTTGGGGCCTACGTTTCCGGTTCCAACCCGCGCCTCGATTCTGCCATCAAAACGCGGACCGAAATCATGAACTTCCTGCGCCAGGGCTCACATGACGTTTCGCCGGTCCCGGATACAATCAAACAACTGGGTGCGCTGGCCGGTATGGTTGCGTGAAGGCCTTTCGTTTTCGTCTGGAGCAGGCCCAGCGATGGCGCGCCACACAGCGCGACCTTGAAAAGTCCAGGGTGGCAGCAGCGGCCAAAATCCTCAGCGAACTGCGTAAGGAAATCGAAGCGCTCCGCCTCGGCCTCTCCGGCGGGGCAGCGGAGCTTTCTGCGCAGGGCACCAATGGCGAATCGCTGGCCTCCTGGGCCGCCTACACGGAACACACCGTTCGCCGCATCAAAAAACTGGAAACCGCAGCGCAAAAAGCGGTGCAGTCCCTCGACGCGCAAATGAAGCTTCTCACCGAGGCAAACCGCAAAGTACAACTGCTCGAAAACCTTCGGCACAGCGAGCTGAGCCACTGGAACGCCGATTTCAACCGCGAACTGGAAGCTTTTGCGGCGGAAACCTACCTTTTCAGGCTACAATCAAGGAATCGGATGGGCGCGTAGCTCAGCTGGATAGAGCATTAGCCTTCTAAGCTAAGGGTCGCAGGTTCGAGCCCTGCCGCGCCTACCAATTCTCCTGATTTCACGACCGTCAAGCGAAATCAGCCAAAGCCGAAGGGAGCCTTTGAGCCTTCCTCCGATGCACAGCTAACTGGGCCAGGTCTGCCTCCAAACGGATAGAAACCCTTGCGGCCCCCTCACCTCCTCTTCGGTGCCGGAGCCTGCACATACGACGACTCCTTCGGCTGCTCCTCAGCAAACTGGTCATCGTCCTTCAATTCCTTCCGAAGCCTCGCCAACTCCTGCCTCAGCGCCGCCACCGTCTTCTGCGCCCCGGGTTCGCCATAAATATTCCGCATCTCATGCGGATCCGCTACAAGGTCGTAACACTCCCACTGGCCTTTCTTCCAGAAATAAATCAGCTTATGCGTGGCCGTCCGAACACCATAATGCGCACGCGTATTGTGGTCTCCCGGGTCGTGATAATACCGGTAATACATCGCGCCCCGCCAGTCCCCCGGAGTCTTTCCCTTCCAGACAGGAACGAAGCTTCTTCCCTGCATGTCTTTCGGCGCTGCCAGCCTCGCCACATCCAGGAACGTCGGAGCAAAGTCGCAATTAATCCCGATCGCCTTCGAAACGCTCCCCGGCCGGATCGTCCCGGACCAGCGCACCAGGAACGGCATCCGCAGCGACTCGTCATACATGAAGCGCTTGTCGAACAGACCATGCTCGCCCAGGAAGAAACCCTGATCGCTCGTGTAAATCACAATGGTGTTCTCCTTTAGCCCGTTCGCATCCAGCCAGTCCACCACGCGGCCCACGTTGTCATCCACGCTCTGCACGCATGCCAGATAATCCTGCATATAGCGCTGGTATTTCCAGTCCTCCAGCGCCTTGCCGGTCAGCGTTTTCTGCACGCCGTCAAGCTCGGTCTCCACTTCCATCGGCTTCGTCGCCATCCATTGGCGAAGAGCGGCTCCGGTCAGCCCCGCCGGTGGCTTCAGCTTCAGATCCTGACGCGTCAGGTCATTGAAGACCGACTGCTTCTGCTCGCGAATCGCATCCGTCCTGCCCGCATAGTCGTCGCGCAGATTCTCCGGCTCCGGGATGTGTTTGTTCTCAAACATCTTCCGGTGCTTTTCATCAGGAACCCAGTCCCGGTGCGGCGCTTTATGATGCGACATCATGAAGAACGGCTTGTCCTTCGGCCGGTTCTTCAGGGCATCAATCGTCAGGTCCGCGATGATGTCGGTGGCATAGCCCGGATAGGTCTCCGAGCCATCTTTGTCATATAGAGTCGGGTTATTGTAAACACCCTGACCGGGAAGAATATTCCAGTCGTCGAATCCCGTCGGGTTGCTTCCCAGATGCCACTTCCCGATCATCGCCGTGTAGTACCCCGCTGCCTGCAGCAGCTTCGCCACGGTTGGCTGCGACCCGTCGAACTGATTGAAGACCGGCACCCCGTTCAAATGGCTGTATTTGCCCGTCAGAATCGTGGCGCGGCTGGGCGTGCAGATCGAGTTCGTCGCGAACACCCGATCCATCCGCATACCTTCCCTGGCCAGCCGGTCCAGGTTGGGTGTCTGGTTGATCTTACTGCCGTAACTGCTGATCGCCTGGGCCGCATGGTCATCCGTCATGATGAACAGAATGTTCGGGCGCTTCGTTTCCGTCGGCGCCCCCCGCGCGAACTCCGCGAACGGCTGGAAAGTGAGAGGGGTGAGCGCAAGCAGTCTGCGCCGGGAGATAGCATCCATGGCGCCTCTCATGATACACATTCCCGGCGCGACTGCCGGCTCTGCTAAGTTCGCCGGCGCTTCAGCTCGTCGTCAATCGCACCCATGAACGCTTCCGTCGTCAGATGCGGCTGAGCGGGGCCAATCAGCACCGCCAGATCTTTGGTCATCTTCCCCGACTCCACCACATCCACGCAGACCTTCTCAATCGTGTGGGCAAAATCCACCACATCCGCCGTACCGTCCATGACACCGCGATGATGCAGGCCACGCGTCCAGGCGTAGATCGACGCCACAGGATTCGTGGACGTCGGTTTCCCCTGCTGATGCATACGATAGTGCCGCGTTACGGTTCCATGGGCTGCTTCCGCCTCAACCGTCTTGCCGTCCGGCGACATCAGCACGGACGTCATCAGGCCCAGCGAGCCATACCCCTGTGCCACCGTGTCCGATTGCACGTCGCCGTCGTAGTTCTTGCAGGCCCAGAGATAGCCGCCGTTCCACTTCAGGTTCGCCGCCACCATGTCGTCAATCAGCCGATGCTCATACGTCAAACCTTTGGCCTCGAACGCGTCCCTGAACTCCGCGTCGTAGATCTCCTGGAAGAGATTCTTGAACCGACCGTCGTAGGCTTTCAAAATCGTGTTCTTGGTTGACAGGTAGACCGGATACGAGCGGTCCAGTCCGTAGTTCAGACAGGCTCGTGCGAAACCTGCAATCGAGCTGTCCAGATTGAACATCCCCAGTGCAATGCCGGCTCCCGGCGCGTCTACAATTTCGCGTTCAATGGGCGCCCCGCCGTCGGCCGGCGTAAACACCAGTTTCAGTTTGCCTGGCCCGCTGAACGCGAAGTCCTGCGCCCGGTACTGGTCACCGAAACCATGACGCGCCACCACCACGGGTTTGTCCCAATGGCCAACCAGTCGCGGAACGTTCTTACAGATGATCGGCTCACGAAAAATTGTGCCGTCCAGGATGTTGCGGATCGTCCCGTTCGGGCTCCGCCACATCTGTTTCAGGCCAAACTCCTTCACACGAGCCTCGTCCGGCGTGATCGTCGCGCACTTCACCGCGACGCCGTACTGCTGTGTCGCATGGGCGGAGTCAATCGTAATCTGATCGTTCGTCTCGTCGCGCTTCTGCACGGACAGATCGTAATATTTCAGGTCGATTTCGAGGTAGGGAAGGATCAGGCGCTCCCGGATCCATTGCCAGATGATCCGCGTCATCTCATCGCCGTCCATCTCTACAACAGGGTTCTTTACAAGAATTTTAGCCAACGAAAACTCCCAGGTGGATTAAGCTTCAGTGTAAACGGCGGCCACTTCCGCAATGGTTTTGAACACGTGTGCGGTCCGGCGCGGAAGCAGCCCCGATATCCATGATTCGGGTGAACGCGGGTCTTCCAACCTGCAATTTTGCATGGAACTCTGGTGCATACTGTTAGTCGAGAACTCAATAAGGAAGCAATTATGTCAACCGAATCCAAGTGTCCGATGTCCGGCGGCGCCCGCATGCACACAGTCGCCGGGGGCCAGTCCAATTCCGGCTGGTGGCCGAATCAGCTCAATCTGAAGATCCTTCATCAGCACTCTTCCTTGTCCGATCCCATGGACAAAGAGTTCAACTATGCAGAGGCATTCAAGACCCTCGACCTCAAGGCCGTCGTCCAGGACCTCCACGCGCTGATGACAACCTCTCAGGACTGGTGGCCCGCCGACTACGGTCACTACGGACCACTCTTCGTTCGTATGGCATGGCACAGCGCCGGAACTTACCGGATCGGAGACGGTCGCGGCGGGGCAGCCTCCGGCACACAACGTTTTGCCCCTCTCAATAGCTGGCCGGATAACGTGAGCCTCGATAAGGCTCGCCGCCTTCTTTGGCCCATCAAACAGAAATATGGCCGGAAAATCTCCTGGGCCGATCTTATGATCCTCGCCGGTAACGTTGCCATCGATTCCATGGGCCTCAAGACCTTCGGTTTCGGCGGCGGGCGCGCGGACGTCTGGGAGCCCGAAGAAGACATTTTCTGGGGACCCGAAAGCACGTGGCTCGGTGACGGGCGCTATACCGGTGATCGCCAGCTCGACAACCCTCTCGGAGCCGTTCAGATGGGCCTGATTTACGTAAATCCTCAGGGGCCCAATGGAACGCCGGATCCAATCGCCGCCGCGCGTGATATTCGCGAGACTTTCGCCCGCATGGCTATGAATGACGAGGAGACTTTCGCCCTGATCGCCGGCGGCCACACCTTCGGCAAAGCCCACGGCGCGGCCGATCCAACCGTGCATGTCGGCTTCGAACCCGAGGCAGCCAGCATTGAAGAGCAAGGCTTCGGCTGGAAGAACTCGTTCGGCAGTGGCAACGCCGCCTCCACCATCACCAGCGGGCTGGAAGGCGCCTGGACCACTAACCCCGTCAAATGGGACAACAACTACCTCGAAAACCTCCTCGGTTATGAGTGGGAGCTTGTCAAGAGCCCCGCCGGCGCGCATCAATGGGCTCCGAAAGACGCAGCCGGCGCGGGGACCGTTCCTGATGCCCACGACGCCTCGAAGCGGCACGCCCCAATGATGTTCACAACCGACATCGCCCTCAAGCTGGACCCGAACTATGCGTCTATCGCGAAGCGTTTCCTCGCCAATCCCCAGGAGTTAGCAGACGCCTTCGCAAAGGCCTGGTTCAAGCTCACACATCGCGACATGGGTCCGCAGACCCGGTACCTCGGTCCGCTCGTTCCCGCGGAGCCCCAGATCTGGCAGGACCCTGTTCCTGCAGTGGATCATGAATTGATCGGCGAGCACGATATTGCTGCTCTGAAAGGCAGCATCCTTGCTTCCGGCCTCTCCATCTCTCAACTGGTCACCAGCGCCTGGGCCTCCGCAGCAACCTTCCGGGGCTCCGATAAGCGCGGTGGCGCCAACGGCGCGCGCATCCGCCTCACACCGCAAAAGGGCTGGGAAGTGAACCAGCCTGCCGAGCTCGCAACAGTTCTCGGCACTCTGGAGGCGATCCAGACCAGTTTCAACAGTGCTCAGGCGACCGGCAAGAAAGTCTCGCTGGCCGACCTGATCGTTCTCGGCGGCTGCGCTGCTGTTGAGGCCGCCGCAAAGAAGGCCGGACACGACGTCACCGTTCCCTTCTCGCCTGGACGCACCGACGCTTCGCAGGACCAGACCGATGTCCACTCATTCGCAGTCCTGGAGTCAACAGCAGACGGGTTCCGCAACTACCTCCGAGGCGGACACCAGCAACCTGCGGAGGAACTCCTGCTTGATCGCGCCCAGTTGCTGACGTTGACGGCTCCTGAGATGACGGTGCTGATAGGCGGCATGCGCGCCCTGAACGCCAACTTCGGGCAGTCCAAACATGGCGTATTCACCAGCCGGCCTGAGCTGCTGACGAATGATTTCTTCGTCAATCTGCTTGATATGAACACGCAGTGGCAGCCGGCATCCGAAGGCACGTATGAAGGCCGTGACCGCACCACAGGTGATCTCAGATGGACCGGTACCCGCATTGACCTCATCTTCGGGTCCAACTCCCAGCTCCGCGCAATCGCTGAAGTCTATGCGTGTGCGGATTCGATGGAGCCCTTCGTAAACGATTTTATCGCCGCCTGGACAAAGGTGATGAACCTCGATCGCTACGACCTCGCCTGACCCTCGCAATAGCGGCGGCCATCGGTTACACCCGGTGGCCGCGTTGACCCGAGAGCAGTTCGGAAGGGTGCCCCCCGCTTTTTTGAAATTCCGATCTGCGTTAACCGGCGTCCATCCGTTTCATCCGCCTGAATGGCCCTGCGGACCCGACTGCCAAACCCAGGGAATCCGATTCGGAATCGACCAGGGCAACAGGCGTCCACCGGCACAGGAGCCTGAAGCGAAGTAATCGCAGGAGAAAGAGTGGAGCCTTTAATCTCCCCGGTCAACTGGACATGTTGTAACCCGGCAGTTGGCTCATCCTGGAACCGGATACCTTAAACTCAAGGTGATGATGGCAAAACTTGAGAAGCCCCGCAGCTTTTCGCATGCCGTCCGTGGCGACGGCGCCTCCGTGCCTGTGGCTCCGGATGCAAGGAGAAATGACAATTGAGATTCGCCAAAACGGTTTTGCTGCTTAGTCTGGCTTCCGGGGCAGCCTGGCCCCAGCTCAATGTGGGCGAACAAAAGTCAGAACCAGGCTTGCCATTCACCATGACCACCGTGGCTACCTTTAAGCTGCCCTGGCGCGTGGCGTTTCTGCCGGATGGCCGCATGCTGGTCACCGAAAAGGTCGGGCCTGTTTGGCTGGTATCTCCCAAAGGCGAGAAGATCCAGGTGGAGAATACTCCCGCGATCTACTATCAGGGCCAGAACGGCATGCATGGTGTCTTCCTCTCGCCACGTTACGCCACAGATCACAGTATCTATCTCACCTATGCGGAACCGGGTGATTACGGCGGCGGCCTTGCCTTGGCGCGAGCCACGCTGAACGCCACCGACACCACAGCCAAACTGGAGAATTTCGAAGTCCTCTGGAGGCAACTGCCCCGTGGCAAGGGCGGCCAGGAAGGCGCACAGATCGCTTTCTCGCCGGATGGCAAATATCTGTTCCTCGCGGTGGGCGACCGCCAGCGCATGACTCCCGCCCAGGATCCCGACCAGCCGGAAGGTAAGATCCTGCGGCTGACTCTGGACGGCAAACCGGCCCCCGGCAATCCCAACGCCGGTAAGACCGGCGCGGCCACAATTGCACTGATCGACCCGCCCCGCGATACCGAAGCGGCGAAGTCCGCGAAGGTGGTGAGCAATTACACTTTCGACGGCCCCAATATGACCCCGGCTGAAACCTGGGCAAGTGGTGTTCGCACGCCCTACGGCCTCGCGTTTTCGCCCGCCGGCGAATTGTGGGAAGTCGAGCATGGCCCGCTTGGCGGCGACGAACTGAACCTGATTGAGCCCGGGAAGAACTATGGCTGGCCGCTGGTTTCATACGGCGATAACTATAATCGCGTGCCGATTCCCCGGCCCGATAGCCGGCCTGACCTCACCAGGCCTGTTCTGTATTGGGTGCCGGTGATCGCGCCCGGTAATCTCATGTTCTACCGCGGCACAGAGACCTTCCCCCAATGGAACGGTAGCGGCTTCATCAGCGGCATGGCGACCAGGGCGCTTGTACGGGTTATTTTTGACGGTCATGGCGGCGCAAAAACTGCGGAGCGCTGGGATGTGGGCAAACGCATTCGCGACGTGGAACAAGGGTCCGACGGCTCCCTGTGGATGCTCGAAGACGCCGATCCAGGCGCCCTGATCCATGTAACCCCAAAGCAATAACTTCGTGACATAAGAACAACCCGCAGGGGTGCCCGGGCAAACGGGCATCTTCACTTCAGTCGTGCGGCAGAGTCTCCGGGAAGAATTCCTCGCGCTTATCCAAACAATCTTTTCGCTCTTCGGGGCTCAGTGTCTTCAGCCGCGCCTTGCCCGCGTTGAAAACGGGCCGCGACGACAGGCCCAGCCGGACCAGATTGTCGCGGTCCTGCCTCGGCAGGATCAGGTAGTGCTTCCGACAGTCAAAGGTGCGGCACAATAGTGGCCGGCGCTCATAAATCGTGCATCCCGAATCCCCCAGATACGTGCATTCACCGCTATCCTTCGTCGCGAGCATGAAAACCGGCTCTCCGGTATCAGGATGTGCGGCCACGGTGGTCCGGTATTGAGCCACGTCGTCACCATGCACGGGACTCAGCAGAAGTGCCTGCCCGCTTCGGCAACACTCCGTACACGCCTTACAGGGCACTTCCGTCTGGCTATTCCCCGTGTGGCTATTCATAGATCAACTTCATTCTATTGTGACAATGGAATCAGACGTCGGAGCCGCCATTGATCCTGATCAGAAAACTACGCACGTTTTTTTCTCTCAGCACTGACGAACGGCTCCTGGCCTTCGAGGCCCTCCTGCTGCCCTTCGCCCTCCAGTGCGGCTTCCGCGCATTCGGAGTTGCCCGCACCCAGAGCAGCCTTAGAAACTGGGCCGCCCGCAACTCACCTCCCGCTTCCACCCTTCCACCCGAATCCGTCATTCGCATGGCCAGGCGCGCCCAGGGCATCACCAGGCGTCTGGTCGGATCGAACGGCACCTGCCTCCAACGCTCCATGACGCTTTGGGCAGTTCTCGCAAAACGAGGAGTGGATGCGGATCTTCGCGTCGGCTTCCGAAAGCATGATGACGTAATTGAGGGCCACGCGTGGGTGGAATATGGGGGCGAACCAATCAACGAGGCCGCGAGTGTGGTCGGCACCTACACCGTTACTCCAGGACAGGCCGCGTTCGACCTCTGGGCCGCCGGAGTCAGGCCCGTTTAGGGTTTGCCAAAGAACTTGTTCCAGCGGTCTTTCAGCCCTTCCACGAACCCGGTCTTCTTTGCCGCCGTTTCCGGTACCTGCAACTGAGGCAATCCGTCGGAATGGTCCTCATCTTCCGGCACCATGTCGCAAGGCTTTTCTCCCTTACCCCGCACCGCGTTGCCGGTCATTGTGTACTGCTTCCGGACACGAATCCCGCCTTCTTTTTCAAGGCAAACTGAAAACTCACCCGGCTTCGCAATTACCGGAAAGAAGCCCCGTTCACGTCGCTGGATGAATGCCGTCTCATAACGATGCCGCCGAGTGTTCCAGCTGAAGACCCGATAGCCATCGAAATCGTGATCTTCGCCCAGTCCTGTTGATGTCGTCCATAACCAGATTGGCTTCTGCTCGCCCTCATCCGAAACTGAACCGACCTTGAAATATGAAGTAATCCGGTGGCCCTCCGCATACTGCGCCACTTCATCCGGAATCGCCATGTAGACCCGACTCGTCAGAACCCACCCCGTCCGGCTATCCTGCACCCGGATCAGCGTCCAGTCGTCACGCGCCGCAACCGGAAGATTTTCCTCGGAAACCTGCGCGCGCTCTTTCGAAAGCGCAACCCAGTCCGGCGGCGGCCCCGGCGGTGTCGGAGGAGGAGGTGGCGGCAGCAGGGACGACTTCTGCTTCTTAACCTTCTTCCCTGCCGGGGGTTTCGGCGCCACTAACTGCCTTTTTGGCAGCGGAACACGCGTCACCACACGATGCGCAATCACGTCGAATGTCTCGCCCTCTTTCACCTGCAAAAAGCTGGCGGACAAGCGGTTTGGCTCAGTATGAACGTTCAGCGTCCCAAATGACTTAGCAACGCCCTGCGAAGGCAATTCAGAAGCGTTCTTCGCCAGGTAGAGCAGCCGCTTCATCTGCCCCGTATCCAGCAGAGCGCGATCATCAGTCCAGCCTTCCTGCCCAGTCGCCGTTCGGACGCGATACCAGCGGCGTCTCCGGCCAATGATTTCAAGGCGATCCCCGTGATGGACCATAGCCTGCGCCGGCGACTTAAGGTCAATATCTCTGTGCAGGCTCAGCGTGGCTGGCCCGGCAAACGCTTCCCCGATGACCGGATCACGATCCGGGGCCGTCCTGCAGCAAATCAGCAAGAGCGCAAAGATACAGAGTATGAAGGGTTTTAAGGACTGCACTCCAGTGTTAGAGTAGCGCGGAAGAAGAGACGAAAGGAAGAAAGTGAAGGAGGGAATTTTAATTGGTTGCGGGGGAAGGATTTGAACCTTCGACCTTTGGGTTATGAGCCCAACGAGCTACCAGACTGCTCCACCCCGCAGAACCATATTAGCGTGGTGGTAACGCAATCGTCAACGTCCGGAGGCTCGTTAGGCCAGATATCTTTGCACTTACTTTTAACGCCCGCTTTTCGCCCGTCCGCTAATGCGTGCGCGGATCTGGTTCATCACATCAGTCGCCAGAAACGGCTTGCGCAATACCGGAAAATCGTATTCCTCGCAAATCGCCTCTTCTTCCGCCCCCAGCATGCTCCCTGTCATCATGATGACCGGCAATCCGGGAATTGCCCGACGCAGCTTCTGCGCCAGTTCCACCCCGTTGCCATCCGGGAGCATATAGTCCAGCAACGCCGCGTTCGGCTTGCGCTTCGCCACAATCTTCATCGCCTGGCCGGCATTCTCCGCCGCCAGCAGTTCCCAGCCGGATTCCGCCATCAGCCGTTCCAAAAACTGCAGAAGATCGCGATTGTCATCCACCAGTAAAACGGTTGGATGCGAAGGCGCCGGAGCCTCGCCAACACCCGTGGAACGCAACACGAGTGACGTCTTGTCCGCTGCCAATTCCACACGCACCCGTGACGAAGGCTCAATCTGATTTTTGGCGACCATCGTTGCCAGCGGCTGGGTCAGGTGTTTGTGGATCGTCCGTTTCAGTTCGCGCGCCCCATACTCCGGACTCGTCCCCCGCTCAATCAGCCACTGCCGCGTTTCAAATGGCACCTCAATCGTGAAACACCGCGTGCCCAAACGCGTATTCACATGGCTCTGCAAATTATCGATCTCATGATCCGTAATCGCTGCGAACGATTCCGCGTCCAGCGGCTGGTACGTAATCACATGGTCGATCCGGTTCACAAACTCCGGCGAAAACTTCTTCCGCACCGCAATCATCGCAATGTTCTTTAGCTTTGACGACACATCCTCACGCGCGGCGCCCGTGGTGGCCGACTGGAAACCAAAGTCGGGATTGATCTCCCGCATCATTTCCTTCGCGCCCAGATTGCTGGTCAGAAACACCAGGCTTTTCTCGAAATTCACCGTGGAGTTGTCGCCCAGACGCAGCACGCCGCGATCCAGCACGCCCAGCAGCAGCCGCGTCAAAGACGGGGCAGCCTTCTCGATCTCATCGAACAGCACCAGCGAAAGTCCGCAGCGCTCGCTGGTCACCGCACTCAGCTTTTGCTGCGAAAGCATTGGCTGGGTCTCACGATGCCCCAGATAGCCGGGAGGCGCGCCAATCAGCTTAGCCACCTCATGCTCCATCTGGAACTCACCGCAATCGATCTTCAGAATGTTCTTCACACTGCCATGCAGCACTTCGGCGAGTGCCTCCACCGTGCGGGTCTTCCCGGTGCCGGTGGGGCCAAGCAGGAGAAACACGCCAACGGGCCGGTTTTCGGGTGCAAGTCCAGCCTGGAACATCTCGATGTACGGCACTATGGAGCTGATCACATTCGGCTGCCCCACCACTTTTGCGGAGAGAATGGAGCCCAGATCCGGCGCTTCGGCGCTCTGCCGATTGCGGGATCTCGGTCCGGAATTGGTTTTGGGTCTGTCCGTCATATCTGTGCTGATTATACGTACGGCAGCGCGAAATATCTGAGTACCGGCAAGCCCTCAAACGGTCGATTCATCACACTAACTATACTATTTTTCAATTGCTTACAGCGCCCGGCATTTATTTGCAAAAACTGTGACCGTCATTTCGGGCGCGTTCTCGTTGTAAGCTAAGGCAGTCGGGATGCCCCTCACGCGCTATTTCGCACTGTTCGCCATGGCAGTGTTTGCCGCCGCACAAGCCCCGGACGCAACTATCACCCCTCGCGCCCGCTCAGCCGCTCCAATACACGCGCAAGAGCCCAGGGCCAACATCAGAGTCGACACCAATATTGTCCTGGTGCCCGTCAACGTCACTGACCCCCTGAACCGCTTCGTCACCGAACTGGAACGCGAAAATTTCCGTGTCTTCGAGGACGAGGCCGAACAGAAGATCACCGCCTTTGGCAATGAGGACGCCCCGCTCTCCATCGGCATCGTCTTCGATACCAGCGGCAGCATGGGCGACAAGCTCGCCATGTCCCGACTCTCCGTCCAGGAGTTCTTCAAAACCGCCAATCCCGAAGACGAGGCGTTTCTGGTCGAGTTCGCCAACCGTCCGGAGCTCGCCGTCCCGTTCACCCACGACCTCGGGCAAATCCAGAGCCGGCTTCTGGCAACCCGCCCCAAAGGATCCACAGCGCTGCTGGACGGCGTGACACTGGCGCTGCAAACCATGAAGAAGGCGAAGAACCCGCGAAAAGCCCTGATCGTCATCACCGACGGAGGCGACAACCACAGCCGGTATTCCTTCACTGAGGTTCGGGCCCGCTTCCGCGAAGCCGACGTACAGATTTACGCCATCGGTATTTTCGGCGGGGCGAATTCTGCGGAGGAGGCAGGGGGACCGGCGCTGCTGAGCGCGATCTCGGAGCCGACCGGCGGCCACCACTTCATCGGCGGTCTGCGCGAACTGCCGGACATCGCCGCGAAAATCGGTGTGGAACTTCGCAATCAATACCTGATCGCCTACACCCCGTCAAACACGGAGCGCGATGGCAGGTATCGGCGCATCACCGTCCGCCTGGTGCCGCCAAGGGGACTCCCGAAGCTCAAGGCACACTGGCGCACCGGCTACTATTCGCCCACTCAGTAATGAAAGCCTGCCCGCATCAGCACCACTCCAAACTCCTGCCCGGCGGGGTCCTTGTAGGCATTCGCCACATTCAGATCCACCAGCGTGAAGCCGTTCGCCGTAATCAGATTCGCGGGCACCGTAAAGCTGACCTCATTCACCCCGTCTTTATTCAACGGGAAAGCGCCAAGCTCTTTCCCGCCCACCAGCACTGAGAGCGAGCGCACTCCGGTCTTCGCCACGAAATCCGGCACCCAAACCTTCACCGTGAAATTCGCTGGTGCCGGATAGAGCCGGAACTTCAGCTTCGCTTTCGGATTGGTCCAGCGAATGGGATTGCCGGGGTCACCATCCCCCACACCGGAAACCACGTAGGCAGGAAAATCGCGGCGCTGCGCGTCCATCTCCATGCCCACCGCGTAATCCCGCAGGATGTGCAGTCGAATCGATTCTGCCGGGTCACGATCATCCAGTTCCAGGTATCGACCGCCTTCCACGGTGAAGACATGGTCGTAACGCACCGGGTGTTGCGGATCCGGCTGCTGATCCGCAGGAGCCTGCATGCGGTGAACCAGGATCGAATGATCGTTGTAGAGCAGCCGCAAATTGAACAGCAGATCGTACGCCGATTTCGGAAATTCATCGCTGACAAACAGGAACTTCGTGCCCTTCGGAACTGTCGGGTAGTCCAGGCGGAACTGCTCAGAAAGCCGCCGTTCCGGGGAATACTTCGAATCGAATACCACCGGCCAGTTGCGCTGATGGAACCACATCACGGCGACTGTCACCAGTACAAAAGCCACCGGCTCACCCTTCGGCACGCGCCGCGCCAAACCCGCCAACCCGGCCGCCAGGAAAAGCCCCAGACCCAGCTCCGGCACATAGAGCACGTAGCCCGGGCGGCTCGAAATCAGCGCCACCGGCGTAATGGTGATCACGAAGAATGCCAGCCCGAACAGCATCGCCCGATTGCGCAGCAACCCCGCCAAGGCAGTCATCAGGACCAGCAAAGCAGCGCAGGTTACCACCGTGAACTTCAGATGCCCGTAGCCCAACATCGTGAAATACTCGGCCACGCGCGCCAGCCACAGCATTGCATTCACCTGGGGCTTGTAAGCGGGAGTCATCACCAGTTCCGGCGTTCGGTTCACCCGCAAAAAAACAAAAGCCACTGAAATCGCCCCCAACACCGCGTAGAGGTGCGCCAGGCGCTTCCGCCTGTCGAGCAATTCCCGGCCATACCAAATCACCTCAAAACAAAAAAGCAGCGCCGGCAGAGCCACGCCGCTTTCTTTTGATCCCATGGAGAGAATGCACACCAGACAGATGACGGCCTGTCCGCGAATCGACAACGAACCCTCGCGCCGCATCCGCGCATATACAGCCAACCCAAGCACGGTAAACAGAAACCAAAGCCGGTCATAGATAGTGCCGGCACTTAAATAGAGGTCCTGAAAGCTCCCGTGCACCAGCGTTAGCGACAGCGCGATCAGCGCCTCCGTCACACTACCTGATACCTCCCGAAAGAACCGGTAAGCCAGTACAACATTGGCCACCAGCAGGGCCCAGCAGAAGGCATATAAAGGCTCCGGATGAAACCCGAATACGGCATAGAAGACCCGGTAGATCCCCGCCCCCAAAGGCCGGTAGATCGGCATCCAGAAGAGCAGTTGCGCCTTAGCCAACCGCCACGGATTCAGTACCCAGGCCGCATGCATGTTCATCATGTCGTCACCTGAATAGAACATCGTCAGGCCCCGCCATGTAAACCAGGTGAAGATCAGCAACAACAGGCCAAGGCGGAACCGCTCAGTCCGCGACAGCGTTATGCCTTGCGTCATTTCTCGCCCCAGGCCCCCCCGCCCGGCGACTCAATCCGCAGCACATCGTGCCGCCGCAATCCCAGCCGCACCTTGGCGGGGATGTTCCGCACTTCACCCGCGCTCACCACTTGGTTGCGCCCTGGCGCGCCGCACCCGCCTCCCGCCAGGCCCCACGGGCCGCGCGACCGGCGATCCGAAAGAATGGTTACATCGGTGTCTTCCAGAAATTCCAGTTCGCGGATGATTCCGTCCCCGCCGGCATAGTGCCCCGCGCCACCCGAACCTTTGCGAATCCGGTACCCGCGCACCTTCACCGGATACTGGTGCTCGAAGGCTTCCGTCGGCGTATTCCAGCTGTTCGTCATGTGGGTGTGGGTCGCCGCACGGCCAGGCCCGGCTGGAGACGCGCCCATACCGCCGGCGATCGTCTCGTAATACGCGAAGGGCTTGCCCCGCAGCGAGTCCCAGCCGCCAAAACTCAGATTATTCATCGTGCCCGAACTGGCCGCCGAAATCCGCTCCGGCACAGCCTTCGCCAGTGCACCCAGAATGGTGTCTGTGATCCGCTGGCTGGTCTCCACATTCCCCGCCGCCATCGCCGCGGGCAGACCCGCGTTCACAATGGAGCGCTCCGGCGCAATCACCGTGATGGGCCGCAGCAGGCCTGCATTGTAGGGAACGTCTGCTTTGATCAGACACCGGAAGCAATACATTGCTGCGGAGACGGCCACCGCGTAGTTCGCATTCACAGATCCGGCCACCTGCGGGCTGGATCCGGTAAAGTCCACCACCGCGCTTTCATCGGCGATCCGCAGCGTCACCGCAATCCGCACCGGCGTATCGCTGATCCCATCGCTATCCAGAAAATCTTCAAACGAATACTCGCCCGCAGGGACCGTCCGCAGCATCGCGCGCGTCATACGCTCCGTGTAGTCCAGAAGGTGTGCTGCGCTGCGCTGGACGCGCGGCAAACCGTATCGCAGGGCGATTTCCCGCAGCCGGGCCTCCCCGCGTCTGGCAGCCATCACCTGTGCCAGCAGATCGCCCTCCCGCTCTTCCGGCGTCCGAACATTCGCCAGGATCAGATCCATCACATCCCGCACCACCTCACCCCCGCGCAGCAACAGCACCGGGGGGATTCGAATGCCTTCCTGGTAGATTTCCTGCGCCAGCGGCATGGACCCGGGGCTCATCCCGCCTACATCGGCATGGTGTGCCCGGCTGGCCACGTAAAAGTCCGCTTTTGAGCCAGCCCTGCGGGCTTTCTTTCCCAGGAACACGCCGGATACTGCCGTGATATCCGGCAAATGCGTACCGCCGCGGAACGGATCATTGACGATCGCCACATCACCCGGCCCCAGGTCAAACCGGTCCAGCGCATGCCGCACCGACAAAGGCATGGCACCCAGATGCACCGGCATGTGATCACCCATCGCCAGTGTCTCGCCCGCCGAGTCATAGACCGCGCACGAGTAATCCCGCCTTTCCTTGATGTTGGCGCTGAATGCAGTCTTCCGCAGTACAGTGCCCATCTCTTCCGCAATCGAAACAAACAGATTGCGAAAGACTTCCAGATCGACTCCGGCCGCCGCCATTACTGAGGCGTACCTTTTTTCACGGGAGCTTTGACCGGCACCTTAGCTGCCGGGGCCTTCACTTTGCCCGCAGTGGATTGCCCTCCGCCACCCAGCTTCAATTCCTCAACGTAGTCTTTCTCTTCCTGTGCTTCCGAAACCACCGGCTCCGGCGGAGGCTCTTTCGCTTCAGGGGCCTTCAGCTTGCAACCGGCGACCTCAATCAGGAAGGACGCCACAGTCTCCCACTTTTCCACGTTGCGCTTTTCCACCAGCCAGGCCTTGCCGTTCGCTGCCGCACGCAAACGAAAATCGGGATTATCGAAAACCGCCGGCGCGTGCTTCATTTTTGGCAACTGATCGGTGGCGCCACGGATCATCCAGCTGTCCCCGCCAGTCTCCGATTCGTAGCTGAAATACCGACCGCTCGGAGCGCGCTTTCCGGCATCCACAATCAACTCACCGTGCTGCGCCGAATCGAACCGGAATTTGTACAAAGATCCCGGGCCGCCATCTTCCGTCACGGGTCGCCGCCGCCAGGACGCGCCGCCGTCTGTCGACACCAGAAAGAACGGATCACGTGGCAATGGATACTGGCTTTCACCCGCCGCCCAGCCATGATCCAGATCGTAAAACTCCACCTGCTCAAGCGCTGTCCCGCGAACCCGTGCCGCAGGCTCTTGCCAGGTGGCTCCGCTGTCATCACTACTCAACAGAATCGACGAAAGCGTCGCTGACGAGGAGTGCAGATTGCCGGCCACAAAAATCTTCTTGCCCGCAATGGCGACGCCGGCCAGTTCCAGATAAACAGCGCAGGGCTCGTCCTCTGTGCAGAGTAATCCCACCGCCTGCAGCTCGTCTTCGGCGCATGCGAACGGAACCTTCAATGGTTCGCCCATGTTGCGCAGTACCAGCACAGGAGGCGAAGTCTGACAAAGAGCAAACAGCGAAGTTGCGATGAAAGTGATGGAGAGACGCAGAAACATTTTGGGCCGCACCTGCAATTCTACTGCGGAAGCGAGTGGATCGAAATGAGAAAGGGTCGCGGGCGCCTCGATTGGGTGATCTAGGATGAGTGCGCCCGCTTGTCGTAACGGGGATTGAACGTAGGGGCGCACGCATTTTCCGCTAAGTTACGCCCCACCCCAAAAAAGCCTAAACTTCGAACATACCTTCAAACAGCACGGTGCTCAGGTAGCGTTCGCCGCTGTCTGGCAGTACCACTACAATCGTTTTTCCCCGGAACTCTTCCCTTTTAGCCAGCCGCACCGCCACAGCGGTAGCCGCGCCACAGGAAATACCGCACAGGATCCCTTCCTCACGAGCCAGGCGCCGCGCCATCTCAATCGCTTCCTCGTTCGTTACCTGCTCCACCCGGTCTACAATGCTCATGTCCAGGTTGCGCGGAATGAACCCCGCCCCGATTCCCTGAATCTTGTGGGGACCCGGCTTTAGCGCCTCGCCCGCCATGGTTTGGGTGATCACCGGGCTTGCCGCCGGCTCCACCGCAACCGAAATGATTTGCTTGCCGCGGTCCTGCTTGAAGTAGCGCGAGATACCCGTAATGGTGCCGCCCGTGCCAACACCCGAAACCAGCACATCCATGCCGCCCTCAGTGTCGTCCCAAATCTCCGGCCCGGTCGTTTTCTGGTGGATTTCCGGATTCGCCGGATTATCGAACTGCTGCAGCAATACGTAGCGATCGGGGTCAGACTGCACAATCTCCTGTGCTTTTGCGATCGCGCCGCCCATCCCGCGCGCGCCCTCCGTCAGTTCCAGCCTTGCTCCAAACGCCAGCAAAACCTTCCGGCGCTCCAGCGACATCGTCTCCGGCATGGAAAGGGTCACAGGGTACCCGCGAGCCGCCGCTACAAACGCCAGCGCAATCCCCGTGTTGCCGCTGGTCGGTTCAATCAGCTCTTTTCCAGGCTTCAGGACTCCGCGCTTTTCCGCATCCCAGATCATGGACGCACCGATCCGGCACTTCACTGAATACGCCGGGTTCCGGCCCTCGATCTTCGCCAGCACGGTAGCAGGTGCACCATCCACCACGCGATTCAGTTTCACCAGCGGCGTGCGGCCAATGCTCAAGGAATTGTCTTGAAATTGCATCAGATCTCCCAGTTCGGTACAAAGCGGCTGTGTTTTTCGGTCCACTCCCGCACCAGTTGCGCGAAAGTGGCATTGTCCAGGACCGAGTCGATCGACTTGTCAACTCTCTCCCAGAGATCGGATAGTGGAGTCTCCGCCTGTCGCCGCTGCCGCGAGCGTTCTTCCTTGCGACCTTCCACAAAACGCAGGACTTCTCCCACCGTGATGGACTCCGGTCGCCGCGCGATCAGATACCCGCCCTCAGCACCCCGTCGCGATTCCACGAAGCCGCCCTGCTTCAGGCTTGCCAGGATCAATTCCAGAAATTTCTGGGGAATCTGCCGGCGTTTGGCTATCTCAGCGATCTTGACAGGTTCCTGCCCGGCATGCGAAGCAAGGTCGAAAATGGCCTGCAACGCGTACTCGCCCTTTACGGAGACGTTCATTTAGGCAATTGCCCCAATTCCCTGTACACAACTAGAGATTAGAGGAAAGCTGCCGCAGGGTCAAGCTGAGTGCTCTTTTTAAGAGCGGGGGCAGTACAGGAGGGGGTCAAGCAGAGGAGGGGGGATTTACAACCGAAAAAAAAGGTGGGCCGACTGCGCCGGTTGACCGGAGCAGTCAGCCCGGCCAATTACATCTTTTTGTCCATGGGGGCGTCGGCCTTCTTCTTGCCCTTCTTGCCCTTCTTTTCCATCTTCTTGTCTTCCATCTTGTCCTGGGCGAAGGACACGGTGCCGAGCACCAGGCCGAAGCCGATTGCGAGTGCAACGATCTTTTTCATTGTGATTTTTCTCCTGAGAAAATTTAACTTCCGACGATGTTGCTGTCTGGGTGAATCATATCGAACCCAACATGAAAGAGACCTTAAATTGTGATTAAATTCACTTCATTAATAAATCACAAGCTTTTTTTCTTTTATTTTCAATAACTTAGAGGCCGTTGATCAGCGCGGCATGCTAGCTTTTGAACGTATGAAGAAGGCAGATTTAATCAAACAGGTCGCCAGTCAGAGCGGCATGGAGCCAGGCGCAGCAGCCGACCTGGTGGACAATGCCGTCAATCAGATCCTTCGCGCCCTCCGCAGCGGCAAGGCCGCCCGGCTTCCAGGGCTGGGCACCATTCGTCCCGGCAAGCATTGGAGTTTCCGCCCTGAGACCGCACTGTCAGATAAAGCGCAGGGCAGAAATGAGCGCTGAAGATCTCGCCGTACTCATCTGCGGCTCGCTGCGCGATTCCAGCACCGTCGAGATTGACGGTCTGGGCGTATTCACTCGCGATGGCCATGGACAGATCTCGTTTCATCCCCGCAGCCGCACCAGGATTTTCATCGCCTATGCTGTGGAGGACGCGCCGACCGCAGACCGGCTCTACGCAGCTCTCGAAGCCCGCGGCTACGATCCCTGGCTGGATCGCCGCAAATTGCTCCCTGGTCAGAATTGGCCCCGGCGAATCGAAGAAGCCATTGAAGGCTCGGACTTCTTCGTCGCCTGCTTCTCCCGCAACTCCGTAGGTAAAAGGGGCGGCTTCCAGTCCGAAGTTCGTTTCGCACTCGAATGCGCCAGCCGGGTGCCTCTCGATGACGTGTTTCTGGTTCCCGTACGTCTTGACCCTTGCCGCGTCCCGGCGCGAATCACGCGGGAGACGCAGTACCTTGACCTCTGGCCCGATTGGAATACAGGCCTGGATCAACTGGTGAAAACTCTCGAAACACCTCGGCGGAAAGTAGCCTAATCCCCGCCAGGGGCCGACGTTTCCACGATCAGACCGTCGCGCATGTGCACGATGCGGTGGCCATATTCCGCCGCCTCCGTGTTGTGCGTAATCATCAGAATTGTCTGCCCCAACCGCTGGTTCAGATCCCGCAGGATCTCCAGCACCGCCAGGGAATTTTTCGTATCGAGATTGCCGGTCGGCTCATCCGCCAGCAGGATGGCCGGTCGCGTAGCCAGTGCGCGGACAATCGCCACCCGCTGCTGTTCACCGCCGGACATCTCGCTCGGCTTATGATCCAGCCGCCCTCCGATCCCCAGCAGGTCCAGCAAACCCTTCAGTTCATCGTCAAAGTGATTCGAAGGCAGCCCGGCAATGAACAGGGCCGTGCGGATGTTATCCCTCGCCGTCAGATTCGGCAGCAAATTGAACTTCTGGAACACGAAGCTGACGCTCTTCCGACGCAGTTCCGTGCGTCCTGAATCGCCAACAGTGGAAACATTACGTCCGCCGACAATGACTTCGCCCGAGGACGGCGGCGTCAACCCGCCGACAATATGAAACAACGTCGATTTCCCCGATCCGGATGGGCCGACAATCGACAGAAACTCTCCCGCAGGCACATCCAGATTCACGCCCCGCAGCGCCTCCACCGTGACCTTGCCCTGCTGATAGCTCTTTTTCAGGTCCCGGATATGAATAATGCCGTTGCCGTTATTCATATGCCAGGGCCTCAATCGGATCCTGCCGCACTGCCATCATCCCCGGATAAAGCGCACCGAGGAAGGCGGCCAACATGGCCACTCCACCCGCAATCGGCCACCAATGGTAGACAATTGCCATGGGCATGAAGCGCTGAACCGCCAGACGCGCCACATAGCTCAAAGTGATGCCAAGAGCCGTGCCCCCGAGACCAAGGCAGAATGCCTCCGCCAGGATAATCCCCATCACCATTGCTTTCGTCGCGCCGAGGGACTTCAGAATGCCAATCTCGCGCGTTCTCTGCAGCACCGCCATGTACATGGACAGCGAAACTACAGCAAACCCGATCAGCACGCTCAGGCCGATAATGATGTTGATAAACGTCGTCAACATCGGAATGTGATCCACCGACATCAGCGCCTGCAGTTCTTCGATCGAGAGCACCGGATAGCCGTCGTACTTCTTCTTCAGATACTCCACTACCTGCGTTGTATTGGCAGGGTTGTCCAGCTTCAGAAACACCTGGCTGACATGTTTCGACGCACCTACCATCTCCTGCAGAGTATGGATCTGCACGAACAGATGGCCCAGCTTCCCTGGCTCTACAATTCCCGCGATCTTCCAGTCCTTGTTCGAGATTTTGACTGTGCCGCCGGCACGAAGATGATGCTGATCCGCGTACCAGGTGTCGAGCAGGATATCGTCCGGCCCCTGTAAATTATGCCCTTGCGTGAAGCGGAACCCGCCGCTCATCTTGTCAAAAGCCACTGGATCGATCCCGTTCAGCGCTTCCAGAAAGCCGCTGGTCGGATTCACCACCGTTCCCATCGCCTGCACCACGTGGGGCTCACCGGCCAGTACATCCACTATCTTCGACGGCATCGTCACCGTGCTGAAGCTGATCACGTTCGCATTCGGCGGCTTAATCAGCACGTCCGCGCCGACACCACCCGAACGGCGCCGCGAGTCGTCAAAGAACCCGTTACTCAGCCCGATAATCGTCAGAATCAACGTGACCGGCACGGCCACCAGCAGGACGCTCAGAAGAGTCCGTACCGGCTTATGCCGCACGTTCTCCCAGACAAGTTTCCAAATCAATGGGATTCCTTCGCCGCGCCTACCACCTGCAGTTGCGCGCCCTCCGGCTTCTTCAACACAAACTGGTCGTCCGTCATGGCCTTATTCATCTTCATATCCATCACGTCCATCACCACCCCGTAAGCATCCTTCGGCCTGTTGATATCGATGTGTGCCGGGAACAGGACCCCACTGTACTGCTGCCACTTCGAATACCGGGTGTCACTCACAATCGCACCCTCTTCGTCATACACCATCTGCCGGACAATACTCAGATCCAGGCGGTCAAACCACACACTGCGTGACGGCGACTTCGCCACCAGACCGCCCGGACCCTTCCGCAGGAAGAGCAATAAATACAAAGCGTTGTCCTCGTCTGTCTGGTCCATCAACACCGGCGCTTCCGTCGCTTCATCCGCCGGACGAATCAGCATGGATGAAAAGAAGGTGTCCGGCCGAAGGTTCTCAATCCTGTTCTTTGAAATGGCCGGGGCGTCATTTGCCCCCTGAATAAAAAGGTTCTTCGAATTCAAAAAGAATTCGAAACTCTGCCCGTTCGAGACCATGTCAAACGCCTGCGACCGGATCACCGGCGTTTGCCCCTGAATCCGAATCTCAGCCGGCTTCCGGAACAGCACGAACGCACGAATGTCCTTAATCTCGGTGATTCGGCCCTGATAGACGCTCCCCGACGAAGGCGTCAGATCTACTGTCGATTGAAACGAGTTGATAGCCGAGTACATGCGCGCAATCCGCTCATTCAGCTGGTCCCGCGTTGCCACCAGAAGGGTCTGCGTGGCCAGTTTCGGATTACCATGCCGAACAATCGTTCGCGTCGTTTTGAAGAGTGCGCTGACACCGCACGAACTCAACAGGGAGGCTAATAGGATTGCAGCAGTCACCGGTACCTGCCGGTGTGTTTTGCGCATCGCTTTCATTGTAGGATGCGCCCCCATGCTTGTACGCTTCCGGCGTTTTCGTGAGTGTGTCTGGTGTATGATGGTTTTAACGCAGTGCAGTGGGCCTGTGGCGCAGTTGGGAGCGCGCTTCCATGGCATGGAAGAGGTCAAGGGTTCGAATCCCTTCAGGTCCACCAAAAAATCTTCAAACACTTACGGCCCCATCCCTCAGATTACCCTTCACCGGAGTCCAAATGGAGTCCAAACGCTCGTTTTCGCATGGGCAGCCACCGGGCACCGTGTGAATCTGTCTTCCTGCCCACCAATGAAGAAGAGACGGACGGCGACAAGCTTCTCCGGATTCTCGGCGGGCTTCCGGCGGGAGCTGCCATCCGGCTGGACGGACAAGAACTTTGATGCAGTCCGGGGTCTAACTTCCGGGTGCCCGACTTCACAGGCCCGGAGCTGCCGGGCGACAATTCTACGGGTAGCGCGTTTCTCAGCCAAGTGAAAATGCGATCACTCTACGCTTCGCGACAAGCAGGGAGTTTGGTGGCATGGCCCGACGGGGTGCAACGTCGCGCAGCTGGAGGCTTAGGCGTCCGCTGAACTCTCTAACGGTCGATTTCCGCGAGGGTTATAAGCGGCAGTTGCAGCCTTGTGGCGAGATTCGCGTCGACACTTTGAATCTCGTTCAGCAATCCCCTGAGTGCAACACGAAACGCTCGCGTAAGTTCGGCGACATCCAGTTGGCGGACCAGAGAGCCTTCAAATTGATCAACAACTCCATGCGGCAACTGATCGAGTCCTCGCCCGTGAACGGATGGGAGACCGTGTCGTATGCAAGCCAGCGCCAGTGCATAGTCGCGCACCCCGCTGAGCATATATTCTGCCTGCCATAGCTTTCGTCGTGCGATGCAGCTTCGAGTGTGGAGCGCATAAAGCCATCCGAAGCCGACGATGTCGGCCGCCAGTTGCGGCGGCGCATGGCGAGGCTCATTTTCCTTTCCGAATACGAGCTGGAATGATGGCGCCAGAGCGCGGAATTCCGAAACGGGCACAAAAGCCAGATCCACCTGCAGAGTGCTTGAAAGGAAAAAAACACGGTAGATCCACGCACCGGCCTTGACATCATGGTGGTGCAGCGCCCGATGCCGATCGTACATGAGCGCAGTGTAGTCGGAAAGGACCGGAGGCAGCTCAATGGCATCGATTACCCCAAAGGCAAGATCGATGTCCGACCACCTGTCCTCTCGGCCCGTCGTCGCGGAGCCGGTGATCGCGCCCGCGCTGATGCG
>JBBQDH010000071.1:0-24794 GCA_038319515.1 Bryobacterales bacterium
TTGACGCCGTCCTGGATGAGTTCGGGGATGCCGCCAACGTTGCTGGCGATGACGGGGACGCCGTGGGCCATGGCGAGAAGGATGCCGGAGCCGAGACCTTCGGAGTGCGAGAGGTATAGCAGGGCGCGGGCGCGGGGCAGGTCGGCTTCGAGATCTTTGGAAAATTCAAGTTTGACTTTGGCCAGCGCCGCAGCCTGTTTGGCGAGGGCAAGACCTTTGGCCGGGTCCAGGGTGCAGGGGGTGAGAATGGCGTCGCCGTCTGCTTCCCGGGCCGGTACAGGAATGCCATCGTAAACAATCTCGATGCGGCTTGCAGGAACTCCGGCCTTGCGAAGTTCCCGGGCAACAAATCGGGAGACGGCGAGGAATAGTGCGGGGCGGGAGTATTTCCATCGGGAGAGCGGGGTGGTTTTGACAGGGAAAGCCACGCGGCGGGAGACGACGAGGGGAGTGCGGCTAAGAGTCGAGAGCGTGTGGCTGCGGGCATCGTGGGCGTGAATCAGGTCGTAACGGCGGGAGGGAAGCAGCAGGCGCAGCGGTTCGGCAGGAAGCCCTTGTTCGCGGGCCATTTGTAGTAACGGGGACGCGGCACGTGCCAGCAGATGCGATTCATGCCCCGCAGCGAGCAACCCCCGGTGTAGCCGAAGCACCTGCCACTGGCCGCCGCGCATTTCCCGACCGCTATCGAGGTGCAGGATGCGCATCAGGGCGCCAGTTCCCGGCGGGCTTTGGCGTACTTCAGAAATGTGTAGAGTGCTGCCATCCAGGCGATGGCGAGGCCCTGGGGGCCATCGAGAAAGCCGCGCCGGATGAAGTAGGTTCGCAGAAAGGTCCAGGCGGGGTCAAGCAACAGGCGGCGGAGGGGAACCGGGGCGTTACGCGCGCGGAGTTCTCTGGCGGCGAGCGTGGTGTAACCGTCCAGCGTGCGCAGATGCTGCGAAAGGGAGTGGCAGGTGAAGTGTTGCAGGTTGCCTTTCAGTTGGCCGACGGGACCGGAGACCTGCACGCTTTCATGCACGTACTCGCCTTGCCATCGCGCACGGTCGCGGTGGAACAGGCGGACTTTGCGGTCGGGGTACCAGCCGCTGTGCAGGATCCAGCGGCCGAGATACTGCGCCAGCCGCGGCATGGAATAGCCGTCGCAATCGGGGCCGGATTGTTTGAGCGCGAGGATCTCCGCTTCGAGCTCTTCGGAAACGGACTCGTCGGCGTCGAGGGAGAGGATCCAGTGGTGCACGGCCTGCTGTGAGGCGAAGTTCTTTTGTGCCGCGTAGCCGGGCCACGGATGGTGCACGACGCGGGCACCCAGGCGGGCTGCGATCTGGCAGGTGCGGTCAGTGGAGCCGCTGTCGACGACGACAATCTCATCGACGCAGCGAAGGCTTTCGATGGCGCGCGCGATATTGCGTTCCTCGTTGAGCGTGATGATGGTGGCGCTGATCTGCATCGCGAACTCAGTCGTTAATGGGAGCGATGGAGAAGCAAAGGATGAAAATGCAGAACGCGACCACGGCCAGCCAAATACGACCTGCGCCGACCTCGTTTTCATCGTAGAGCGCCGGGTGCTTGCGGGCAAAGAAGAACAGCATCGCCGCCCAGAACCACCAGCCGTTCCAGAGCTTGCCCATGGGGAGGAGAGCGATCAGGAATATGGTGGTGATCCACTTGTGCGCTTTGCCGAAGAGCGCGTAGATGACGTGCCCGCCGTCGAGTTGCCCCACCGGCAGCAGGTTCAGCGCGGTGGCAAACATTCCGACCCATGCGGCGCGGGCGACGGGGTGCAGGTAGACGTCTGCCGGTGTGGCTGCCGGGAAGATCAGACGCTGCGCGAGCCACTGGAGGGCGGGAACACCCAGGTGAATACTGCCTTGCTGGTTGATGCCGGGCAGGACCTTCGAAAACGCTAAACCGACGCCCAGGGCGGGTATCAGAAAGATGAACCCGGCGATAGGGCCGGCGATTCCGATGTCGAAGAGGACGCGCTTACTGTAAATGGCGGAACGGATCCGGATGAACGCCCCGAAAGTGCCCGTGACGGGAACCGGGGAGGGCAGGAAATAGGGCAGGCTGGCGTCGATTCCGTAGTAAACGCAGGCCAGATAATGACCCATTTCGTGGGCCATCAGGATGGTGAGCAGGGTGAGCGAGAACGGCAGGCCGGCGGCAAAGAGTGCGGGGCTGCGCAGGCCGACCAACAATACATCAAGGCCGTGATCCAAGTCGAAAAACGGCAGATTATGGTTAAAACTGTACTGCATCTGGGCCCCTACCAGAGTCGTGGTGAAGAGGGTGGCGAGAAGCAACAGAATGTGCAGCCAGAGGCCTTTGAGAACCCGGGGCTGAGTCGGTTCGGTCAGATCCACTGTTACTGCAGCGTCTGCAGTTCCTTGCCGGGTTTGAAGCGGACGGCTTTGCCTGGGGGGATGGAAACTTCCGCGCCGGTTCGGGGATTTCGACCAATTCCAGTCTTCCGCGGCTTCACCGTGAAGACGCCAAAACCCCGCAGTTCAATTCGGTCGCCGTGTTCGAGCGCGCGCTTCATCTTCTCGAACACGGTTTCGACGGCCATTTCGGCCTTGGTCTTGGTGATACCGGTTTTGTTGACAACTTCGTTGATGATGTCGAGTTTGATCACGAGCGCCTCCCTGTGGAACCGCCTCACAACCAACGTGAAGCTGACAAACCGATGATAGAATTAGGGTTATCTCATTGTCAAGCAAGTTTGCTAGAAGGTGAAAAGCGGCACGCCGGGACCTTGCGTGGTTTCGGCAGGCGCTTCGTCTGACGGAGCATCTCCCGCCGCAACGGGAACTTCGACCGGGATGTTCGCCTGTCGATAGTAGAGGCCGGTGTCGCCGAGATAGATATCCAGCTCAGACGGACGGGGCAGGATGCCCTGGATCAGAGCTTCCGACAACGGATCCTCAATGTACTTCTGGAGCGCCCGGCGCAGCGGTCGCGCGCCGTAGCTGCGGTCTGCACAGGTCTTTTCCAGAATGTACTTCGCGGCGTCAGTATGCAGCCGGATCTTAATCTGCTTGGCTTCCAGATTCTTGTTGATGCCCTCCACCAGCAGCACCATGATCCGGATCAGATCATCATCGGTAAGCGCCTGGAAGAGAATCATGTCGTCCAGACGGTTCAGGAATTCCGGATTGAAGGCGCGCTTGACTTCGCTCTTCACCTGATCTTCGACCTTCGACGCCTGGCCTTCCAGCTGCGGCGCCTGAAAGCCCAGGTTGGCCTTCTTCTCAAGGAAGCGGGCGCCCAGGTTCGACGTCATGATGATGATGGTGTTCTTGAAGTCAATCTGGTTGCCCAGACCGTCTGTCAGTTGCCCATCTTCGAAAACCTGCAGCAGAATGTTGAAGATATCCGGGTGCGCCTTCTCAATCTCATCGAGCAGAATGATGGAGTACGGGTTTCGCTTCACGCGTTCCGTGAGCTGACCGCCCTCTTCATAGCCGACATAGCCGGGAGGCGAACCGATCAGCTTCGAGACCGAGTGCTTCTCCATGAATTCGGACATGTCGAAGCGAATCAGGCTCTTCTCGCTGCCGAAAAGAAAGTTGGCGAGAGCGCGGGCGACTTCGGTTTTCCCCACGCCCGTAGGCCCGAGGAAAAGGAACGAGCCGGCAGGGCGACCCGAGGCTTTCAGCCCGGCACGCGAGCGGCGAATGGCTCGGGAGAGGGCGGAAATCGCCTTATCCTGGCTGATGATGCGGCGGTGGAGTTCGTCCTCCATGCGCAGCAGCTTGGCTACTTCTTCTTCTTTGATGGAAGTCATCGGCACGCCGGTCCAGCGTGCGACCACGTCTTCGATATCGTCCTTGGTCACGATGCCGGTGGAGGCGTCGTCCAGATTGTACTTCTCACGAAGCTGGCGCTGGTTCTCGCGCTCTTTGCGTTCTTCGTCAGAGTAAAAGCGCGCCTTTTCGAACTCGTGGTTCGCGATGGCGTTCTCCATCCGGTGAACAATGAATTTGATGCGCTTCTGGATATCAGCCAAATCGGCGGGAAGCGTGGTTTGGCGCAGCTTCACACGCGCGCCGGCTTCGTCGATCAGATCGATGGCTTTATCCGGCAGGAAACGATCCGGAATGTAGCGGTTGGAAGCGTAAACCGACGCTTCGATGGCGTCATCGGTATAGCTGACCGCATGGAACTTCTCATAGCGATCCTTGATGCCGTACATGATCTTGACGGCATCGGACTCGTTCGGCGGAGGGACTTTGACGGCCTGGAAGCGGCGTTCGAGAGAGCGGTCTTTCTCGATCGACTTACGGAATTCCGCAGGGGTGGTAGCACCAATGCACTGAATCTCGCCGCGCGACAGAGCCGGCTTCAGGATATTTGCGGCGTCGAGCGAGCCTTCGGCGGAACCCGCTCCAACCAGTGTGTGCAACTCATCAATGAAGATGATGGCGTTTTGATTATCCATCAGCTCTTTCATGATGGTTTTGAGGCGTTCTTCGAACTGACCGCGGTATTTGGTGCCCGCGACAATCAGAGAAAGATCGAGAGACAGGATCCGTTTATCAGCGAGGAAGGAGGGGACGTCACCGTCGGCAATACGCTGGGCGAGGCCTTCCACGATGGCGGTCTTGCCGACACCAGGCTCACCAATCAACACCGGATTATTTTTGGTGCGGCGGCAAAGGATCTGGATGACGCGCTCCAGTTCGTGGTCGCGCCCGATCAGCGGGTCGAGCGAGTTGTCCATGGCGGACTGGGTAAGGTCCCGGGAGAACTCGTTCAGCAGCGAGCTTTCCTTGGGGCGGTTGGCAGCAACCTTCTCCGACTGTGAGCGCTGCAGTTCCTCACGAATGGTGGAAAGACGCAAACCACGTTCGTGCAGGATTTCGGCGGCGAAACATTTCTCTTCGCGAAGCAGACCGAGGAGCAGATGTTCCGTCCCGATATGTTTGTGGCTTAGCCGCTCGGCTTCTTCGGCACCGTACGCCAGAACGCGCTTGCATTCATGGCTGAGCGGGAGATCTACAGACGTAGAAACTTTTTCCCGCACTGTGGTGTGGCCTTCAATCTGTTTTCTGATGGAATCGACGGCGGCATGCGACCGGAGAAACCGGTTGGCAAGCTGTTTATCTTCTCTGAGCAGCCCGAGCAGCAGGTGTTCGGTCTCAATGTACGGGCTGCCGAACTGGCTGGCTTCATATCGGGCAAAGAAGATGACACGCCGGGCCTTCTCCGTGTATCGCTCAAACATATGCTTTAGCTGCCCCCTTGGATTGCTCTGATGCGTTGCATCTCTACTAACAAGATACTCTCCAGGCCCCGTTCGTTGCAAAATCGTTCATATCAGTTATCGGCAGGTTTGTCTTCCGGCAACAGGGCGCCGAACTCAAGTCTTAGTACGCGACCGCACTGGCGGGCGAAGTGAAGGTTGTGGGTGACCAGAATTGTGGTCAGATTGCGGCGCTGCCGCAGGTCGGCCAGGAGCTCAAAAATCATCTCTCCGGTGCGGCTGTCCAAATTTCCGGTCGGCTCGTCCGCAAGGAGCAGGGATGGGTTTGACACCAGCGCGCGCGCGATGGCTATACGCTGCTGCTCGCCGCCTGAAATTTCTCCGGCGCGGTGATGACTGCGGGCTGAGAGACCGACTTCGTTGAGGCATGCGCGAGCTGCAGAGATCGCCTGGGCGCGCGTTGTGCCCCGGATCAGGAGCGGCATCATGACATTTTCCTCGGCGGTGAACTCGGGCAGAAGGTGGTGTTGCTGCCAAACGTAGCCGATTTCCTGATTCCGAAACGCCGAGCGGTCCGGTTCGCTGAGGTGGGTGATGTTGCGGTCTTTATAAAAGATACTGCCGCTGGTTGGAGTGTCAAGGCCTGCAATCAGGTGGAGCAGAGTGCTCTTCCCTGCCCCGCTGGGGCCGATGATGGCGATCTGATCCCCGGGGCGCACGCTGAGACACATATCTTTGAAAATGACCAGACCGGAGTCGCCGGATTTATACACCTTCGTGAGATTCTCGATGCGGATCAGGCTGGTCGGGTCCAAGCGCCAGTGTAACTCTGCCGGCCTATGCTAATTCGCAGCGCAGTCTTGCCTGTCCAAGGTAAATCTCGTCGCCGGGCCGAAGGGTTACGCCCCGGGTGCCGTGGGCGGGTACTTCGATGCGGCGGCCTTCGCGGAAGATGGTGGTGCCCAGGGAACTGCCATCGTCATAGAGGCGCCAGTCGCCGGTGGCGGAATCAAAACGGAGATGGGCGTGGGCACGGGATACGGTGGCGTTCGCCTCGTGCGCGGCTTCGGGGAAAAAAAGCTCATTGCGGCGAACGGGGCGGCCGAGGGCGTCAGAGACCTCGGCGACGCGGCCAATGCTGATGTGCGGCTTGCTCGCGACGAAGTCCGGAGAAGACGATACGCCGGAAAGAGTGAGGATCCGCATGGGGATCAGAGGACTGGTGACGGCCGGTGCGGGCAGGTGGGAATCCTGGATCTTTTCGCAAAAAACCCGCAATTCGACCGCCGGCTGGTCGGGATACTCAACCAGAACGGTCAGTTTTTCGGGTGCCTGCACACCGGCTTCCAGCAGCGTCGCGCGAATGTCTGACGGCATCTGCTCCGGCGAAAACACCGCTTCGAGAAGAGCACGGCGATCCGGCAAGTCCGCCTGCAGTTCGATTCGGATCTGGTCGAAGGGAAAAACGCGGTCACCACGCATGCCCACAGATGCACGGGCGGCCACCTGATCCAGGGCATCACGATAAAGCTCAATCGCCTCGCTCGATTCCGCGCCCTGGCCGGCGCTGCCGAAAAGACCGCGCAGCCGTTCGTCGAGTGTTTTTTCAATCCGCTTCAGAAAGCTCATTGGAATTAGTTTTAGCTCAGGGAATTAGTTTCAGTTGTTGGGCGGCAGCCACCAGGTCGCCGGCTATAGGTGCCGCGGCGGTGCCCCCGTAGCGACCATTCTCCGCCAGAATGGAGAACGCGATCCGCTTGCCCTGCGGGTGTTCGCTGTAAGGGGCGAAGCCGATGAACCAGGCGTGCGACGGGGCGGCAGCCAGTTCGGCGGTGCCGGTCTTTCCGGCGATGGGCGGATTGATGGCGGCCAGGCGCCTGCCTGTCCCGCTGGTCACCACGCCACGCATATCTTTGGCCAGGAGGTCCGCCATGTTCACGGGCAGCAGGCGCTGTGGGGCTGCAGTCCGCGTGTTGGTGTCGTCCAGTACCCACCGGCCAAACGGCAGCGCCCCTCCTGCCGCAATGGCTGACGCCACACGCGCCATCTGGAACGGTGAGACCACCACCTGCCCCTGCCCGTAGGAAACCTGCTGCATCTGCGGTTTTAGTTTGGCAACGGTGGCCGGGTTCGCCACGGCGATGCCGAGTATCTTCGCGGTTTCAAGCAGTTGTTCGGGCCCCACTTTGTACGTGCCGAGTTGCGCGAAGTACGCGTTGCAGGAAACGATAATGGCGCGATTCATATCGAGCGTGCCGTGAGCAACCGCGTCTTCCTCGTCGTCACGGACAGGGCGCTTCGAATTGCCGACGAAGTTGCCGTTGCGGCCATCCGGAAGGCGCACGCACTGGTAGGTCTGCTGCGCGAGTGCGGGGTCTATGCGCAGGGCGGCGATGGCAGTCACCATTTTGAAGGTGGATCCCGGCGGATAAAGGCCGTAGCGCGCACGGTCCAGCAGGGGCCCGGAAGCTTCTCCGACGGCGAGCTTTTCCTGTACCAGATCCGGCGAAGGCCAGTTAACGGAAGCGAGCAGATCACCGGTGACCGGGTCCATCACCACCAGCGAACCGCGTTGCAGGTGCTGTTCCGCAAGGCGCGTCTGCAGGATCTGACCGGCTTTCACCTGCAGACCGGCATGTACTGAAAGGTGCACGTTCCGCTCGCGTTCCCGAATCTTCTTCACGGCGAGATTGTCAGGTTCCCAGCGATGCCGCAGCAGAGGCAGCAGTTCGCGGTAGTCGTAGCGAATCGTGTTGAATGGCTTGCCGTCTTCGCCTTTGACTTCCACCACGCGGGCGCGGTCATCGTAACCCTGCAGGCGCACGGCTTCATCCCGTTCTGCGAGCGAACTGTTCGGGGCACCCCAACTGGCGCGGGTGCGAAGGTCACCCAGCAGGTGGAAGGTCAGCGAACCAAGCGGGTAGTGCCGGAAGTCTGTTCGGTTGCACGCCTTGTCGATGTCAATGCCGAGTTCCCCATACTGCGCGCGATGCTGCTCGAGTTCGGCCCAGTTGCTGGTGGCAAGCGGCAGACCGGTGCGGTCGTAAATGCTGCCGCGCTGCAGATCGCGGGCAGCGGCGATCAGGCGGGGGTTATAGATGAAGCGACGGCCGCCATCTGCCTGGAGTACAAGAGTGCCTTCACCGGCGACAGCATCGGCTTGAAACAGCTGGACGTAGCCGGCCTTGGCGACGACGGCCAATATAACGGTGGCCAGGATGACTTCCACCCAACGCAGGCCGGGGTGAAATGGGGCAGTGCGGTCGGCGGGCGCGTTCTCCCGACCGAGCGCCATCAGGATGCCGACGATGAGGAAGTTCGAGATCATCGCGGTTCTTCCATAGCTGAGGAACGGCGTGGCAACGCCTGACAGCGGGAAGAGATCGAGAATGCCGCCGGAGATCAGAAGCAGCTCGGCGCTCACCAGTAATGACAGGCCCAGTGCGAGGAAGAAAGCGTAGTCCGTGCGGGCGCGGCGGGCGACCCGGAGAGACATCCAGATCAGGATCGCAAAAGTTCCATAGACGGTGGCAATGCCAAGAAAGCCCCATTCTTCACCCAGCACGGAAACAATCAAATCGGTGTAGCCCGCCGGGATCACTTCGGCCTCTCCCAGACCAGGGCCGGTACCCAGCACGCCGCCGGAAGCGAGTGCCCAGAGAGAGTGCACCACCTGGTCGCCTCCGCGAACGGTATTGCTCCAGGGCGAAAGCCACATGGCAACGCGGTCATGGACGGTCTTTGGCGTACCCAGAAAGTACCCGGCGAGGAAGCCGACGCACAGGGTCGCCATGCCGAGAACGGCGAGCGGTGCGCGGTTGCGCGCGATGGCGTAGAGACTGAGGAAGACGGCTGCGAAGACGAGCGCGGGGCCCAGGTCACGTTGCAGATAGAAGAACAGCACGGCGACGGCAACGCCGACCATCACGGGCGCGGAATATTGCAGTGGAGGCAGCTCGATACCGGGAACCAGAAAGCGCTTTTCGCGTAGCTGCCGCAACATGGGCCAGCGTTTGGCGAAGTATCCGGCGAGGAAGAAAACCAGCAGAATTTTGATGACTTCCACCGGCTGGAACGGGCCGAGATTCACGCGGGCATCGCTGCCTGTGGGGCCGGAGCCGAGGAAGATCAGCGCAACGGAAAGGGCGATGGCTCCCAGAAGCGGCACGAAGCTGTAGCCGGCGGTTGTCGCTTCCCAGTTGACGGAGCTCGCGGCCAGCATCACGAGGCAGCCGATGGCCACGCCTTGCGCGTAAGGGACGAAGATCAGGGTGTCGCGCAAAGGGTCGCGCAAAGTCACCATGAGGGCGAAACCGATTCCCGTCAAGAGCAGAAGCAGCGGCAGAAACGCCCACGACCCGGAGAAACCGCGCACGCTCCACACAAGGCTAACCAGCAGAAATGACGCGAGGATGATGCCGGCCCAGAGGCGGAACGCATTGCGAAAAGCGGCGCCGTCGCGAACGGCGAGCTGCGGTTTGATCTGGGCGAATTCGGCGGAGGAAAGCAACGCTACCGTGTTGGTCTTCGCGTTTTCGGCCCGCATGCGCAGGTCTTCCAGTTTGCGGTTTCCAACCAGATCACCGCGCGAAACACGCAGGCGGGCGATGGCCCCGGTGTTGACCAGCACACCGTTTTGTTCGGTCAGAAGATCGAAGATTCGACGGGCCACGAACTCGCGGTCGCCGGGCGACTGAAAGACCGCCAGTGCCGGGTAGAGCTTCTCTGCCTGATCGATCAGAGACAGATTCAGCAGCGGCGCGGGGGTTGCCGAGCGGATGACCTTCGCCGAGTACACCAGCCACCATGCCCCGCACACAACCGAAGCCGTCAGCAGGAGCCAGAGTAGTTCGGCTCTGCGGAAACGGAACGTCGCAGTGCCCGCGGTGTGACGACCGGCGGCCCGGGATTCGGGCGTGCTGCGCGTGACCGCCATCAGGGGATCTCCTTTGCCGGAACCGTGAGTGGTGCCGGAACCGTGAGTGGTGCCGGAACTGTGAGTGGCGCGGCAAGGTGTGCGGCAGAGAGCAACCGTTGGGCCTGCTCGCGCTCGAGCGCGACCTTCTCAGAAAGCTCGATACCGTTCATGAAAGGCGCCACGGAGTTGAACAGATTCTGCGCATGTTCCAGGTCACTGTCAGCATGCTTCAGACCGTCCTGCATCTTGTTGAGGTCGTGCGCACGTTTCGCTTCGGCAATCCAGCGCTCCCCGCGTTTTCGATACGCATCGGCGAGAGCCTTCTGCTCGCGCCGGCCGGGGCGAAACCCGTTGCGCTGGGCCTCATGCAGTTCGTCCTCCGCCTTATCGAGCTCGCTGTCAGTCATGTGGATGATGGCGAGACCGAGGTGCGGATCCGGCGAGTTCGGCAACAGAGTTCGCGCTTCTTCGAATGCCGAGCGAGAGCCTTTTACATCCCCGGAACGAAGCTTCAGATGGCCATCCACCATCTTTGACTTACCGCGAATCGACCTGTCATCAGGCGCTATGCTGACGGCCTGCGTTAGTGCGGTCTGCGCGCGCTTCCAGTCACGCGAATAAACAGGAGTGCTCTCGCTGGCCTCACGATAGTCTGCGATGACGCGGTCGGCTTCGGCAACGTAACGGTCCCGCAGGCTGTTGCGGGCAGGATAGAGCGGCCAGGAGAAGAGGCTCTTGCCTGCCAGTGTCTGGTATGCCTTTGCCCCGTCCTCCGTATTCAACTGGCCTGAGTCGATCTGTTTTCGCAGAGCTTCCGCGTTGTTCCACATGCGAATTTCATACACAACAAAGAAGACGCCCATCAGGAACAGGCTGACCGCGACGACCAGGGAAACGCGCTGGAGTTCACCGGTGAGCTTTGGCGGTGCGGGCTTTCTGATTGCGACGGGACGTGCAGACGCTGTGGAGCGCCGCGTTGGTTCGTCTGCGACAGAATATGCCGTGCGCCGGGTAGCATCAGGGTCCAGTGACACAGCCGGCGCGGGCTCTGCGACATTCTGCCATTCGTGCAGCGCCGCCTGAAACTGCGCTGCGCTGGGGAAACGACGATTCAGATCCGGATCAAGCGCACGCGACAGGATTTCGCGAAGCCCTCCAGGCAACTTCGCAATCCCCGCCGGCAGGACCTTGTAGTTACGAATCATCCATTCCAGTTTGCTCGAGCCTTCGGCCTCGAAATACGGCTTGTTCGCCAGCATTTCGTACAGAACAATCGCGACGGACCAGACATCGGAACGCGCATCCATATCGCCTGTTTGCAGGCGTTCCGGCGACGAATACGGGATGCTGCCGAACTGATTGAACGTCAGGCTGCGGGTCATGGAAACAGCCTTCGCGATGCCGAAATCGAGCACCTTCACATGCCCGGTGGAAGTGATCCGGATGTTGCGCGGCTTGATGTCGCCGTGGATGATTCCGCGGTGCGTGCGCTCTTCAATGACGGTCTGGAAAGTGTGCGCTTTAACCAGGACGTCCAGAATATCGAGAGCGATGGAGACGGCACGTTCAGGCTGCAGCGGACCGCGCGCCATGAGTTCGGACAGATCTTCACCTTCGATGTATTCCATCGCGATGTAGAAGTAGCCGTCGCGTTCGCCCACGTCAAAGATCTGCGCCACACGACCGCCCGGTTCGCGCTTGGCCAGTTGGTCCTGCAGAGTCGCGCCACGGCGTTCCGCGGTAACGGCGTCGATACTGTCCTGATCGGCGCCGGAGTCGATAAGCTTCAGCCCGACCTGTCTGTTGAGTACCGGATCATAGGCCAGGTAGACGCGGCCCATACCGCCGCCGGCCAGCTTGCGCACAATTTCATAGCGACCAAACAGTTTGGGGTCCACGGCTTACCTGTGCCCCTTTTTGTCAGTCGCGGGAAGAGCCTCATCCACCAGCCGGATCGCTTTTTTCACGGGCATGCCGCCGAAAAAATTCTCCTGAAAATCCATTGCCTGCCAGCTATGGCCGTGAATCCAGACCGGCTCCGCTCCGTTGTCGGAAACAGAGTTGTCCTTCATCACGGGGCGACCGCCGTCTTCCACTTCCACGCCGGGCCGGGGCTCACCTGGGATACCGTTTCCGTTGGCGACGATCTGGTTATTCTCAATGCGTGGCTGCGCGCCCGCGCCTATTTCGACACCGACGCCCGGACTGTTGGCAATCTTGCTGGCAGTGATGAGCGGCGTGGATTTCCCCCGGACGCGTATCCCGATCTGAGCGCCGGTGATCCGCACGGATGAGATGGTGGGGCTGGCGTCGGAGACATCAATTCCAACGGCAGCGGGGGTTTCAGAATCACCCTGAATCCAGACGCCTTCAAGGGAGCCCGTCTGCAGATTGCGGGCCACAACAACCGGTCCGCCATCGGGCGAAATGAGGGTCACGGAGTTCGGCTGCTGGGCTCGCAGTACAACGCCTTCGCGCAGTTGCACGCGCTCTTTATATTTGCCCTGCGGAATGATCACGGTATCGCCGGAATGGGCCTGATTCAGTGCCGCGGTAATGCCTCCGGCTCCTGCGACAAGAGTGCGGGGACCGGCAGCGGCCAGTTGTGTACGCACCAGCGGGACAAGAAGCCCAAGCCCGACGCCGAGCGCAATGCCCGCCAGCAGCACAGGCCAGCGCCGGGCGCGTCGTCCGTGAGACCCGGACGTCACGGGCGCATCGGAAATGGCGGGCCGGTAGCCGGGAGAAGCAACGACCACCACAGTGATGTTGTCCTTTCCACCGGCATGATTCGCGGCATGGACCAGAGCGCGAATTGCCGCATCGTAGTCCGGCGCATAGCGCTCCACGCCCGCGCGAATCTCCGCACTCGGCACAAGGTCAGTCAGTCCATCAGAGCACAGCAGGATCGCTCCATCTGCAGGCATTTCAAAGGTGGTGATTTCGATAAATGCGGGGTCGTCCGGGGCTTTCTCCGCAGAACCTACATCGCGAAAAATTTCATTGCGACGGGGATGCCGCATGGCCTCGGCCTCGCTGATGTCACCACGATCTTCGCGCTCGCCCACAGGAGAGTGATCGTGGGTGATCTTGCGAATCGACCCGGGCCGCAACAGGTACAGCCGGGAATCGCCCACATGGCCAACGGTCACGACGTCGTCCTCAACCACCGCGACCGTGAGGACACAAGCCATACCAGCCCAATCCGGTTGACTGCGTGAGAGGCGGTAAATTTCATTGTTCGCAAGCGCGATGGCTTCGCGGATGCGGTCTTCAGGAGTGCCGGTGGGCCGTTCGAGTCGCTCTTTGAGAACGTCGACCGCCGCTGCAGCCGCGTGCTCCCCGGCGGCATGCCCGCCCACGCCATCGATCACGGCGAAAATGCCGCGTTCGGCATCAACATAGAACCGGTCTTCGTTGTTCGTGCGGCGGCGACCCATGTCGCTGACCGTCGCCCACAGCAGGCGCGCCCGAACGGCCATCAGCGAAGCTCCCGCCGCACCGCGAAGAGCGCGATGAGCGCGACCACTAACAGCAGTCCGATGGACACCACGGTTCGGTAAAACAGAAGATCCTTCATAGGCGCGATGTCAGACACCTTCCCATTGCAGGTCAATGACACCGGCCAGACTCAAAGTGGCCCGTTTGGGGAGCTCCAAAGGGCTGCCCTGCGCCACGGGCTTGCCATTCACGGCAGTGCCGAACTGGCTGGTGTCTTCGATTGTGAACCGCCCGGTTTCGGCATCGCGCCGGATACGGCAGTGCTCACGCGACACGTCCGGCAGAGTCTCCAGCCGAAGGTCAACCCAGTACGATCTGCCGCCCCGCCCGATCACCATTTGATTCTTCGTCACCTCGAAGGTTTTCTCGCCCTGCTGGTCCGTATAACGGATATACGCAAAAGCCCGGCCTTTTGTGCCCTCATCGTCAGTTTCTTTTTCAGCCTGCGCGGGAATGGACGCGGCAGGGGCAACCGGGGTTGCTACGGTGGGTGCACTATCGGGCAGTTCGGCGGGCTGCGGGATTGGGGCAACGTCTGCAGGGCCGGCGGGGGGCGCCGCGTGCGGGAAGATCCTGCGGGTCAGCGATCCGGCCCCATACTCCGGCTTCTGCGGTGCGCCAAGATCTGAATAGACCTCAATCTCACCTGGCTGCAGCTTTTCATCCAGGTCCGGATAGATCTCGATTGTCCAGGCGTCGGCCACCCGCACATACTCCGCGGGCTCCAGGGCCTCGGCCACCCCGAGTTTTCCGAGCTTGCCAAGCTTTCCCAGCCAGGCCTTCGCCACATGCAGCTTCGACCCGTTCCAGCGGGCCAGTCGCTCATCCAGAGCGGCCCGGATCTCGCCCGCGATGAACGGGACCACATCGCGGAAAGGCTCATAGTCTGCCGGGCTGAGATAGATGCGGTAAATTGCGGGGACGATCGTTTTCCGGCGGATCCGGAATAACCCGTCCTCCATGTTGTGCAGGACTTCCCCGATCAGATCATCGCCACTCAGACGCCCGGAAGTACGGCCTGCCGCTCGGTCTGTCATCACCTCATTGTAGGCGGAACGCAGCGAATGCGGAGATGCCTGCCTGTCATGGTGAAGCGATCTTAACGGGCAGGACAAAGAAAAAGGCCGCCCTGCACCAGGCTGCTCATCATCTTCATCAGCGGCAACCCTGACACATCCGCGACAGTGCAGGCGATGAAGGGTGGCGCCCTCGACTTCCTCACCAAACCTTTCGACGAGCAGGAACTGCTGTCAAGGGGCAGCGCGCACGAGTGATGGATAAGCTACCCGTTTCCAGTGTTGCCGAACTGGTACGGATGGTCGACCGTTTGGCATTGGATCAAAGTCCAATGGCAGCTCCCGCGGAACGCCTCCTCAGCTGGAACTTCGGTTTCGCTTTTCCGGGGTATCACTGCGAAGTTACAGCGCAAAGATCAAGGGGCGATAGTGGACCTTAGACCCACTATTTTGACGCACCCTTCAGGCTCTCTTCAAAGAGCTTGAAGATGCGTTTGTACTCATCGGCCCAACTGGAAGGTTCGCGGAAGCTGTGGTCCTCCACCGGGTAAGACGCCAGCTCCCAGTTCTCTTTGCGGAGCTCGATCAGCTTTTGCACCAGACGGACGGTATCGACAAATTGCACGTTGGTATCCACCATGCCATGGCAAATCAGCAAGCGGCCTTTCAAACCGTTCGCGAAGTAGATGGGCGAGGACTGTTTGTAGGCCTCGGCATCGCCCTGAGGCTGATTGAGAATATTGCCGCTATATTGCTGGTTATAGTAAGCCCAGTCGCTGACAGGCCGCAGCGCCGCGCCTGCCGCGAAAACATCGGGCTGCGTGAACATGGCCATCAGGGTGATGAAGCCGCCGTAGCTGCCGCCGTAAATTCCGATCTTCTTTGCGTCCACTCCTTGTGCCGAAACCAGCCATTTGGCGGCGTCCACTTCGTCGTCCAGATCTTTACCGCCCATGTGGCGGTAGATTGCCGTGCGCCAGTCACGCCCGTAGCCTTTTGACGCCCGGTAATCCACTTCCACCACCGTATAGCCGTGCTCCATCAGAAAGTGATGAAACAGGTATTCGTGGTAGTAGCTGACAGACCAGCCTTTCGTAATGTCCTGCAGGTAACCGGACCCGTGCACGAATACAACAGCCGGCCCGCCTTTCGCGAAGTTCGCCGGCTTGTAGAGATGCGCGGGAAGCTTCATGCCGTCACGAGCCGGAATTTCAACAATCGGCGGATCGATCCATTTATAGTCGTTGAAATCGGCGGCGGGAGATGTGGTGATCTTTGCGGCTGCAGCCATCGCCTGATTGGGCTGGACGTAAAGTTCCGGGGGTTTGTTAGTGAAGGAGTAAATATCTGCCACGGACTTCTCATCGGGGGATAGCTGCAAAACATGGTTGCCCGGGAGTTTCGTAAGCCTGGTGCGGGCGCCGCCGTTGACACTCATTGACCACAAATGGTGTTCGTATGGGCTGCCTTCGCTGCTGTTGATATAGAAAGTGGATTTGTCACGGGAAAGATTCACGCGGTCGATTTCAAACTTTCCCTGTGTCATCTGTTTTGGCTCACCGCCTTCGTAGGCAACCTCATAGAGATGGTTGTAACCGTCCTTTTCCGACGTGAAGTAAAAGGTCTTGTTGTCAGCCAGCCAACCCATTCCGCCACCGGGGCCACCGATCCAGGCGGCATCCTTCTCAGACGCAATCACGCGGGCTTTTGCTGTGGCGGGATCGAGCGCGAAATACCAGCAATTCTTGTTGTCCTGTGAGCGGGCTCCGAACACCGCTTTGGCGCCATCCGGGGAAAAATAGACCGCCTGCGCCTGGCCGAAACCACCGCCGCCTCCGAAACCGATACAGCCACCGCCGTCTTCAATCTGTGCGGCGGGTGTGTCCACCTCGCCGTGGTCAACGTTTTTCACTTCACCTGTCAATACATCAATGACCGCGAGACGGCGGTGAGAAATACTGTCGCCGACACGCGCCCGCCCCGGGATGTCCTCCGGGAAGCTGGAGTCTGTAATCCAGTTGGGCACGTTGGAATTCTTTGAGCCGTTCGGGGCTTCAGTGATTGACGCGATGACGAACTTTCCATCCGGCGTGAGCTGCAACTGTCCGACTGTTTGCCTGGCGGGGAGAGTGAAAGGTTTCCGGACCACCAGCTTCTTCTGTTTCGCCTCGGCTTCGTCCTTGTATTTGAGCCGGTCGCGAACTACATCGAACATGTCGCGCTGTTCCTTTTTCAGGTACTCCTGCGCGTCAGTGCCCTTTGGCGTATCGCCGGTGGCGGCGGGCGCTCCTCCGCCACGGCCACCTCTTCCCGCGCCGCGTCCACCGGCTGCGGCTGTTGCCGGGACGGCGTCCGGCGTCGCAATTGCCGGGCGAATATCCGTCACCTGCTCCAGATCGCCATATTCCAGAGACATTACAAAAAGATTGCCTCCACGTGTGAATGAAATTCGGTGTCCGTCGGCCAGGAATCGCGGGTTTGTTTCGGCATCGGCGGTCTTCGTCACCTGCCGCCGCAACCCTGTCCCGTTGTCGATGAGACTGATATCGCCGTCCTGAGAATACACACTCAGCGTGCCATCCTGATTGGTATCGAAGACTGCCGGAGGCGCTACCTTTACTTCGTCATCAGTCAGCTTCCTCAGCCCCGTCCCCTCCCGACTTACGACGTAGCTATCGAGCGGCGCGGCAATCGGATCTGAGGCCTGCTTCCACTGGAAATAGATCTTTGAACTGTCGCCCGACCAATGCACCTGAGTTGGCTCATACCCCACCAGATTCTGACCCCGCATCAGATTGTCAATGGTGAGAGAAAACTTCGTTTCTCCCGCACTGACCACCAGCGGACCCAACACTAAGAACGAAGCAAGAAGTGGTCGGAGCATGAACTGGTTAATTTAGCAGAGTGCGACACTGGCGGGATGAGAAACGCGATTGATGTCGCCGCCGTGAGAGCGGATACACCGTCCTGCAGGGACCGGATCCATGTGAATAACGCAGGTGCGTCTCCGATGCCTGAACCCGTGGCACAAGCGGTTCGACAACATCTGGATCTGGAGAATGAGATCGGCGGGTACGCGGCGGAAACGGCGGCGGAAGCGGCACTCGAAGATTTCTATGATGCCTTTGCGACGCTGCTGAGCTGTTCGCGTGATGAAATCGCATTTGTAGAGAATGCAACACGCGCATGGGATATGGCGTTTTATGGCATTCCGTTTGGGCCAGGCGACAGAGTGATCACCAGCGCGGCTGACTATGGCAGCAACCATGTCGCCTTCCTGCATATGGCAAAGCTGAAGGGCATTGTGATTGATGTGGCGGCTGACGACGAGAACGGCAGAGTCAGTCCTGCGGACATCAAAAAGCTAATCCGGGCGAATACGCGGCTCATTGCGATCACGCATATTCCGACACACAGTGGCGTTGTGAATCCGGTGGAAGAGATTGGGCGGATTGCGCGGGCACATGGTGTGCTTTATCTGGTCGACGCCTGCCAGTCCCTCGGCCAATGCCCGGTTAACGTGGAGGAGATCGGCTGCGATTTTCTTTCCGGTACCGGGCGTAAATTCCTGCGTGGTCCGCGCGGCACCGGTGTCTTGTATGCCCGCCGCGAGGTATTGGAAAACTTCCACCCGCCAATGATCGATGCGCACGCCGCGAACTGGGTGGCGGTGGACCGGTATGAACTGCGAGCCGACGCGCGGCGCTTCGAGAACTATGAGTGCCATGTCGCGGGAAAGCTGGGTCTGGCGCGCGCTGTCCGCTATGCGCTGGATCTGGGTGTGGATGCGATTTGGGACCGTGTGCGGAGCCTCTCAAACCGCCTTCGGACGCAGTTGGCTAATGATCCGGGTACAAGGCTGACTGACCGGGGCGCCGATACCTGCGGAATCGTGACGTTCCGGCGTACCGTCGAGGATACAGCCGTTACGCATCGGCGCCTGGAAGCCGCCCGGATTCAGGCATGGCAATCGGGCATTGCCTGGTCTCGCCTTGACTACGAGAGGCGGGGCATTGAAAAGCTGGTGCGGGTATCGGTCCACTACTTCAATACGGAGGAAGAGGTGGATCGCGTCTGCCAGGTGGTATCGGCGCGTTAATTCAGCAGCTTTCCCTGCCGCAGATAGGCAGGTACATCCAGATCTTCGTCGTAAACAGGTGCGGCCTCTTCCGGCTCCCGCGCCGCAGCAGTCAGGGCAACGGGCGGTGCGGCTGCAGGCTCACTACCGGCTGGCCGTTCCGCGAAGAACTCGCTGGGAGGCAACACCGTGATGGCGGGCTCAACCACTTCCTGCACTGGCTCGAAACCTGTGGCAATCACGGTTACCTTCACGGTGTCGCCCATGTCGGCCTTCGAGATGACACCGAAGTTGAGTTGCAGATCGTCAGAACCGCTGGCCTCACGAATAAGGCTGCAGGCCTCGTTCAGCTCGTGCAATCCGATGTCAGGCGATGCGGTAATGTTCAGCAGTACCTGGCGCGCACCGCGGATTTTGGTGTCTTCCAGCAGAGGCGAATTGATAGCCGCCTGAGCCGCTTCCACAACGGCATTCGGACCCTTTGCTGTCGCGTTCCCGATGAGCGCAATGCCCATCCCGGAGATGGCGGCTTTCACATCGGAGAAGTCCAGATTGATCAGGCCCGGCGTGAGTATCAGTTCACTGATGCCCTGCACGGCCTGTCGCAGCACGTCATCGGCCATCCTGAACGCGTGAGACATGCTGGTGCCCTTCGGGGCAATCTTCAGCAGGCGGTCATTGGGGATGGTCGTCAGAATATCCACGGAAGAAGCAAGATCATCCACACTGCGATCTGCCTGGCGCATCCGCTTGCCGCCTTCAAAACTGAAGGGTTTGGTGACAATCGCGATGGTCAGAGCATCGAGCTCCTTCGCCAGTGACGCGACTACGGGCAGCGCGCCGGCACCGGTTCCACCGCCGAGCCCTGCCGTCACGAAAACCAGGTCCGCGCCTTCCAGAATTGCGAGAATACGTTCCGTGTCTTCCAGAGCGGCCTGCCGCCCGATGGCAGGATCAGAACCCGCACCAAGGCCGTGCGTGATCTTTTCGCCGATCTGAATTTTGTTCGGAACTTTGGAAACTTCAAGCGCCTGGGCGTCGGTGTTCATGACATAAAACTCGACGCCTTCCAGCCCCTCTTCATACATGCGGCCCACGGCGTTCGAGCCGCCGCCGCCCACGCCAATCACCTTAATCCGTGCGCCTTTGCGCGAGTCATCCTGCAATTCGTATTTGAGTATGTCCATGGGGCTCTCCTGTTCCGCCTAGCGCAAAATACGGCCGAGAACCCCGACCGACTGCTTTTCAATATCCACCTGACTGCGCAGTCGTGCCGAGTACATTGCAAGGCCTGCCACTGTCGTCCATGCCGGGTCATTCAGTTCATCCGGCCAGTCCAGAATTCCCTGCGCCAAACCCATGCGCGCCGGGCATTCCATCACGCGCTCCGCCACATCGCAGATGCCGGGTAACAACGCCCCGCCGCCGCAAATCACCAGGCCGTTGGAGAGCGCGCGCTGCATGCCGAAACGGGCAAGCTCACCGCGAACCATTTCGAACAACTCCACCGCGCGCGACTCCAGAATCTCATTGATGAAACGCCTGGACACGTCCCGCGCTTCACGGCCTTCCACAAGCGGAACTTCCACCACGCTGTTGTCCGGCGTGCCCTGCGCAACCGCGCTGCCGAACTGCTCCTTCACAACGCCTGCGGCCTCAATGGGGACGCGGAGAGCGTGGGCCAGATCACGCGAGAAGTGGTCGCCGCAGATCTTCAGCGACGTGGCCAACTGACCGGATTCGCCGTAGTAGCAAACCAACTCGGTCGATTGCTGACCGATGTCAATCACTGCCACGCCGTCGCGCCGGTCTTCGGGAAGCACGCTGGCATAGCAGGCGGCAATCGCCTCATAGATGGTTTCGTCCACTGCCAGATGAGCGCGGTTAATTGCGCCGATCAGGTTGTTATGTTCCAGCACGGACGTGGAGATCAGGTGGGCATTGACCTCAAGCACGGACCCCAGCATCTGACGCGGGTCATGGAAGCCGGGATGATCGTCCACCACGAAATCCTGCGGCATTACCTGCAGCATCATGCGGTCTTCCTGCATCTGCACGCGCATGGCACGTTCCATGGCGCGATTGATATCTTTGCGGGTGATTTCGCGCGGACGCCCCAGATCCCACTTGCCGCGAATATTGGCTCCACGAACGGTGAGGCCGCCGATGCCTGCCACTACGTGCTCAACCGAAACCTGCGCCATCGCTTCGGCCTGTTGAACAGCCGCGAGAATGTTCTGAGAAACCGCCTGCTGATCCACCATGCGGCTCTTCGACCAGCCTTGTGACGGGACAACGCCGTAGCCCAGGAAGCGAAAACGTTCGCCCTCCAGCATGGCGATGACGCATCGTGTTTGGGTGCTGCCTGCGTCCACACTGGCCGCGAAGATGGAGTTATTGTTCATGGTCTTGTCTTGCCTGTCTTACCGAGCTAAGATCCTGTCGTCTAAACGTAAATCGAAAGTGCTGGCCTGGTCGGAGTGCGTGCGTATATCCCGGAAGTGATTCAGGAAATTTGTGAATCGCGAACGATAGCGCTGGTTCCCCAGCCACAGCTCCACGCCCTGCCCGTCCACATCCGCAATCACGCGTAGTTCATGAACGTTCGAGGCATTGATCTCCGAAATATCCTTCGCCTGCGGGCCCAGATCTTCCAGCAGATGCTGCATGGCCCTGACGCGCTGCTTCCGCTCTTCATCTTCCTGGTCTTCGGTCACACCACTCAACACGGGCAAGTGAAAACGGGCCTTCGGGGGCAGCGTCATCAGAACGCCCTCGGCATCGATGAGCGCCATCCAGTGGCGTTGTGATCCGGTCAGCGGCAGCTTGGCGAAAGCAACGGGTGTGCGCTCTGCAATGGTCACCACAATGCGATTTGGCCACACGCGCGCCACTGAAGCGGTGCGGACCCAGTCGATTGCCAGCATATGCCGGCGACGTTCCGCAAGCGGCATGTGGAACACGCTGCGACCGAAATCCGGCGTGAAAACGGCATAAATCCTCGCACGATTGGCGTACGTCGCACCGTGGATTTCGAGATTGGCGCAACTGGTTTCTGAGGGATCGCAGGTGAAGCCGAACCTCGGGTCAGTCATCAGAAATTTGCGCGCTTCATTTGCGCTCCAGGCAGAGCCCACAAAGAGGCAGGACCATGAGGCAATTCGCAGCCACAGCCGCCAGTTTGGCTTCGGTTTTTCGGGAGTGCGGGGTTTAGCCATTGCGCAGAACCTCCAGGATCTTCTCGCCCAACTGCGATACGCTGCCGGCGCCAAGCGTCAGGATCATATCGCCAGGCTCCAAACCTTCGGCAATCATTTTGACCCCTGCATCGCCGGTGCCCGCATATTCCACGTTACGGTGCCCGAACTGGCGCATACGTTCCACCAGAGCTTCAGAGGTGACGCCCGGAATCGGCTTCTCCGACGCTGCATAAATATCCAGCATCACAACGCGATCCGCACTGTGAAAAGCACGCGCGAATTCGTCCATGAGGTGCTGCGTACGTGTGTAGCGATGCGGCTGGAAAAGCACATGAACATGCTTTTTGCAGACCGACTTGGCTGCGGCCAGAGTCGCCTGCACTTCAGTCGGATGGTGCCCATAGTCGTCGACCACCGTGACGCCGCCTGCCTCACCACGAATCTCAAACCGTCGCGCAACACCGGTAAACTGCTTCAGGCCTTCGCGGATCACGTCCGGGGCTACGTGCAGTTCCAATGCCACGGCGATAGCAGCGGTGGCGTTCAGCACGTTGTGGTCGCCGGGAATGTTGAGGTGGAATTCTCCCAGATCCTCGGTACGGCTGCGCAACCGGAAGGTGCTGTGCAGGTCGCTGTGTTGTGTGTCACTCGGCTGGTAGTCCGCCTGTGCGCTCAGCCCATAGGTGATGGTGCGTCGCCGAATGTCCGGCAGGATGCTCTGCACGTGTTCGCTGTCGAGGCAGAGAATCGCTGCGCCATAAAACGGAACCTTGTTGACGAACTCGGTGAACGCCGCGCGGATGACGTCGATATCTGCGTAATGATCCAGATGCTCCCGGTCGATGTTGGTGACGATGGCCAGGATGGGCGAGAGTTTCAGGAAAGAGCCATCGCTTTCATCGGACTCCACAACCAGGAAATCGCTCTTCCCAACACGGGCATTCGAGCCACCCATGGCGGCGACCTTGCCGCCCACCACCACCGTGGGGTCCATGCCTGCGTGGCTGAGGATGGTTGCGACCATCGAGGTGGTGGTGGTTTTACCGTGGCTGCCCGCAATGGCGATGCCGTACTTCAGTCGCATCAGCTCAGCCAGGAGTTCGCCGCGCGGAATCACAGGGATTTGCAGCCGGCGCGCTTCCTGCACTTCCGGGTTCGATTCATCCACGGCGGAACTGACCACCAGCGCCTTGGCCCCGGTTACGTTCTTTGCATTATGGCCTTCGTACACCGTGGCGCCCAGGCTGACAAGGCGGTCCGTTGTGGCCGTCAGTTTGATATCGGAACCGGAGATCGTGTAACCCAAATTCAGCAGCACCTCGGCGATACCGCTCATGCCGATTCCCCCGATACCTGCGAAGTGGAGATGCTGTCTGGAAAAAAACATTGGATCTAACTATTGTTTCGGTTACTGGAAACGCTGTCAATCAGAATTTCCGCTGCGCGCGCCGCCGCACCCTTACGGGCCAGCTTTGCGGCGCTTTCGCCCATGCGCGCCATGCGGTCACGATCATCGTAAAAATGCTTTACGGCATCAAAGAACTTCTGCCCGGTCCACTCCCGGTCTAAACACAATTCGGCAGCCCCGGCGCGGGCGAGGGCCTCGGCATTCTTCAGTTGGTGGTTGTCCGCGGCGAATGGAAACGGGATCAGAACGGAGGGCTTACCTGCTGCCGCCAATTCAGATACCGACCCTGCTCCGGACCGGCACACGATTAAGTCCGCCTGAGCGAACATGCCCGGCATATCCGTGAGGAATGCGCTCACTTCCCCAGCCAGGCCTGTTTTGCTGAATTCGGCATGAAGTGCATCGAACATCGGAATGCCGGACTGGTGAAGCAGTCGTACCGGCAGACCGGATTCTTTGAACAGCGGCCAGCTTTGGCGCGCCGCTTCATTCAATGTTCGCGATCCCTGACTGCCGCCCGTGATCAAGACCGTAAATTCCTTTTCTGCCGGTTTCCTGCTAATTCGAAAAAACTCTTCCCGCACCGGCAAACCAGTCATCTCGGTGCGGCCCACAGGAAAGAACGTCGCGGTTTCTTCAAAACTAATCAGTGCCCGTTTCACCCGGCCCGCAATCCAGCGGTTGGCCAGGCCCGGTATGGCGTTCGGTTCCATCAGAACAACCGGAACGCCACGCACAATAGCCGCCAGCACCGGCGGCCCCGCGACATATCCGCCCATACTAAAAACGGCTGCCGGGCGCCATTTACCGAAGTACTTAAACTGCCTTGCGGTCTCTACGATCAACCGCCATACGCTGACAATCTTTGTCGCGAATCCCAGATTCGCCAGGCCACCCACACGAATTTTCTCCAGCCGAAACCCGGCGGCCGGCACCAGCCTCGATTCCGCCCCTCTGTCCGTGCCGACAAACAGAACTTCGTGCCCGGCCCGCGCCAGTTCGCGCGCCACCGCGATGGCGGGAATTACATGGCCACCCGTGCCGCCTCCGGCCATGACGAACAGACTCACCCCGCGTGCTCCGAGAGATTCAGCAACACACCCATGGATGCAAGTGTGACCAGCAATGAACTGCCGCCGAAACTGATCATCGGCAGAGGGATTCCCTTCGGAGGCACAAGGCCCAGCACGACGCTGATGTTGAAGAAGGCCTGGATCACCAGCATAGTCGTGATCCCCAGCGCCAGATAGCGACCGAATTCATCCTGCATGAGGACCGTTGCGCGAATACCTCGCCAGAGGATGATGAGGAAACCCGTCATCACCGCCAACGAGCCGAACAAACCGAACTCTTCGCCCACGACAGCGAAAATCATGTCGGTGTGCGACTCCGGCAGATAGAACAGCTTCTGGCGCCCCTGCATCAGTCCGACGCCAACGGGACCGCCAGAACCAACAGCGATTACGG
>JBBQDH010000072.1:0-24565 GCA_038319515.1 Bryobacterales bacterium
CGGATCGCGATGCCGGAAGTCTCACCAGCCGCCGGGTAGCGCAGGTTCAGACAACAATCGATGGTGGCGGTGGCAGTCAGCAGTTCCTCCTCTGTCAGGTGACCCATTCGGTAAATTGCGGGATCCACCGCCTCGGTTTCAAGGAGGCGCCGCAAATCGACCGATACCGGTTCGCCCGCCAACAGCAGCGCGGACCCGGGGCGAACCGCGTGCAGTCTCCGGAATGCCCGCAGGCAGGGAATTACCCGTTTCGTCTCACGCAGATAGCCGAAGATGCCGAATAGTACCGCGCCCTGGGGAATTCCAAGCCGCTGTCGGAACCGCGCCGCTTCCGCGTGGTCCGGCATCGCAACCGCCTCAAAGTAGTGCGGAACCACATTTATGTTCTTTGCTCCATGTTCCTTTGCAAGCCGCGCCGCGCCGCGATTGTGGACGATCACCGCCCGCGCCCGCTCCACCACGCGCTTCAGCAGAGAAAACTGAAAATATCGCGGATCCACGCCCGCACTGCTTCGCTCTGCCCAGAGGTCTTCCGCCAGATGCCGCCGCCACTCCCCGTAGTTGTAGACGAACTCTTCGATGTACTGCTCCCGCGTCAGGCTGCCCAGCAGGAAATGGTGCAGCACCGCGTCATGCAGCACGATTACCCCCGGCCGCTCCAGCGCCTGCCGATAAATCTCCGCATGGAGCCCGTTATTGCCCAGATGGTAGAGATCCGATGGCGATTCGCCAAACGCAGCCAGAGCCCGGTGCAACGGCCCCGCATAATCCGCAATCCCCGACCGCGAACCCGGCGGCGGCGCGTGAAGCCGTTTCCTACTCAGGGCGTTTGCGGCGCCCGAACAGCGCGGTTCCCACGCGCACCCAGGTCGCCCCCTCTTCAATCGCTGCTTCCAGATCGTTCGACATACCCATCGAGAGTTCCGGAACGCCGTGCCGCCCGGCCAGTTCCCGCAAACGCGCAAAATAAGGGCGCGCCACTTCAGCGTCCTCAGACCATGGCGGAACGGTCATCAGTCCGCGCAGTGTCAGGTTCGGACAGCCCCGTATCACCTCCACAATCGAAGGCACTTCCGCCTCATCCGCCCCGCTTTTCGATTCTTCGTCAGACAGCTTCACCTCGATCATCACGTCGAGCGGTTTCGCCTCCCCGTTTAATCGTGTGGCCAGCTTCGCCGCGTCAATGGAATCAATCGACGAGAACATCTGCGCTGCCTTCTTCGTCTTATTCGATTGCAGGTGTCCGATCAGATGGAAACGCGCGTCGGTCAGGTCGGCCAGGACGGGCGCTTTTCGCTCCATTTCCTGCACGTAATTCTCGCCGAACTCACGCAGCCCGATCTCGTACGCCTCACGAACCACCTCAGGCCCGAACACCTTGGTCACGGCCAAAAGGCGCACGGTTTCCGGATCCCTGTGAGCGCGCGCACAGGCTCGTTCGATCCGCTCCCGCACTACAGCCAGCCGGTCTTTGAGGCAATCGTCCACTTAGACTGATGATAGCCATATGAATCGACGCGACTTCCTCGTCACCGCCGCTACCGCTATTGCCTCCAGCGGCGCCGCGCAAAACAGCCTCGCCCAACCCGCGAACGAGTGGGGCAGCCCTGTTCTCGACATCCATCTGCACCTCAAGCCGAACGACGGGAATTTCGAGCATATTGAGGGCTCGGGCACCACAAAGGCAGTGCTGCTGACCCCGGCCGATCAAGATGAGGTCGCCAGGGTCGCCATCGCCAGGCACCCCGGCCGCTACGTGCGGTTCGTACGCGCCGATATCACCAGGCCAGGTGCAATTGAAGCCATGCGCAAGTGCCTCAAAGACGGCGCCATCGGCCTCGGCGAAGTGAAATATCACGTGAAAGTGGACGGACCTGAAATGCGCGGCGTCTACGAGCTGGCCTCCGAATTCGATGTTCCGGTCACCATCCACTTTCAGGAAGACGCGCCCGATACCGGCGAATTCACCACGCCCTTCAAATCTCTCCCGGCCATGCTCAGGGCCTACCCAAAGACGAAATTCATCGGCCACGCCAACGCCTTCTGGGCGAATATCAGTGCGGATGTGCCCTCAAACACCGCCTATCCTGCAGGCAAAATCAAACCCGGCGGATTGACCGACCGGATGCTGGGCGAATTCCCCAATCTCTTCGCTGATCTCTCCGCGAATTCGGGCCGGAATGCGCTTGGCCGGGACCCGGAATTTGCTGCTGCCTTCCTCGAAAGGCACCAGGACAAGCTGATATTCGGCTGCGACTGCCCCTGTAAAAACGGCCACGGCGCCGGCCAGGTCTCGCAGGCTCCGCTGATTAAGGGCAAATGCGTGGCCCGCGAGACGCTCACCGCGCTCAAACAACTCTCCACTGCGCCCGTCTTCCGCAAAATCGTGTGGGACAACGGACACCGGCTCCTGAAACTCAAGTCCTGATATTTGTACAATTCGGCATGCCGCCAAATTTCGCCGAGATCGAACCGATATCCCTGAAAGACCGTGTGATCAACGCGATGAAAGACGCGTTTCTCGACGGCCAGTTCAAACCAGGCGATGCAATTGTGGAGCGTGAGCTCGCCCGGCAAATGAAAGTGGGAACGCCGGTAGTGCGTGAGGCCCTGATTTCTCTGGAAGGCCAGGGGTTCGTTCGGCGGGTCACCAATACCGGCACCTTCGTCACGCAGTTCTCTCCCGATGAAGTGCGAAATCTCTATGCCCTCCGCCTCGAACTGGAAGCGCTGGCCCTCCAATGGGCGAAGCCCCGCGTCACCGAAGCGGACCTGGAAGAGTTGAAACAACTGGTCGATCAGGTTGTTGAGGCCGGGCAGCGCGGCAACAAGAAAGATTTCCTGGAGCGCGACTACGAATTCCACCGCCGCTGCTGGAAGCTCTCCGGCAACCCGTTCCTGGCCGAAACTCTGGAACGCCTCATGGCCCCGCTGTTTTCATTCGTCGTCGTTGCCAGCGGCGCTCCGCTCACTGCGTCCATGGGGCGGGAACACTACGAATTGATCAATGCCCTGCGCTCCCTTGAAGAACCCGAATTCTCCGCTGTCATCCGCAAAACGTTCACCGGCTTCGCGTCCCGCTGGCTTAGCAGCATCGCAGACGCCTGATTCGATTTACTTTGCGTTGGCCGGGTGATAAGGAAGATAAGGGTAAGGAAGATAAGCATGATAAGCTCTGTGACGAGTTGAAAGATGATAAATCATCGTGCCCTTGCCGCCACTGGCGTATCGCTTCTTTTCCTTTCCGCAATCGGGTCCGCCATCTGGGCCCAGAACAACGGACGCCCCGGTTCCCAAACCGTGTGGGCGCCAAAACCCATTAAACTGACGCCCTGGGATGCGCCGAATAAGCCGCACTGGAAACTTTCCGACGTGCTGGCAGATCACAAAGGCCAAAAGAGCTGGAAGGTCACCGTGGTGAGCGACGATCACCTGCACGGCGACTACATCCAGATGGCCGCCGGTGAAAAAACGCCGCGCCGCGCACACCCGGATACCCGCGAGTGGTGGGTGGTGCAGGACGGAGAGATTCGCTTCACCATTGACGGACAGCAACCCTTTGTTGCGAAAAAGGGCTATCTGGTGCAGGTTCCCTACCGCACTTTCTATCAGATGGAAACCGTCGGAGATAAGCCTTCCCTGCGTTTCGAGGTGAACCCGACCGGCGCGCGCCTGATGTATCCCTCGGAAGACAAACCGCCTGTGCTCGATGGCTACACGTTCCTGAAAACCACCATCGTAAGCAAAGGCATCTACGACCAGGGCAATCGCCCCTACATCGATTACAACGAAGTTGCCGAAGGCCGCGAAAAACAGCGCCGTTTCGTCGCGGACGACCGCGCCGTGTCGAATATCATCGTGGGTGAAGCGAAGACCTTGCCGCCGGTGACCGACAGGGACAAGGGCCATTTCCACGCCGAATGCGCCGAGTTCTGGTTTATCCTCGAAGGCAAAATGGAATACCGGATCGAAGGTGCCGGCGGCGACATTCATGCCGACCAGGGTGACATCGTCTATGCACCGCGTGGCCACTGGCACAGGCCCCGATTCGCGGGCGACAGCCGTGCCTGCCGCCTGGCAATGAACGGTTTCCAGGACATCGGCCACTTCTTCGAGCCCAAAGAGAACTAAGAACTCAGTTCCGACGATTGAAAGCTGGACGGAGGAACCGGGGTGATATTCTTGCCGGACATGATGAACCGGCGCGTTTTTGTGGGGGCGCTTGCAACTCAGGCGCTGGCAACTCAAATGCCGGCTGCGGATGAGCCCGTCCTGGACCTCCACCAACACACCAACTACGCCGGTCGCACCGATGAGGAACTGATTCGGCACCAGCGCGAAATGGGCGTCACGAAGACCGTGCTCCTGCCCGCCGGCTCGAAATACGGACTGGCCGTTCGCGCGGGCGGCAATGACACGGTGCTGGCCCTTGCGCGGCAATATCCCGCGCAATTCGTCTTCTTCGCCAACGAACTGCCGGATCTGCCGGAAACAAAAGCCGTGCTGGAGCAGTACCTCAAGCTCGGCGCCATCGGGATCGGGGAGCAGAAATTCCCAGTCCAGGCGGATTCTAAGCAGATCGATCTGCTCGCCGAAATCGCCCGGGACTACAGCGTCCCAATCCTGATGCACTTCGAATCCGAACATTACAATCTGGGCTTCGAAGACTTCCACAAAGTGCTGGAGCGCCACCCCCAGGTCAACTTTATCGGTCACGCGCAAACCTGGTGGGGCAACATCGACAAAAATCACCTCCAGGCGACCATGAAGCCGACCGGCAAGGTCACGCCTGGCGGTATCACCGACCGCCTCCTGTCCGACTACCCGAACATGTTCGGCGACATGTCCGCAGGCTCCGGCCTCAACGCTCTGCTGCGGGATGAGGGGCATGCCACGGCCTTCATGAAACGGCATCGCGACAAGCTGATCTACGGCAGCGACTGCGATGACCGCGATGCCACCAAACCAACCTGCCAGGGCCGCAACACCCTGGCGGCCATCCGCCGACTCGCTCCCGACAAAGCCACCGAACGAAAGATCCTGTGGGAAAACGGAAACCGCCTTCTCAAACTGCGCTGAAGTTTGGCATGCTGAAAAGTTACACATGAAAAAAGACCTGCTGCCCATTCAGACCATCGCGGCGAAGCTCGGGCTCCCCGACCAGTATCTGGAACCGCGGGGACCGCACAGCGCCAAGGTCCGCCTGGAACTGCTGAACGATGCAAACTTCCCCCGCAAAGGGCGGTTGATTCTGGTGACAGCGACCACGCCCACTACTTCCGGCGAAGGGAAAACCGTAACCGCGATCGGGCTCACGCAGGGCCTGGAACGGATCGGAAAGAAGGCCGTGATCACCTCGCGCGAACCGTCGTTAGGGCCGGTGTTCGGCATGAAGGGCGGCGCGGCGGGAGGTGGCATGTCGCAGGTGGAACCCAGCGAGAAAATCAACCTCCACTTTCACGGTGATTTTCACGCCATCACTTCCGCCCATAATCTGTTGGCCGCCTTGATCGATACCCACATATTCCACGGGAACGATCTCGCACTCGATCCCGATTCCATCGCCTGGCCCCGCGCCATGGATATGAATGACCGCGCCTTGCGGAGCATCATCGTCAGCGCGGGCGGCAAGCGGGAAGGCGCCAATCGCAAGACCGGTTTTGTCATCACCGCGGCGTCAGAAATCATGGCGATCATGGCGCTTGCAAAGGACCGTGAAGACCTGCGCCGCAGGTTGGGCGCGATCATCATTGGCGCAACCAAAACCGGCGCGCCGGTTCGCGCTGCGGATATGGATGCCACCGGCGCCATGATGGCGCTGCTGAGCGAGGCGTTTCTCCCCAACCTGGTGCAGACCACGGAAGGCACGCCGGCCTTTGTGCACTGCGGCCCGTTTGCGAACATTGCGCACGGCACCAGCAGCATCGTGTCCCAGGAAATGGGCCTGCGCCTGGCGGACTACGTGATTAACGAAGTCGGCTTTGCCTCCGATCTCGGCTTCGAGAAATATATGGATATTGTCATGCCGTCGTCCGGCATCAAGCCCTCCATGACCGTGATTGTGACCACGGTGCAGAGCCTGCGTAATCAGGGTGGCGGCGACCTGGAAGCGGGCCTGGTGAATCTGAAAAAACACATCGCGATTGTGCGCGGCTTCGGCCTGCCCGCGTTTGTGGCCATCAACCGGTTCCCGAGCGATACCGATGGAGAGCTTGCCAGGCTGCAGGCCTACTGCGAAGAGCAGGGCGCGAGCAGCGCGTTCTCAGAAGCCTTCTCCAAAGGCGCTGCGGGAGCGACAGATCTGGCGGAAGCTGTCGTACGGGTGCTCGACGCCAATCCCGACGTAGTGCCCACTTCCACCTACAGCCCGGCAGACGATGCTGAGACGAAGATTGGCAAGGTGGCGCGGGAAGTCTACGGGGCGGAGGGCGTGCAGTTCAGTGAGAAGGCACAACTGAAACTGGCGAAGTTTCGTGACTGGGGCTTCGGAAATCTCGCCGTCTGCATCGCGAAAACGCAGTATTCTCTCTCCGACGACCCCACTCTCTCTGGCGCGCCCACCGGCTGGACGTTGCACATCACCGATCTCGCGCTTTCCGCCGGCGCGGAATTTCTGGTGGCAATATCCGGCAACATGATGCTGATGCCGGGACTCCCGAAGGAATCCCGCGCCATCAGGATTGATGTCGATCAGGCCGGCGAAATCACCGGTTTAACTTAAGATCCGACAGGGATTCTCATGCGCCAACTCACGCCATTACTGCTCTTCGCCGTGCTCCCGTAATGGCGCGGTTGCACCGCCGGAAAGCGGGCGAAGCGCCTGCATCCATGCCGGCGGCTCAGGTGGCAAACAATGTGGGAAGCACCAGCGGCTCCGCCAGTTTCGCCTGCAGAGCCCCCATAGGACCTGCGGTTTCCCCTACCGGAAAACGCCCGTGTGGCCCAGCGAATATCGGCCTGGCTGCGGATACACGCACAATCCGTGCGGGCCTTTGCCGACCGCGATCTTCTGAATCACCTTGCCGCTGGTGGTGTCGAAAACGTAGATTTCGCTGTCGTATCGGCCAGCCAGCCAAAGCTGCTTTCCGTCCGCGGAAACGCCGCCCATATCAGGGCTGCCGCCGCCCGGGATCTTCCATTTGTCAACGATCTTGCGGGTCGCCAGATCCAGAATGGTCACGCTGCCTTCGCCCCGGTTGGAGATGTAAAGCACCTTCGAATCCCGGCTTACATAAAGCCCGTGCGCCCCTTTACCAGTTGCAATGAAACCGATCTTCGTAAAGCTATTCGGCTCCACCAGGTGAATGCCGTTAGCCATCATGTCGGCCACATAGAACACCTTGCCGTCAGGCGCAGTCTTCACGTCCTGCGGCATGCCGCCCTTCTGGAACTTCAGGTAGCCCAGAATTTTGCGCTCCGCGACGTCAATCTTGATCACCTGTGAGGAGAATTCGCAACTGGCGATGAGGTAGCGACCGTTGGACGTGAAGTCCATATGGTCAATTCCGGGGCAATCCACATTCATGGTGTCGACGACCTTCATCGTCTTCGGATCGAGGAAGCCGAGCTTCTTTTCACGCTCTTCCACCACGATGGCGAATTTGCCGTCCGGCGTGTAGTACATGTTGTACGGGTCTTTCACCGGGATGGTGGTGCCGCGCTTGCCCGTCGCCGGATCAATGTCGGTGGCCGTGTCGCCCAGATCGTTGATGACCCAGAGCTTCTTCATGTCCCAGCTGGGCACCACGTGCTGCGGCTCTTTCCCGCCGCTCGAAAAATGCCCGACAATCTTGAAAGTCTTCTGGTCGATCACGTCCACGGTGTCGCTCTTGCTGTTCGGAACGTAGACCAGAGCGGGGAAGTTCTTAACGGAGTCGGCCAGCATGTTGGCATGGTCGGCTGCATAAACATCATTCGGATCGAGCAGGGGAGGCATCCCGGGAAGGGGTGCGGCATTGGCCTGTGTGACGGCCGATTTGTTGGTTGCAGGGCTCTGGGCGGTCGCGGTGTAACCGGCCAGGCCCAGCATCGCGCCGCTCAGCGCGATGGCTGCATGGGTTCGGAATTTCATTCTGGTCTAATTTTACGCGCCGTAGTCCGCATGAGGGGCTCTACCTGGTCAGCTTCAGTGCGAAATAGGCCACCTGCTGGCCTTTTTCGAGGATGAACTGGTGTGGGATGCCTGCCGGGATCCGGATAATGTCGCCCGGAACCAGCTTGCGGGATTCACCGTTCCGGATGGATTTGCCGCGTATTTCGTTGGGGGCACTGGTGCGGGCGTCCGGGATCGTGCCGCCAAAAACAAGGGTTGCCGAGCCCTGCTGGATCACCAGAACGTCGGTTTTGGTCTTGTGCAGTTCGGCTTCCCCGCTCTTGGCCCGCCGCCAGATGGATGCGGCTCCGCTGGTCGTGCCCGCGATGCCCTTCGTTCCGGCGTCCTGTTCCAGCCGTTCGGCGGAAGACTTCAATTCACTACCCGACCAGAATTCCACGCCCGCACCTTGCAATGTGCCGACGAGAAGGGCGATTCCAAGGCTGATTCCGAAAAGACTCATGCCCTTACTTTGACAGATTCGCCCGGAAGGTTAACCAACGCCAGTATTGTACCGGGAGTACTGCCGGCGGCATAATTGGGGTCACAGGGATACAGCTCCCCACGGCAAATCATGTCCGGATCATTCTTTTCCTCAGTGACGACGCTGTCCGCTTTGTTCGGAGCCGCAGTCTACCTTTTCAGTGACGGGATTCCGCAGGTAACGCACCGCATCGGGAACGAATTGACCTCGGGCTTTCACGAAATGGTCGAGTCAGCCCGCGAAGTACCCCACGATCTTTCTGAGGCTCGCTATGAGGTCCTATATGCCATGAAGGATATGAGCACGAGGGTTTCCGCGGAAGCGGGGACTCTGCGGAGGCAGTATCTGACCACCACCACCCCCCACCGGCAGGGTTTCTAAGGCTTTTGCACTTCTGACCGGGCCGCCATCTTTCGTTCCATGGCGGCCATCAGGCGCGACTGCACATCTTCCGGTATGGAGCAGGACTTCATGCCCTTATAGACGGCGATCGTTTTTTTTGTGGTGTCGCAGATGACCCAGCAATTGGGGCACTCCGCAATGTGCTTTTCGAGTTTTGCCCGAACCTCGACATCCGTGCTCTCGTCCAGAAAATCGCTCAGCTCCGCGAGAAATTCTTTACATGTAAGCAAAGGCGTCATCTCCTTTGCGTTTAAAGAAACGCGTGAGTTTATCGCGCAGTTGCAGGCGCGCTCGCAGTAATCGGCTCTTCACCGCCGGAACACTCAGGTCCAGAACCTCGGCGGTCTCTTCGGTGGAGAGCCCATCCACATCCCTCAGCGTAAACACGGTCTTGTAAATCGGCGCCAGTCCGTCAATCGCTTCGCTCAGGATTCCCTGCAGCTCATCCTGCGAATACTGGACTTCCGGGTCAGGATCCCAGGCGGCAATCTCCCGCACGACAGTATCTTCACCAGTATCAATCTGCTCATCGAGCGAAACCGACCGGTCGGCCTTACGCTTGCGGAGCTTCATCAGCGCCTGGTTGACGGCGATACGCACCACCCATGTATAGAACTTTGAGTTGCCCTGGAACTGGTCCAGATGCTCGTAGGCCTTCAGGAACGCTTCCTGCAGGACGTCTTCGGCATCTTCGCGGTTTTGCGTGATGTTCATCGCAAGCCGGAAGATTTTTCCTTCGTATTGCCTGATGAGCGTGGAGAAAGCGGCACTGTCTCCTGCCCGGGCGCGGTCCACCAGTTCCAGTTCAGCTTTCGCTTCTTCTGAAAGTTCGGCCGCTGCTGGTGCGAATGTAACGCTTTCCATGGCCATGTTGCGCGATTCCATATTCTCCCACTCTGAGCCTGTCTCCGGTACTGACATTCGTACTACGGACGGGCCACAAAGGCAGATGTTCGATTGACGGTCTGTTATTCCAGACGCGCAACCGGACCATTTATTTCCCTGAATCGAACCAGCTGCAAGCCAGCCGGCGAAAACGGGGCCACCGGGAGAGGTGTGAAGCATCATACCGTTTCCTTGGATGTTGATGTCTTCCAAAGGTTTCGGCTTTCTGCTCAGCAGTATTGCGATTGGCAGTGCTGCGATTTGGTGTCAGGGCCGGTCTTCTTTCCGGTCCCAGTTTTTCAACACTCGCAGGATGTACTCCCGCGTTTCCCGGTAAGGTGGCACCCCATGGTACTTCTGCACCGCGCCCGGCCCGGCATTGTAGGCGGCGAGCGCGAGCAACACCTGGTCTGGTTCATTCTGATACCGCGACAGGAGATCCCGCAGATACTGCGTGCCCCCTTCCGCATTCTGCTTCGGATCTCTGGGGTCAACCCCCAGTTCCCGGGCGGTCGCCGGCATCAGTTGCATCAGGCCGATAGCGCCTTTCGGGGAGAGTGCGGTCGGCTGGAAACCGGATTCTGCCTTCATCACACTGCGCACGAAGCTCTCCGGCAGAGCAAACTTGCGCGCGGCATGGGCGGCAAATTCGGATGGTGTGGTTGGGGGCGCAGGTGCGACGCCGGGCGGGGGCGCGGGTGCGACGCCGGGCAATGGCGCCGGGAGCGGAGGGGGGGCCACCGCGTCCTCCACTTCAAATTGCACAACCGAACCCAATGGCAGCTCGGTTACGCCTCCGTTTGAGAACAGCCGAACTTTGTCGCCATGCACTTCATGCCGGTCGGCCTGCAGCCGGAAGCCTGAGCGCAGCACCGCGAACTCCGCCGACTGCAGCGGTGTTAACGCGACCGTAAGCGCGGTGCCGAGGATCCCGATAAGATGGAGAATTCTCATGGCCATCAAAAAAGTGACGCATCTGGAGTGCAGTGTGTGCACCCGAAATTACGAAGCCGCCAAAGTCTGGAACCTTTGTGAGTGCGGCGGGCCGCTTTTGGTTCGCTACGACCTTGCTCACCTGAAGGATAGCTGGTCACGAGACTCCTTTGCGTCCGCTCCTAATTCCATGTGGCGTTACGCACGGGCGCTGCCGGTGGAAAACGCCGCACACATCGTGACGCTGGGCGAGGGCATGACACCCCTGCTGGCGGCCCGCCGGACCGGTAAGCGAATTGGTGCCAACCACCTGCTGATCAAAGACGAAGGCCTGAACCCCACCGGCTCATTCAAGGCGCGCGGCCTCTCCTGTGCCGTCTCCATGTGTGTCGAACTCGGCCTGAACCGGCTCGCGATCCCGTCAGCGGGCAACGCAGCCAGCGCTCTGGCGGCGTATGCGGCGGCGGCAGCCATTGAAGCCTACATCTTCATGCCCCAGGATGTGTCGCAATCGAACTTCATCGAATGCAAATCTTACGGCGCTAAAGTGACGCTGGTGAATGGCCTGATCAGCGACTGCGGGCGGATCGTCGGCGAGCGCAAGCAGGCGGAAGGCTGGTTTGAGATCTCCACGCTGAAAGAGCCCTACCGCATCGAAGGCAAGAAAACGATGGGGTATGAAGTCGCCGAACAACTGCACTGGGAACTTCCGGACGCGATCTTCTACCCGACAGGCGGCGGCGTGGGCATGATCGGGATGTGGAAAGCGTTCCACGAGATGGAGGCAATGGGCTGGATCGGCCCGAAGCGCCCGAAGATGATTGCCGTTCAGGCGGAGGGCTGCCAACCCATTGTGCGGGCGTTCCAGGAGGGTATGGAATACAGCAAATTCTGGGAGGGCGCGTCTACCGTGGCGAGCGGGTTGCGGGTTCCCAAACCGCTGGGTGACCGGCTGAGCCTGCAGGCCGTGCGCGAAAGCCATGGCACAGCGCTTGCCATTTCAGACGAAGCACTGATTGACGCAGGCATCCGGCTGGCGGAAGAGGAGGGGCTCTTTGCCGCGCCCGAAGGGGCAGCCTGTGTTGCCGCAGCGGAGCAGTTAATCCAGGAAGGCTTCCTGAAAGCCGACGAGAAGCTGGTGATCTACAACACAGGCTCGGGACTGAAATACCTGGAAGCCTACTCCACCCGCTTTCCCCGCACGGCTTCCGGCGAGACGGACAAGCTGGGCGGCCTGATCACGCCACGATGAAGCGAGTGGGCAGCTGGATCTTCCGTTTTGCGGCGTTTTTGGGATTCCTGCAAATCGCGATCACGGTCACTCCTGTGCTGAGTTATTGGAACCATGCGCTGACCGGTTCCTGGGGTTCGGAAGAGGGAGAGACGCTCATCATTTTGGGTGCTGAGGGCCTGGGCTATGGTGTCATCGGCCAGACTTCTTATATACGTGCCTATAACGCCGCGATTATCTGTCGCACCAGTCGCTTTCACAAGATTGTCGTAGCCGGGAAGGAAGCGGCCCCTCTCATGCGCGATTTTCTGATTTCCCAGGGAATTCCGGGCGGGTCAGTGGTTGTGGAGGGGGAGTCCACCTCCACCCGCGAGAACGCCCTGTTTGTTGCGCGCCTGCTGCAGGGCGATACCGGACGAAAGGTGCTGTTGACCAGCGACTACCACTCCCGGCGGGCAATGATGGTGTTTCGCAAGGCGGGCCTGGATGTCAGCCTCATCCCCAGCCCGGACGTTGTGAAGCGCGTGCCGGACCTCACTCAGCGCTGGAGCATTATGGTCCAGCTCGCAACCGAAACAGTCAAGCTGGGCTGGTACAAGATGAGGGGCTGGATCTGACATGATCGTCACCAGCCCGATGCGGGCAACCTGCGCGGGTAATTACTTCAGACTGGTCTTGAGCAGCGTCCACTGCGGATTTGAATTGGCTGCCGTGAGCAGTTTCAGCAGGTTTTGATAGTCTTTTTCGAGCCCGCCGTCAGGCGCCGCAACGGCCCGAACTACATCCAGAAACTGCCGGATCTGTTGTCGCGTGGCGATGAGACTTCCGGAACCAAAACTGAACTCCAGTCGGCCTCCCGCCAGTTCTTCGCCGCCGTCGAGCAGATCGGCAAACCATTCGGACTGATCGGAAAGCCAGGGGTCGAACCGACCAATTTCCTGCATCGGGTTGAATCCGCCGCCGTGCGGAACGCAGAGGGGTTGGATCAGCAGGCCGCAGAGTTCCCGGATGGTTTGCTCGCTTGGCTTATAGCCCGCATCGGGCTCAATTGATACGATCCAGTGCTCGCAGTCCTCAGTTCCCGGCAAGGGCCGCTCCGTCTCGCGTTTCAGTTCCGGCAAAAGCTTCTGCACTTCCTGCAGCAGCGCCACAACTGCTTTGGGATCGTACTTTTGCTCGTACAGGCGCAGGGCCGGCGCGACGCGCAGGTCGTATGGTTGCAGGTCGAAGAGGCAGATGTAGGTCTTGTCCATTTGTCCGCCGAATTATTGCTTCTTTGCTTTGAATTCGCCGGTGACTCCGTCCACGCCGCTCACTACAATGGAGCCGGTCAGGCTGTCAGTGGCGGTCAGCTTGCCCCGATAGGTGCAATTAAACGACTGCCCCGCGAACAAATAAACAAATGCGATCTCGAAATTACCGTCGGTCAGGCTTCCGGTTGCCGAAGCTTCCGGAAACTGTTCCCCTTTGCAGGCGCCGGAAAGCCTGGCTTCGGTCTGCCGAAAGGTGCATTCCACAGTGTCCCGGTTGCCGAGGACATTGGTCTCAAAGATCCATCTGCCCGTCATGTCGGCAGCGGTCGCGGAAAGCGCGCAGGTGGCGAGCAGCAAGAGAGATTTCTTCATACCAACCCCCATCTTACCTTTCTGCGAGCCGCCCTTGCGGTGTGCATAATGATACTTGCAGGCAACCAGGAAAACACCCATCAACAACATCATCACCGTCAACGGAGAGCCTGTTTCAGAAGCTGAGGTCCGGGCAGAGATGGGCGCTCTGCGCGCTGATCGCGAGGCCCGTGGGGAGGAACTCACTTTCGATCAGCGCCTGGCCTTACGGGACGAAGCAATCGACATGTTGATTGAGCGTGCCCTGCTCTTTCAGGAGGCCCGACGACTCAAACTCATGCCGTCCGCCGAAGAAGTCACTCGGTTGGCCGAAGTGATAGCACCCAGGTCTGCGGGCACCGACGGTTGCCGCGCAGGAGTTGATCTTGCCGAAGTGGAGCATGAAGCAACACGCCGTCTCACCTTCGACCGCCTCATAGAATACTGGTGCCGCAATGTGAAGGCGCCCAAATTGGCGGAGCTTCGCGAATACTATAAGGCCCACCCGCAGGAGTTCTCCCGACCCGAACAGATCCACGCGGCTCATATCGTCAAACACAGCGAAGGTAGTAACCCGGAGGCGAACCGCGCTGCCCTTGAGAGCATTCGGGAGCGCATATTGGCGGGTGAAGACTTCGACGCGATCGCGCGCGCGGAATCCGATTGCCCGGAAAAGGGCGGTGACCTTGGTTTCTTCGGGCGTGGCGTGATGGTCGACGAGTTTGACGCAGTGGTATTCAATGCGCCGCTGCATCAGGTCACGCCGGTCTTCGAAACCGGCTTTGGTCATCACCTCGCCATCGTCCATGCGCGGCGCCCGGAAGGGCCTGCAGACCTCAACGAAGTGGCCCCGACGATTGCAACCGCGCTGCATCGCGGCAAGCAGGACCGCGAGGTGGGCCGTCGTTTGGAAGCCCTGCGGAAGAGCGCGAAGGTGCAGGTACCGGCGTGAGTCCGAATCCCCTGCAAATGCTCCCCTGCTGTGCGCCCACCAAGGCGCGGGCCGGCATTCTGGATAACTCCCGTGCTGCGGCGGCAGAGCGCATTCGCGCCACGAAGGGCTCTGCTGAGAACATGGTTCGGCTCGAAGGCGGTCGGTTCCTGATGGGCAGTGAAGACGCGGACTCCATCGTGCCGGATGGCGAAGGTCCGGTTCGACCGGTGACCATCGACCCGTTTCATCTGGACCGGTACCCCGTCACCAATGAGCAGTTCGGCCAGTTTGTGAGCGCTGAGGGCTACAAGTCCGAGTCTGAGCTTTTCGGGTGGTCCTTCGTTTTTAAAGGCCATCTGCCGGCTCTTGCCGACGGCTCTGAAACCCCTGCGGGGCTGCGCTGGTGGTGCAAGATCGATGGTGCGGACTGGCGGCATCCCGAAGGTCCCGACAGCAGTCTTGCGACACGCGCGCATTACCCGGTGGTCCATGTTTCCTGGAACGATGCAGCGGCCTACGCGGCCTGGGCGGGCAAGCGGTTGCCGACAGAAGCCGAGTGGGAGTTCGCCGCGCGGGGCGGCCTGGAAGCGAAGCGGTTCCCCTGGGGCGATGACCTGACGCCGGACGGGCGGCACCTCTGCAACATCTGGCAGGGAGAATTTCCCGATACCGATCTGGCCGAAGATGGCTACTCTGCCCCCGCCCCCGTGGATGCGTTTCCACCCAATGGATTCGGCCTCCACACCATTACCGGCAATGCCTGGGAGTGGTGTTCGGACTGGTTCTCACCCGAGTACCACTTGTATGCCACCAGGCTGAATCCAGTGGGCCCCGATCGCGGCCGTGGCCGTTCCATGCGGGGTGGTTCATACCTTTGCCATGTGTCTTATTGCAACCGGTATCGCGTGGCGGCCCGCACGTCCAACACACCGGATTCCTCGACTACGAATCTGAGCTTTCGTTGCGCTCTGGATCTCGCTTGATCTCTCTCGCCTGACTACCGAGGTAGCCGCCGTGGTGTCGCATCCCGAAGTCTTGCTTTGAGAAGCCCTTAAGCTCCATCAGGGTGAGCGCCAGGGCGTCGCTGATGGCCATCATCACCACGATACTGGCCGTTGGCGTGAGGCCGTGCGGACACGGCTCCTCAATGATTCCCATGTCGAGCACGATTTCGCTGAGACCGCGCAGTTCCGAATCCGGGTGGGAGGTGATTCCGATGACGGTCTTCAGGCCGAGGTGACGACCCAGGTGAAGCATTTCCAGCACCTCGCGCGTCTTGCCGCTGGTGGAGAAAGCCACGATGCAGTCTTCCGGACCCACCAGGCCCAGATCGCCGTGCGCCGCTTCGCCCGGATGAACATACGAAGCCGGCGTACCGGTGGAGCAGAGCGTGGACGCGAACTTGCGGGCAACGTGACCGGCCTTGCCCATGCCGGAAGTGAGTACTTTCCCGGTGCAGTCGCGCAGAGCCAGCACCGCTCTTTCGAACTCCGGAGTGACGTGAATCGCCAGAAGCGCCGCCGCTTCCGCCTGCAGAATCGCTGTTACCCGCTGCTGAATATTCACGTCAGATGCTTCCCTGTCGCACTTCGGATCACAGGCCCTGGCTGGAGGACTGCGTAGATATCCTGGTTCACCACTCCGATCGACATGTCGGCGACGCCAACGCCGCAGGCCAGATGCGCGGTCGAAGAGCGGGGCGCGATGTGGAAGGGAATCCCGACCGGCAGCGTGCCGCCAGGGAAAGCTTAGTGGCCGGCGGGCCCGGGATCGGCCACGCCATCATAGGTGCCGCATGTCCACCGTGCCCATGCCGTCTTCGGGAGGCAGCTGAACGTCAACGCTACAGGAAAAAGAGAGGTTCAAAAACCGGGCTGGCCATGGGGCTTGATCTCCACAGGCAGCTTATGGTGTCTGGCGCACCTGCACAGGGCCGGTTTCAATGCCCATCCGCTTGGATTCCTGATGAGCAGAGGTACGAATGGCCGACAGAGGGTTCGGGGCGATCTTCCACTTCTGCCCCCGAATGGCTTCGGCAACTCCCGGGGCCATCTGCGGCGGCATATTGACGATCTTTTCCACGAACTCCAGGAATTCGGGTGAGTCCTGCGCCCACTGGCTCGCCGCCTCAATCTCGGCGTGGAAGGGAGGTTTCTGCACCCGGCGGGCCGGAGCGTAGTCTTTTACCGGTTGAATAGTCGGCCCGCGGTTTGCCGCGAAGCGACTCGCGGCGGCCCGGCTACCCTTTCCCGGCTTCACCTGGTCTCCTGTAACAACACTAGGACGCCTCTTTCACTTTCAGCTGCGCCTTGTTGTCGCCAATAAACTGCTGGATTTCATCGGACAGCGAAAGAAGCTTTGTCCACTGCTCCTGATAGAGGGTCACAGGAAAGCGGCCCAGCCCGTACACGGACACGGCACCTTTCTCGCTCACCTTCATCGAGATCGAGGTGTTCTTCTTTTGCTTCAGCCGTTCGTTATCGGCCTTGAGTGCTTCAATTTGCGCGAGGAGATCTTCATCAGCCATATTCGTCCATTCTGCCAGAACCGAACGCGCGGCGCATGGGGGGCGGATTTCGATGCGGATTTCGGCCTGCTGTATGGCCACACTGAGGGTACCGTTCCCCGCATGAATTTCGCCTTTTGGAACCTGAACCGCAAGCCTCTCATCGAGCATGTTGTGAGGCTGGCGGAGTTGCATTCGATTGATGTTCTGTTGCCGGCGGAGAGCCCGTCTGGTGCGGCTGACCTTCTGTCCGCCCTGAATCGGTCCGAAGCCGTATTTCACTTCATCAGCAGTGCATCGGACAGTCTGCAATTCATTACACGTATCCAGCCTGCGAACATCAAACCCCACACCTGCCAGGCAAGATGGACTCCGACGCCGAAAGCCAGACCTCCGAATGCATTGAATTGGCACGCGACATCCGTGGGGCGGAATCGAAGGTGGGTCATGAGCGCACCATCCTCGTCGGCGACCTGAACGTGGATCCGCACTCGCACGGCGTCGTCGCAAGCAAGAGGTGCAACGGCGTCATGTCGCGACAAATCGCCGATTTGACTGGCCGGACTGTTCAGGGCCGCAGATTCTCGTTTTTCTACGTTGAATGACGGAAGAACTGGAGAAAGGTAATGCCTGACACGCAGAAGACTTTTGGCCGTCAGACCTGCTCGATGTGGTGCTTTGACCCCTTTCCACAATTCTCCGCAGGCAGGCTCTGCTGCCCGGCAAGAGGCCTTTACTCGGCTCAAATATGCAGAGTCCCCCTTCAACCCGCTTTGCTCTTATCCGCTCAAACTCAAGACTTCCCGCCATAGCTTCCTGAAAACCCAAACCCTCATGTGGCACTCTAAACCCATGAGGGTTTTTCTTTCATTTCTCTTAGTCACCTGCGCGCTCCAGGCCCAACCAGGCACGGTCAAATCGCACATTTTGCCCAACGGCCTGAAGGTTCTGATCCAGGAAGATCACGGCATCCCGAACGTGGCGATGTACCTGTTCTTCAAAATCGGCGCCCGCAATGAACGCCCCGGAACCACCGGCGTCTCGCACTTCTTCGAACACATGATGTTCAACGGCGCGAAGAAGTACGGTCCGAAGCAGTTTGACAATGAAATGGAGAAAGCCGGTGGCAACAACAACGCCTACACCTCGCCCGATCTGACGGTCTACACCGACTGGTTTCCTTCCACCGCGCTGGAACTCATGTTCGACATGGAAGCAGACCGCATGCAGAATCTGGCGTTTGATCCGAAGATTATCGAATCCGAACGTGGTGTTGTTTATTCCGAACGCCGCACTTCGGTCGATAACAGCAACAGCGGAATTCTGTTTGAACAGATGCGCGCAGCGGCGTTCACCGCCCATCCTTATCACTGGCCTGTTGTCGGCTGGCCGTCTGATATCGAAGGCTGGACCATGGAAGATCTTCGCAGCCACTACAAGACCGGCTACGCACCGAACAACTGTGTGCTGGTGGTGGTGGGCGACGTGACGGAACAGCAGGTGATGGCGCTGACGAAGAAATATCTGGAAGCGATTCCGCAGCAGCCACCGCCGCCCGTGGTTCGCACGAAGGAGCCGGAGCAGCTGGGCGAACGCCGCGTGATCGTTCGCAAGCAGGCACAGTTGCCGGTGCAGCTAATTGGCTACCATGTGCCGGATTCAAGGGATGCGGACGCGACCGTGCTCGAAGTGATTGATGCCCTGTTGACATCCGGACAGAGTTCCCGGCTCTACAGTCGCATGGTGGATAAAGATCAGATCGCGCTCAATGTCGGTGCTCAGGTTTCGCGCTCACTTGATCCAGGTTTGTTCGTGTTCTCCATGACGCCCCGCAGCGGCATTGACCCTGCCCGCACGGAGAAGGTTTTGTTTGAAGAAATCGAAAAGCTGCGCACTGCGCCTGTGCCGGATGCGGAGTTGCAGAAAGCGAAGAATCAGCTTCTGGCCCGGCAATACCGGCAGTTGAAAACCATCTCAGGTCGCGCAAATCTGTTGGGGACCTATGAGATTTATCGCGGCGATTACAACAAGCTTTTCACCAGCGATAAGGACATTGAAGCAGTGACCGCAGCCGATATCCGGCGCGTGGCGACGAAGTATTTTTCAGAGAAGAACCGCACCGTTGCAACACTGATTCCGGAGGTAAAGTAATGAAGAAGCTGACACTCATCCTCTGCTCTGTATTCGCACTCCATGCCGCGGAAGTCCGCCTGCCGAAATACACCCGGGAAGTGCTCCCGAACGGCGTGGTTGTCTACCTGATGCCGAAGCCTGGCGTGCCGCTGGTGAACTTCCGCATTCTGGTGAAAGGCGGACTGGAGGCAGACCCAAACGGCATGTCGGGCCTCTCGGCAGTTACGGCCCAACTACTACGGAGCGGCACCGCGCGGCGCACGGCGGAGCAATTCTCTGCAGAGCTCGACGGTCTGGGCGGAACGTTTCTCGCCACCTCCAACGAGCAGTACACAGTAATCGCAAGCGAGTTCCTCCGCAAGGATCTTGCGACCGGCCTCGACCTTACTGCGGATGCCCTGCTGCACGCTTCCTTTCCGGAAAGCGAAGTGAAGAAAGTTCTGTCCCGCAGCATCGATGGTGCCCGGGCCATGAAGGACAATCCGCAGGCCGCCATTGGCCAATACTTCAAGCCCTTCTTTTATGGCGTCGCGCACCCATATGGCCGTCCTGTGGATGAAGCGTCCCTGGGGCGCCTGACGCGTGACGGCATCGTGGCGTTCGCGGGCCGCATGAACGTGGGTCGCAATATGACCGTCATTGTTGCGGGAGACTTTGACGCGGCACCTGCATTGGAGGGGCTCCGCAAGACTTTCGGAGCCGCTCCTGCAGGCACCGCGTATCCGTGGGCCGCCGAGGCAAAGCCGGTTGCAGGCGCGCGGCTTTTATTGATCGACAAGCCCGACGCCACCCAAACATATTTCCGGATCGCCCAGCCTGGCATTAGCCGCACCGATCCTGACCGCACTTCGCTGCAACTGATCAACACCCTGTTCGGAGGACGCTTCACTTCACTGCTCAACGACGCGCTGCGGGTCAGCAGCGGCCTCACGTACGGCGCGAATTCGATCATGGATCTGCACCGCGAACCAGGTGCCATCACAATCAGCACTTACACGCGGACAGAGACCACCGGGAAGGCCATGGATATGGCTCTCGATGTGCTGAAGCGCCTGAACAAAGACGGTATCTCCGCAGAGCAACTGGCATCAGCTAAGGCGTATGTCAAAGGCACCTACCCGACGCAGGCGCTGGAGACTTCGGATCAGTTGGCTACCATGCTGGGTGATATCGAAGTCTTTGGCCTCAACAAAGGCGAAGTAGACGACCTGTTTTCACGCATTGATGCGCTGACGCTGGAACGCGCCAATGAACTTATCCGGAAACACCTGAAGCCGGAAGGGCTGACGTTTGTGGTGCTCGGAAACGCTTCGAAGATCCGTGATGTTGTGAAGAAGTACGCCCCGACCGTGAAGGAAGTGAAGGCAACGGAACCTGGGTTTGGAAACTAGGTTCGAAAACTAACGCATGAAAGCAATTTTGATTCTCACACTGGTGGGTGGGCCGATGTTTGCGGCAGAAGCTGTGAACACGCGGCCAGAAGTGAAGAAGGCCCTCGCCTACATAGAATCCACCCATGAGCGGACGCTGGCTTCTCAGGTCACCATCGCGGAGATTGCGGCGCCCACTTTTCATGAAGGGGAACGCGCGAAATACATGGCCGCTGAGTTCCGGCGGGCAGGCCTCACGAAGGTTGAAATCGATCAACAGGGCAATGTTTTGGGCTGGAGGGACGGGGCAACGCCCGACACGTTCGTGCTGGCTGCGCATCTCGATATCTCATTTGCGGAAGGCGTGAATGTGAAGGTCCGCAAGGAAGGCCCCCGCTGGCACGGACCAGGTCTGGGTGATGACAGCCGCGGGCTTGCCGCATTACTGAATATTGCGGAAGCCATGCGGGACGCGGGCATCAGGACTCGCCACAGCATTCTCTTCGTTGCGAACGTGGGCGAAGAAGGTCTGGGTGATCTGAACGGCGTTCGCTATCTGTTCAAAGAGAATCCCGCCCGCGCCCGTTTCAAGGCATTCATCTCGATTGACGGCAGTGACCCCACGCGCATCGTCAATGGCGGCACCGGCGTGAAGCGTTACCGCGTTTCGCTGACAGGCCCAGGCGGCCACAGCTATGGGAATTTCGGGCGGCCCAGCCCCATACATGCAGCCGGGCGCATCATTGATCAGCTTGCGGATATGCAGGTTCCTGCAGACCCGAAGACCACGTTCAACGTCGGCAAAATCAGCGGCGGCACGGCGGTGAATGCCATTGCGGAAGAGTGTTCTTTCGAAATAGACCTGCGCTCGGTGGACCCCGGCATACTGGACCGCATCGAAGCGAAGCTCTTCGAGGCCGTCAGGGTTGGCACGGAAGCTGAGAACAAGGCACGCGCGGCCTCCGGCAGCGTCATGAAATCAGACATGAAACTGGTGAGCAATCGGCCAGCCGGGCAGACGGCAGTCACCAGTCCGCTGGTGCTGGCCGCGCAGGCTGCTATCACGGCGAATGGCCAAAAACCACAGCTGGAATTCAGCAGCACGGATTCAAATATCCCGATCAGCCTGGGTGTTCCTGCCATCACCATGGGCGGTGGCGGACGTTCCGGCAATGCGCATTCGCTGGCCGAGTGGTTTGAGCCCGCAGGCGCTTTCAAAGGTCCGCAGATAGTGCTTCTGACCATCCTCGAATTCGACGCTTCAGCGCGCTGAGGTGGCGTTCCCAACTTTTTTCAAACTTTCTCACGCTCATTCCAAACCACTTAACTCCGATTTCCGGAACTCACCAAACGCCGCCACCCGCACGCAATGCTAATTCTGTGTGCATAAGAGTCGCGTCGCCCCCATCGGTGACCGGCCCCGGGCTTATCCCCGCAACACTGTGCGAAGTAGTCTGCCAGTGGTCAAGGCTCCGGCCAGGCAAACGCGCTCTGCATTCAGGAGCAACATGGGCGGGGAGCTGGACCCCGAAATCAACCAGCACCCCTTGTGGGCGCCCACAAATTCAGTTATCGAAAGGAAATCGAAAATGGCCGCAACACCCAAATAACCCGAAGCCAAACCGCCAAATGCGAAGAAATTGACAGGCCCCTGCACGCCCGTGATCCCTCAGCGCGCTGAGCCGGTCGCTATATCTGCCTGCGCGGAGTCACGCAGCAGATTGGCGATGTCGTGTTCGGCCGACGCAACCAGTCGCCGATAGTCGGCGTTGGTCGGCTCTGTGCTCAGCAGACGCTTCTTCATTTCCAGGGCATCACGCCGCAGTGTAAGCGCCTCCTGGCGTCCCGCCGGCTCTCTCTCCAGCACCTCCGCCGTGCGGTCGCGCGCAATACTGCTGACGCGCAGCAGTCTGCGGTCCCCGGGGTTTCCGGTCAGCAATTCATCAAACATGCGCAGCGACTTCCGGCAGTTCGACAGACTCTGTTCGCGCTCCCCGGACATCACACCCTGCTTGTACCCAAAGTCCAGATAGCTGGTGGCAAGGCGCACGCGATCCTGCACGTTCGCACCGGGCGCGGCGGCGATCTTCTCGCTGATGTCGAGCAGCTTGCGTGAGTAGTGCATGGCCCCGGCTGAATCGCCGGTGCTTCGCAGCAGATCGCTGAGCTTGCCATAGCTCGGTGCCAGGTCGCGGCGAGTCTCGATATCCCTCGGTTTCGACGAGCAAAGCCCCTCCCGAATCGACATCGCTTTTTGGTAGCTGATGAGGGCGCCCTCCACCTGGCCCTGCCCCTGCAAATCGCCGACGCGTTCGTACGCCGCAGCCAGTTCGCGTTGCCGGCTTCGGTCCTCCCCCGCGTCCTGGGCCAGATGATCCAGAAACTCCAGCGCCTTTGTCACGATGATTTGACGCGCAGGCGTGGACCCAGGCAGATTCCGGATAGCATCGTGCACATCAAACAGCAGCGAGTTCGCCACGCGCCGCACGTCATTGAATCGCCGCTCCGCACGCTCCCTTTCGATGGTTGCCACATGCGCTTCCCAGGACGTGGTGATGGTTCCCACGATCAGCAGAAACACTGAAAAACTGGCGGCGATCACGGCACCCTGGTGACGCCGCATGAACTTCGAAGCCCGGTAGGAGAACGTGTCCTCACGGGCCGTCACCGGCCTTTCGGCGAGGTAGTTTTCAATATCGCCCGCCAACTGCTCCACCGATGTATAACGCCGCCCGGGTTCACGCCGCAGTGACATCAGCAGGATGGTGTCGAGGTCGCCGGACAGCTTGCGCATCAGCTTGTCAGGACGGATCGCACGCGCGGCGGCAACGCCTTCCGCAGTCACCACGCGACCGCTGGTTGTGGTCTCTTCGATTGCCACAACTTCCGAAGGGCGGCGCGGTTCGTTATCGCGGATCACATCGCAAATGTCCTGCACCGAACGCGACGTGAACACGAATGGCTTGTGCCCGGTCAGCATCACATAGAGCAACACCCCCAGCGAGTACGTATCACTGGCGGTGGTGACCGGCGTGTTGTGAAGTTGTTCAGGGCTGGCATACTCAGGCGTCATCATCTGCACGACGCTGATAGTTTCAGACGGCCCTTCAGCTTCCGGATCCAGCAGTTTTGCGATGCCGAAATCGAGCAGACGGACCGAGCCCTCCGGCGTAACCATGATGTTCTGAGGCTTGATATCGCGGTGCACAATAAAATTCTGGTGCGCGTACTGCACCGCTGAACAAACCGTCAAGAAGAGTTTCAACCGCTCATCGGGAGCAAGCTTTGCGTTGTCGCAATACTCATCAATCGGCGTGCCCGCGATGAAGTCCATCACGAAGTAAGGCCGGCCGTCGTCGGTGGTGCCGCCATCCAGCAGTTTCGCGATGTTGGGATGGTCCAGATGCGCAAGAATGTGGCGTTCCGTTTCGAACTTCCGTACGGCGACCCCGGAGTACATGCCGCGCCGAACTACCTTGAGGGCCACCAGCTTGCGGTACAGGTCATCCACCCGCACGGCCTGATAGACCATGCCCATCCCGCCCTCACCGATCACCTGGACGATGCGGTAGGGACCAATGTTCGTGCCTGTGTAAAGGCCGGGTTCAGTCGCGAGCGGACCTGGCGCCGGCGGGGCTTCGATGAAGTCCCCGGCGCTTTCAAGAGAATCCAGCAGAGACCTGACTTCGGCGATGAGCGTCTTGTCGCCTCCACTTGCTTCGTTGATGAACGAAGCCCGTTCGTCTGCAGGAAGCTCCGCGGCGGCATCGAAAACGGTCTTGATCCGGCGCCATTCGTCGGGTGTCATGCCTGCTTACCTGCTGACCTGCTTCAGGCGCTCGAACAGCCAGGCCTTCGCAATCGACACGTCGCGGGTCGCGACACGTTCTTCCAGCTGCATCAGGGTGGCAATGCGGTCCGGCTGCAGGCCGGCGAAGAAATGCAGTTCAAATACCCGGCAGCCACGCTCGCTGATGTCTTCGAACTCGTC
>JBBQDH010000073.1:0-24406 GCA_038319515.1 Bryobacterales bacterium
GCTTCAAACCCTGCCGAAAGGCGACCGAAACCGGCCAGGGCGGTGGAGCACGATTGCCCTGGACCATAGGTAAGCGTGCCCATGAGCGTCCCCTGTGAATCGAAGATTCCCGCTCCTGATGAACCTGGACCCGCGCCCCCATTTGTCCAGCCGACCCGGAAATACCGGTCGGCAGGAGCGGTAAATGCTCCGGAGATCGCAGCGTTCGCGTCGGGAAGCCGGTAACCAATGCTTTCCTTCAGGGGGAGTGCCTCGGCGTGATGAAGACTGAACAGTCCAGAGGTCGGAAGGTCAGAAGTGCTCCAGGCCGCACGCGCGTAGTCGAAACCCGGAAAATAGGGAAGCTGCACAAGCGAATGGTCTCCCTGATCAACCGAGGTTGACGCAAGAAGTTTCGCGGGCGGGTTCACGAAAGAACTACTCTCCGGAGCGGACCCTCCGCAGGAAGACGCGCGGTAAAGGAATATGGCGCTCATGCTTGCGGCGTCGGAAGCGGTTTCCACACAGTGGCTGGCCGTCAACAGGAGCGGGATCGCCTGAAAAGAAGGAGAGACACCCGAAATGTTCATCAATGTGCCGGTGCAGACGTATGTGTGTTGATCGTCTTTCGTGAACATGATTTTGGCTACTGCGTTTGCTAACGGATTCGGGTTACAGGCCTCGTCTACATAGCATTGGTTTGGATTGGCGTCGAGGGGAGCATAAATGTGCACGACACCGCCAATTATGAACGGCAGAACGTTTCCTGTTTTTGCTGCTTCAGGCTGATACTCGATTGTCAGTGTGTCGCCGTCAATGACAGGAGACCAAACACTGCGATCTGCGCCGAAAGATTCCCCACCAATCTCATGGCTCTTTTCCGGGTCGTTGCCATAAATATAGACGTGACCCGCCTCAGGGTTGAAATTCAGGAAGTGTACCTGCAGGGAAAGCGCATCCGGAGACGCAATGGTGAGCCTCCAAACCTGCTGGTCCGGCGTTGCAGCCTCCCAGCGGCCCGATGAAATAAGGCTATTAGTTCTGCGTTCAAGGCCGACACTCGTCAGGCCGTTCCGGTTTTCAGGCGTTCTTTCGGCATTCGACAACCGGGGAAGGTTCAATAGAAAAGCCTGACCCATTTGAAATCGCGTGGACGGCGCCGGGATCAACGGACGTTGAATTTGGCGCGGGTCCGAAACCCGGATTGATGATGCGGCGACGAACTGATCGGCGGAAGTCTTCGCTCTTTCCTGTGCGTGAACCGGTCTCGTCAAGGGGATAAATGCCAGACCGAAAAGTGCCAGAACAGGGATCAGCCTGGTACATCCAATGTTTCGGACTGCGCAAACCGTTTCCAGCCGGAACATAGCACACAGACGCTGAATCATCAGGAGTCTGATTGTACGAAATATCGAGTTCCTGACACAAGCGACGTCCCGCATGGGTCTTGAGTTCAGCATTGAGCCTGTCGGTAGCCTGTTGAGTGGGCTGCTGCATTCCTGCTCTCTAAACGATCCGACCGTTGACGGCGATTTTGAGTGATACCTACCGTTTATACCCAATCATCCGCAAGAAACCATGCCGCTGCGCTTTATCCCCCTCCGTCTCCACACCCTTCGGTGACGACCCGTCCACCACCCCCAAAACCCCGCGCCCCTGCGCCGTCTCGGCCACAATCACTTCCACCGCATTCGCCGTTGCGCAATAAATTCCGCAAACCTCCGGCACATCTTTAATCCGCCCCAGCACATTAATCGGAAATACCCCGCGCATCACCACCGCAAAGATATGCCCGGCGCCCACCGCCGACGTGATCGCCACCGCCGCCTCGCGCAGTTCCTCGTCCGTCCCGTCGCTTCGGGTGAGACAGGGGCCGGAGGCTTCGTTGAATGCCACACCGAACTTCGCGCCCGGCACGGTATTCACCATGGCCTCGAAAACGTCTTCCACGGTTTTGATGAAGTGGCTCTGGCCGAGAATGATGTTCGCGTTCTCGGGTATCGTCAACGGAACTGCATGTAAAGTGACCATTACTGGTCAGCTTACAATTAAGCTGTGCGCCCCTTTGTTCTCACCCTTGCTCTCTGCGGCCTGACCTTCGCCGCTTCCCCAGCTTCCCCGCTGGTCGACCGCGTCGGCAAAACCGCCTTCGTCCAGATTGAAGCGGAAAGTTTTAAGAGCCTCACGCCGAAACAGCAGGCGCTTGCGTACTACCTCACGCAGGCCGCCATCGCCATCGACCCAATCATTTACGACCAGAACTCGCGCTTCGGCCTCCGCCAGAAACGGTTGCTCGAAGCCGTGATTTCGAGCAAAGCGAAAGTCGAACCCGCCCTCTACCGCAAGATCGCCGATTTCACGAAAGTTTTCTGGGGCAACAAAGGCAACCACAACGAGAACACTTCGCAGAAAGTGGCACCGGAATTCACGGGCGAAGAGCTGAAGCGCGCACTGGCGCAGGCCGGGCACAAAGAGCTACTGGTGGAAGTAGACGCCCTGAACCAGTCCCTGTTCGACCCGAATTATGAGCCACTCACCACGGCGAAGAGTCCCGCGGGCGGCAAAGACATTGTGCAGGCCAGCGCAAACAATTTCTACCTCGGCGTGACGCTGGCCGATCTGAAGAACTTCCCCGAAAAGTACCGGCTGAATTCGCGTGTGGTGAAAGAGAGCGGCAAGCTGGTGGAAGAAGTTTACCGCACCGGCACGCCGGATGGGCGCGTGAAGGCGGGTCTCTACGCGGAGTATCTAAAGAAAGCCAACGGGTATTTCGAAAAGGCGAAGGCGTATGCCGAACCCGCGCAGGCGAAGGTGATTGACGATCTGATCCGTTACTACCAGACCGGCGAGTATGCCGACTGGGTGAAGTTCGGCATCGACTGGGTGCAGAACGATTCGCCGGTTGATTTCGCGAACGGTTTTATTGAGATCTATCGCGATGCGCGCGGCGCCAAGGGCACTTCGCAGAGCTTCGTCTGCATTACCGATCAGAAGCTTTCTGCCGCGATCCACAAGATTGCTGACAACGCGCAGTACTTCGAAGAAAGAGCCCCCTGGGCCGCGATGTACAAGAAGGAAGGCGTAAAGCCGCCCACGGCCAAGGCGGTGGAAACCACTATTCTGTCGGGCGATTTCCATGTGACGACGACGGGCGACAATCTGCCGAATGAAGATGAGATCCGTGCGAAGTACGGGTCGAAGAGCTTCCTGTTTTCGAGCGGCGCGCGGTCTTTCGGGATTGTGACGGGCACGGCGATGATTGACGAGTTTGTGCTGACGCCGGAAGAGATCGCGCTCGACGCGAAATACGGCAACGAAGCGGACGAACTGCTGACGGCGATGCATGAGGTGATCGGGCACGGGTCTGGCAAGCTGAATCCGAAGCTAAAAGAGGTGGCATCGTTCTATCTGAAGGAATATTTTTCGACGCTTGAAGAGGCCCGCGCGGATTTGATGGCGCTGTGGAACGTGTTCGATCCTAAGTTGAAGGAACTGGGGATCGTTTCGTCAGACGATATTGGCCGTGTGATGTACAACAATGCCGCTCGCAATGTGATTACGCAGTTACGGCGGATTCCGTCCGGCGACACGATTGAAGAGGACCACCAGCGCAACCGCCAACTGATCGTGAACTACATCATGGATAAGACCGGGGCCATTGCTTACGAGCATAAGAACGGCAAGACGTATGTGGTGGTGAAAGACTACCAGAAGATGCGCGCTGGCGTTGGGCAGTTGCTGGCGGAAATCATGCGCATCAAAGGTGAGGGCGATTACGACGCGATCAAGGCGCTGATCGACAAGTACGGCGTTCACTTCGACCCGAAGCTGCGCGATGAAGTGTTGGCGCGCTACCAGAAGCTCAATCTGCCGACCTATTGGGCGGGGATCAATTCAGAGCTGAAGGCGGCGTTTGATGCGAAGGGGAATGTGACGAAGGTCGAGATCAGCTACCCGCGCGATGTGGTGAAGCAGCAGCTCGGCTACAGCGCGATCAACTCTTCAATTCGCTAAAGAACAAGCAGGCCGGCTTCGGTCACACGCCGCACTTCTTCCGCCGTGACGCCTTCCGCTGTCTCGACCAGCACCAGGCCCTCCGCCGTCACCCGCAACACGGCCAGTTCGGTGATGATGGTATTCACCACGCCCGCGCCGGTGAGCGGCAGTGAACACCGCTTCAGGATCTTTGGCAGCCCGGCTTTGGTCGTATGCTCCATCGCGATAATCACACGCCGGGTCGACGCCACCAGATCCATAGCGCCGCCCATGCCGCTGACCATCTTCCCCGGCACCATCCAGTTCGCCAGGTTCCCCTGCTCATCCACTTCCAGGGCACCCAGAATGCATAAATCCATGCGGCCACTGCGGATCATGGCGAAAGAATCAGAACTGGAGAAGTAAGCTGTTCCGGGCAGTTCGGTGACGGTCTCTTTCCCGGCGTTCGTCAAATCGCAGTCTTCACCCCCGGCCAGCGGATACGGCCCCACCTCCAGCATGCCTATCTCGGCCTGGAGCGTGACCTCCATCCCGGCGGGCACATAGTTCGCGACTAGGGTGGGGATCCCGATTCCCAGGTTCACGTAAAAGCCGTCGCGCAGTTCGAGCGCCGCGCGGCGGGCGATGCGTTCGCGCTTCTCCGTATCGCTCCAGGCCAGAATCATGCGGGCCGGGTCCTCAATTTTTCGAAGCGCCGCTCATACAGTTCTCCCTGCAGGATGCGCCTGACGTAAATGCCTGGCGTCACTACATGGTCGCCGTCGATTGCGCCAGGCTCCAGGAGTTCCTCTACCTCCGCAATCGTCACGTTCGCGGCTGTCGCCATCACCGGGTTGAAATTCCGGGCGGTTTTCCGATACACGAGGTTCCCTTTCCGGTCGCCGCGCCATGCCTTCAGCAGCGCAAAATCGGCACGCAGCGCACGTTCCATCAGATACAAACGGCCATCGAATTCTCGGACTTCTTTGCCCTCGGCGACGACTGTTCCGACGCCCGTAGGTGTGAAGAATGCCGGGATGCCGGATCCGGCCGCGCGTATGCGCTCCGAGAAGGTTCCCTGGGGCACCAGATTCAGCTTCAGCCTGCCGGAGAACGCCAGTTCCGCCAACAGGGGATTACCGCCCACATAGCTTGCAGTATGCTCGGCAATGGCTCCTGCTTCCAGCAGCAGCGCCAAACCCGCGCCCGGAATGGCAGTGTCGTTGGAGATGGTGTGCAGGCGTTTCACGCCTTTGCGCAACAGTGCCCGGATCAGATTTTCAGGAATTCCGCACAGCCCGAAGCCCCCCACCATAACGGTCGCTCCGTCGCCGATATCGGCCACCGCCGCGTCCGCACTTTCAAAGACTTTGTTCATTGATGATCAGCCGCTCTTCCCGATCCCTGTCCTTCACCACCGCACTTGCCGGCGCGTCGAGAACCATGGTCGCGCGCCCGTTTGTATCGAAGGCGGGCCAGGCCGGCAGCCCCTTATGATTCGGATTGCCGGTGCGTGCAAATGCTGCCCAGGCGGCGCTGATCTGGCGTGAAAGCTGCTCCGATTCGGGGTAGCGCACCAGGCGCATGGCCAGCGGCAACTCGGCGGTATGGAAGGCCTTGATCTTCCCGTCCACAAGCGGCGTGTTCCAGGCGAAGTAGTACAGGTAGACCGGAGCCTTCCCCTGTTCAGCCCTGCGCTCGGCCTGCACCAACGCATTCCGCCCGGTGCCGCGATCCGTCACCATGCGGAACCACAGATCAGTCGGCGTCTCTTTCGGGTAATCCTTCCGATAGGCAGCGATGAGTTTCTCCGGTACCCCGGCCTTTGCGGCGCGCTCCCGCAGGCCCGCTTCGTCCAGACTGTAAAGTGCTGTGTCCTGCAATGAAAACAGGGTTTGCTCGTCCTTGCAATATCCGATGATCATGGGCACTGTCGCGGACACCGCAGGCGCGCCGGGCGTCCAGGTCTGAGCGGGAATCGACCGCCCGTCCAGCACCGGTGACGGATTCATGCCGCGCCCTGCGGCGAGAAGTTTGTCGGCGGGAACCCGCTGCAGTTCGTCCACGCGGCTTGGGCCAAGCCCCAGCTTGTCCATCACTGCACGGGTTCGTTTGTCCGCGTCGTCCCTGGTGGGCACCTGCAGCGCCGAGCCGCTCTCCACAATCGCGCGATGGAACAGGCCTTTCGCACCGGGCATGGCTAACAGCGCGCTGATCTTGGCGCCGCCGCCGGATTCTCCGAAGACAGTGACGTTGGCCGGGTCGCCCCCGAATGCCGCGATGTTGTCCCGCACCCACTCCAGCGCCGCGATGAGGTCCAGTTGCCCGATGTTTCCGGAGTCCGGGTATTTCGGGCTCAGTTCGCCCAGATACAGATAGCCGAACACGTTGATGCGGTGATTGACGCTTACCAGGACTACGTCCTGCTCCCGTACGAAGGCATCAGAATAGAGTCCCAGCAGGCCGGAACCATTGGTGAAGCCGCCGCCGTGGATGTAAACCATCACAGGGCGTTTGCCGCGAAGGCCGTTGGTCAGGACGTTGAGAACCAGGCAGTTCTCGCTTTCAGCCTGCTGCGCCAGCGCGACGCGATCAGCGCGCCCACCACCGAAGTACTCGCCGAGTCGTGCGTCGAGAAAGATGTTGCTGCCACCCTGCGTGCAGCGCGGGCCGGTCACGGTGGCGTCCCGAACGCCGGCCCATTTTTGCGGCTTCGAAGCGGGCAGGAAGCGCCCCGCGCCTTCCGATGGCCCGCCGTAGGGAAGGCCCCGGAAAATCCGCACGCCATTGACTTCGCCGCCGCGCACCTTGCCCTGGCGGATCTCGGCCACGGGACCATCGGCGGCTCGCACGTAACCGGCCGCCAGTCCACTCATCAAAAACACCCTTCGCTGCATGGTCCTCATGTTATAGAATTGCCGCCATACCATGCACAAAAAATCTATCCTGCTGCTCTCGGTCGCGGTCGCTGCTTCGTTCGCCGAAGAAACCATCAAAACACCCATCAACAATGACGATGTTCGTGTGCTTGACGTGGTGGTGCAGCCGCACGAGAAGACCAAAATGCATGAGCATAAGTTTAACCGGGTGATGATCTACCGCACGGCCGGCGCGCAGAACTTCGAATTCGGCGACGGGCACAAATCGGTGCTGAAGTTCAAAGAGAACCAGGTGCTGTGGAGCGGGCAGGATGGCATGCATGCCGCCGAAGTGGCGACGGCCAAACCCGTCAACATCGTTGAGATCGAACTCAAGAAGCCCGGGGCCGGGAAGAAAGTGACCACTGCGCTCGACGTGCTGAAGACCGACCCCAAACATTACAAGCTGGAGCTGGAAAACGATCAGGTGCGGGTCATCCGCGCCAAATATGGCCCGCATGAAGCCACCCCGATGCACGAGCACCAACTCAACCGGATTATGGTCTATCTGACTGACACTTTGGCGGCGGTGACGGATGAGTCGGGCAAGGTGACCACCACTCCACACAAGGCGGGAGAGATCCTTCCCGGCGGCCCGGGAAAGCACAGCGAGGTCAACACGACTGGCCACCCCACGGAGGCTCTGCTCATCGAGCTGAAATACTGACCCGTTTGTGGTAGTATTGAGGTTTGCGTGCATGGGCTTCAGCCTGTTCCGCATCCCAATCAGGTCTCAGGAGTTTTTCATCAAATGGCAAGAGTTTGTGAATTGTGCGGCAAGGGTCCGCAGTTTGGGCATAAGGTCAGCCACGCCCACAACGTGACGAATCGCCGCTGGAACGTGAATCTGCAGTCAGTTCGCGCGCTCATCAATGGCGCGGGCAAGCGCATCCGCGCCTGCACTTCCTGCATCCGCAACAACAAGATCCAGAAAGTCGCCAGCTAGACTTTCCGGCCTTCAAAATCGAAAGCCCCGGCGACCAGAAGTCACCGGGGCTTTTCCGTGTTTCCCTGCCCTGTCGCTACAACTCCGACATTTAGCTACAACTCCGGATAGAATTCAAAGAAAGCGTCCAGCGAATTCATGAGCTGTCCTTTGATTTCAGCTTCCGTACCGCCTTCGATCACGTGCATTGTCACGGAGGCGGTTTTCCCGTTCTTCAGAACGATGGTGGCGTCTTCGAAACTCTCCAATTCATCGCTCGGCAGCAGCCGAACACCATAAACCAACGCAAGTTTCGCCATCAGATGAACATCTCCTCGTCCTGCGTCACATGGTCAATGCCGGTCCGCTGGCCAGCCGCGTAGGTTGAAACCGCTGCTTTCAGGCCTGCCATCACACCGCTGGCTTCGCGCACCGGTTTCATAATCACGTCTTTCACACCCGATCCGGCAATTTGCACCTTCACCAGGGTTTCATCCATGACGGAATCCACACGCGCCACCTGTGCCATGGCCCGGTCGGCCAAATCCCTACCAACTTCGGCAAAGTGATGTGCCTGCTCGCGGGCCACGTCGGAGACGTCTTTCGCGTTAGCGGCAATCTCCTGGGCTCTGGAGGCAATGCTGCTGACCTTCGGAGCGTTCTCCTCCGCCAGCTTTCGCACCGTATTGATGATCGGTTCCACTTGGGCGGAAACGCTCTCGACCCTGGCCTGCATCTTTCCGAAGGCTCGATACAGGCCAAGCGCGACAGCGGCCATGATGAAGATGCAGAGTGTCGAAATGGCAACGGCACCTGTGATAACCCAACGAAATGTCTCTTCCGGCATGGCCACTTTACCTTATCTCTCTCAAGCTACGCCGTTTGCCCGGCGGCCGGTCCTTCCACTTTTTCGCGATACGCCTGCTTGCCGGCCTGAATCGCATCGTTGAGCGTGTCTTTTTGCCGGCCCAGCGCTTCGCGACCCTTATCGAGCAGGTCGCCGGACTTGTCACGCAGGTCCGCCGTCTGCTTCTTCAGGTAGTCCTTGCTCTCATCGGCCTTTTCCAGAATCAGGCCACGGGTCTCTTCCCCGGACTTCGGTGCGAACAGCATGCCAAGGCCCACGCCGATTCCCAGACCCAGAAGAAAATTCGCCAATCCATCTCTGTTCATTGCCATCTGCTCCTTAGTTTTTGCGGGTTGAAAAAATCAACAACCCGAGGTCATCCCCAGTATACTGCGGGGCGCGATAAACTGGGCGTCAGCACTTTACACGCCAAATGGCTTACAAGAAGACATTCCGTAAGGCACCTACCAAGCTGGAAGGCGAAGAACTCTTTGACTACGCCGTGAAATATCTGGCACTACGGGCCTGTTCGACCGAAGAACTTCGCGGCAAACTGCGCCTGAAAGCGGCCCACTTTAGTGAGGTCGATGGCATTCTCGACCGGCTCAAGGATATTGGCTACCTGAATGATGCCCGGTTTGCGGAAAGTTACGCATCGAATCGTGTAGAAAACGACGGTTTCGGTCGCATGCGCGTGCTGAGCGACCTTCGTGGGCGCCGTCTACCGGCAAAAGTTGCCGAGCAGGCAGTGGAGCAGGTCTTCGAGGGAAAAAGCGAAGGCGAGATGATCGACGCCTTTATTGAGCGCCGCATGCCGTCAATTCACGGGAAGGGGAAGATTGAAGATGAGCGCGAACTGGCGCGGGCCTATCGACGCCTGCGCCGCGCCGGGTTCAGTTCCGGCGGCACAGTGAGCGCGCTGAAACGCCTGGCGGTGCGACCTGAGCTGATTGAAGAAATTCCTGCGGAGGAAGAGGAAGAATCCGAATGAAACATGCGCTGCTGCTGGTCGTGCCGGTATTTCTGCACGCGCAGGTGACCTTTCACCAGCATCCGGACCGGCTCTCCGTGGAGATCGACGGCAAGCCTTATACCGAACTCTTCTACGGGCCGGACGTCCGCAAGCCGTATCTGCACCCGCTGCGCTCGGCATTGGGAACCATTGTCAGCCGGCAATTCCCCATGGCTGATGTGGAAGGCGAAAAGAAGGATCACCCGCACCACCAGGGCCTTTCATTCACCTACGCGGATGTGAACGGCTATAACTTCTGGGCCAGTGACAAGACCCAGCTGAACGACCATAGCGGCTCAATTCGGCTGAACCGCGTCGTCAGCACACACGACGGCGCACAGGACGGAGTGGCGCGCATTGTGTTCGACTGGCTGGACCCGAAGGGTCAGGTTCTGCTCACAGAGGACCGCAGCATGAAGTTCGTGACTGCCAACAATGCCCGCGAAATTGATTTCGATATCACCCTCACGGCTGTCCAGAATACTGTTTTTGGCGATACGAAGGAAGGGATGTTCAACATCCGCCTCGCCCCCGGTATCGACAGGATGGCGGGCAGCAACGGCTGCAGGAATGAAAAGGAATGCTGGGGAAAACGCGGGGAATGGATGCGGTTTTCCGGCAAGGCGGGCCGCGAAGATGTGGCCATCACGATATTCGACCAGCCGGGCAACCCCTCATACCCCACTTACTGGCATGTTCGCGAATACGGACTCTTCTCCGCCAACCCGTTCGGTGTTCGCGACTTCACCGGGGACAGGAACACCGACGGATCTGTGACTCTCCCGGTCGGGAAATCCCTGCATTTCCGTTACCGGGTCGTCATAGAAGAAGCGAAACCGGATCCCCCGGCACGCCCGCGTTAATCTGGACCTTAGACATCTATCAGACATGTTGACCCCCGTTCGCGTCGAGTACGCCGAAAAGAAGAAAATGCGGCAGCGCAACAAGGGCTACTACAGGGTGCTGCACTGGCCGATCTGGATTTGGGTGTTCTTCCTCGCGCCGGGTCCGCTGACATTTGATTTGTTCGCCAGGGGCCCCAGCCTCGGCAACATGGCGTGGCTGGCGGTGGTGCTGCTGGGCACCGGTATCGCCGGTTATTACGCGCAGTTGCCTGGCGTGGAGCCGAAGCCTTACATTCTGAAGTTCACTGAAGACCGCCCGAACCCGCTTTATCGTAAGGTCTGCTACACATTTGCCTGGGCCGATGTGGTGACGTTCGCCGGCCTGAATCTGGCCGGGCTGGTGATCGCTGTCTTTACCGGCGGCTGGTACATGAAACAGCTTTACCAGTACGCCTACTTCCCGCTTTATGGCCTGACCATACTGCTGGGGGCACTGGGAATCCTGCCGCGCGTGCGCCCCTCCACGCAGGGGGAAGGCACGGAACGCCGCTATTTCTACGGGTCAGTCTGGGCCGTGACGCTGGCCCAGACGCTGCTGATGATTCTTTGGAAAACGCTGCCCCGCACGCATGAGACCGACATCGTGAAGCTGGTTGTCTACGTTGCGGCGCTGGTTGCGCTGGGGATTTGCGCTTCGCTGGGGTTGCTGCCGCGTACCCGCCCGATACTGCCGGGTGAACTGATCGTCGCTGATTAAACTACTTCGAGGTTCGACAGGCGTGAGCAGGCGCGCGGCGAGACAGTCAGCCTTATCCTGGCTAAATCCGGTGTGAGCTGACACCTGTGGTCGGGCCTGTCGATCTTCCGGGTAACAACGGCAGGCTCGAAAGCCCTCCTGAATGAGAAGATCCGTGATCTCCGGCCACCCGACAGACTGAAGTCCGTCGCACCCGTTGGCCACCGGGCTTGCATCAGATTTCGTGGCACGAAATGCCATGGACGCGGACGGACCCGTCCGTCGCACCTTGGACTGTCAGTCCAGCGTATAGCCGAAAAGGCCTGCTAACGTTTCCCGAAAACGTCTTTCAACAATGAAGTGACCTGGGCGGCCGGGTCTTTGCGAATCTTCTTCTCTTCTTGGCCCACCATCACGAAGAGCCCTTTGATGGCCTGCTGCACCACGTAGTCGTTGATATTGAACGATTCCGCCTTCATAAACGGAATTTTCTTCATATTCCCGATGAGCCCGTCGAACTGGCGGGTCACTTCCAGTTGCCCCATCGCGGCTTCCACGTGGGGTCGAAAAGCGGTGGTGAGCTGCTCCGAAGTCTTCGACTGAAAGAAATCCGTGGCGGCGGTATCTCCCCCGGCAAGAATCGCCTTCGCGTCTGTAATGGTCATGCTCAGAATCGCCTGCTTGAAGTACATCGAGGCTTCCGGCGCGGCCTTCTCCGCCGCTCGGTTCATCCCAAGTACGAACTGATCCACCTGCGGCCCCGCACCGATCATCCGCAGCCCCTTCTCCGCCGCCCTCAGCCTGGGCGGGAGCAGAATCCTGATCAACGAATTGCCGAAGAATCCGTCGGTGACGCCGGTCAGCTTCACGGCGTTTGCCGTGCCGATGCTGAGGGCTTCTTTCAGACCGGACGCGATCCTGGCATCGCCTCCCGCCTGCTTTCCTAAACCGCCCAGAATCTTATCCAGTTGCGCAAATGCGGGCATTGCAAGGAAAGTGGCGCCAACCGCCCGACGAGTTTGTTTGCAGCTCACTGAGACATTCTACCCGAAAAGCGCTGCCGCCATTGACCCGCCCGCCCCAAACCACTTAGCATCAAGCATTACTATCAAGCAAAGGTGAAGTGTGTCAAAAATGAAGATCTCCCGCAGAAACCTGCTCCGTTCCTCCGCCGCCCTGGCTGCCGTGGAGGCTGTCAGCATGTCTGAACCGCAGGCCGAAGCCGCTCCCCTCGAACTGACCCCCGGCATCTACCAGTCGATCGGCGTGAAGCCCGTGGTGAACTGCCGCGGGACGTTCACTATCATCACCGGTTCTCAATCTCTTCCGGAAGTGAAGAAGGCGATGGAGCTGGCGTCGCACTCCTATGTCCACATGGACGAGTTGATGGAAGCTGCCGGCAAGCGCCTGGCAGAACTGACCAAAGCGGACTGGGGCATTGTGACCAATGGCTGCGCCGCCGCGCTGGCGCATGCCACCGCGGCCTGCATCACCGGTGGCGACCCCGAGAAAATGCAGCGGATGCCGGACCTGACCGGCATGAAAAACGAAGTGATCGTGCCGCGCTACGCCCGCAACGTGTATGACCACGCCGTCCGCATGACCGGCGTGAAGATGATCGAAGTGGACACCGCCGCGCAGTTCGAAGCGGCGATTAATCCTAAAACGGCCATGGTCATGATCATGTCGGGCCCGGCTGCGGAGAAGGGCGAACTGTCCATCCCGAACGCCTGCGTCATTGCCCGCCGTCACAACATTCCGGTACTGATCGACGCCGCCGCGGAAGAGCTGAAAATTCCAAATATCCACCTGCAGAACGGCGCTCACATGGTGGCCTACAGCGGGGGCAAGTGCCTGCGTGGACCGCAGGCCGGCGGGATGCTGCTCGGCCAGAAAGATCTGCTGCAGACAGCCTGGGTTTGCAGCGCCCCGCACCACGCGTTTGGGCGGTCCATGAAGGTGGGCAAAGAAGAGATCATGGGCATGCTGGCGGCGGTGGAAATGTGGGTGAAGCGCGACCACGCAGCCGAGTGGAAGGATTGGGAATCGCGTCTGGACTACATTTCGGCTGAAGTGATGAAAGTCCCGGGTATCACCAAAACCATCCACCAGCCGGAGGATCTTTCAAACCACGCCCCCGTGATGCAGCTGAGCTGGGATCCAAAGCAGCTGGGGATCACGGGTACTGAAGTGGAGGCGCTGCTGCTGAATGGCACGCCGCGGATCGTGATTGCAGGTTCGAGCGGAACCCGACGGGATTTAAATCGGCCGAGCACCATTCGCATCATGCCTTACATGATGCAGCCCGGCGACCACAAGATCGCCGCCGAGGCTCTTCATCGCATTCTGGCCAACCCGCCGAAGTTCGATACTCCGGTGATCGCGGCCCCGGCTGCGAATGTTGCGGGCAACTGGACAGTCGACCTGAAATTCCTGTCGGGCAACGCGAGGCACCAACTGAACATCACGCAGACCGCCGATGGCAAACTCGCCGGCACGCACAAAGGTGAGACTGTTTCGGGGAATGCCACGGGAGCCGTGGAAGGCAAGACAGTGTCGCTGCGCAGTTCCCAGAAGATCCAGGGGACGTCACTCAGCTTCAACTTCACCGGCGCGGCGGAGGGCAACACCATCAAGGGCGTTGTCACGCTCGCCGAGTACGGCAAAGCAGACTTTATCGCCACTCGGGTATAACTGCTTTCGGGCCGGAGGTATAGCGCCTCCGGCCCAACATTGCTATTCTCAAGTCGCGTGTTGCCCAAACCCGACCTGCGGGCTGTCGTCGAACAGTTCGTAGCCTCCGCCGTCCGGCCCGCTCTGCTTGACCCAGGTGAAGAGCCGTTTCCTCTGATCACGGACCAGTGGAGTGTCTCCGAGTGGAATGGGCGTCTCATGCTGCAGGCCTGGAACCTGAATCGCAATCTGGTTCGCAAAATTGTGTCCGTAAAGGAACAGCGGCGAGATCGTCTTTCGCTGGTAACTGAGCGCTTTCCAAAAGCTGCGGGGGAACTGCAGATCGCCGATTTGGCCGCACCGCTCGGGGTGGAGCTGGAACGGAAATCCTTACGTCTGGCCTTCCGCGACCGTTTTCGCCTCACGCTGGCACGCGAATATCCTGAATGGCAGATCGACGAGGTCAGCGCCGAAACCAACCTGGAACAGAGTCTCTCCCCGGCCTATGTGCGTGCGTTGCTTCGGATGGGGTCCACGGGCATCGCGGTCATGGCGGCGCCGCCGACAGAGCTCACCGATGCTGCAGGCGTCACCACCTTCGGGCTGATCTGGCTGGACTACCTGCGCAGTCGTGAGAAGCGACTGACCATCGGCCGGCTGCTGCTCTACGTTCCCGTGGGGAGCGAGGGCGAAGCTGCGGCCCGCGCTGCGCTGATCAACCCGCGCGCTTTGCAGTGCCACCTGTTCATTTATGACGACAAAGACCGCGTGGGGCCTGTGGATTTCGAAGACGCGGGCAATTTGCAATCCACCCTGCCGCCTTGCCGCCGCCCGACGAATCCCAATGCCGAACCACCTGCATTTCCAGATCTTCCGGAAGTAGACCGCGTTCTCCAGTCCGACGGCGGCATCAGCCTGCAGGTCAAGGGCCTGGAATTCGCCCGCTGGAATGCAGGAAAGCTGACCTGCGGCATTGGCCGTCGCAAACGCTGCTCCATGGAGACGGTGATCGCCATGGCGCACGAAGTTGCCAGGGTTCGGTCCGCCGATACCGAAGACACTCAGCACCCGCTTTATACCCAATACCCCGAAGGCTGGCTGGAATCCCAGGTCCGCGCCCGCCCCCAGGCGATTGACGCGACAATTCTGCCGGTTCCGATTTACGGCCAGGTGCCGATCTTTGGGGCGCCGGACCGGGGCATTCTCGATCTGCTGGGCGTGGACCACACCGGGCGCCTGGTGGTGATCGAGTTGAAGGCAACGTCGGATCTGCAGCTTCCTTTCCAGGCTATTGATTACTGGCTGCGCGTCCGCAAACATCTGCTGGCAGGAGACTTCGAACGTCTGGGTTATTTCCCCGGAATCCCGCTGCGCAAGGTGCCTCCGCGTATTCTGCTGGTCGCCCCGTCGCTCGAATTCCACTCGACGAGCGAGGCGATCCTGAGCTATTTGAAACCGGAGATTGAAGTGACCCGAATTGGCCTGGCGGCGAACTGGCGAAAAGAACTGCAGATCATGTTCCGGCTACAAGGCGCGGAGCACCCGCAGTAGGCCTCGTACATTTTCTTCACGCTGCTATCCTGAACACTGACACAGTTCCGGTTCGCCGCAAAAAGAACCGAACACAATTGATGCAGCATTTTTCCGAACTCAATCTTTGCTCCGCATTGCGGACCAACCTCGAACAGAACGAATTTGTTACTCCCACGCCCGTCCAGGCGCAGGCGATCCCGCCACTGCTGGAAGGCCGCGACGTAGTGGCAACCGCGCAGACCGGCACAGGAAAGACTCTGGCGTTCTCAATTCCGGTGATTGAGGCTCTCGCCGCGGTTCCGCGCACCAAAACAATTAAAGTCCTCATCCTCAGCCCCACACGCGAACTTGCCATTCAGATCGATGTGGCATTCCGGCAAATCGCCCACGGCATGCGCATCCGCACGGCCGTGGTTGTGGGCGGCATGAGCGAGCCCAACCAGTTGCGCGATATTGAGGCCGGTGCCGAAGTGGTGATCGCGACGCCGGGCCGTCTCTGCGACTATCTGAAACGGCGGCTGATCGACCTTTCCGGCACCGCAACTGTGGTGCTCGACGAGGCCGACCGGATGCTCGATATGGGCTTCCTGCCGGATCTCGGCTTCATCCTCGACAAGCTTCCGTTGAAACGCCACACCATGCTTTTCTCCGCGACGATGGGACAATCCGTGGCGGGACTGGTCGCAAGCTACGTGCACAATCCGGTGCGGATCGCGGTGGAGGCGTGCGCGGAAACAGCAGGCCAGATCGATTTCTACTGCTACGAAGTCGCTCAGGGCTCCAAGTTCGATCTGCTTGAGCATCTGCTGAAGACCGAATCAGGTTCTTTCCTCGTCTTCGTGGCCACCAAAGAGGGTGCGGACCGGCTTGCGAAATTTCTGGAACGCGGGAAACATAAGGTGGCCCCGATCCACGGCGACCGCTCGCAGAGCCAGCGGAACCAGGCGCTGCAAGGCTTCAAGGACGGTGTGTACCGGGTGCTGGTTGCCACCGACGTGGCGGCGCGCGGGATTCACGTGGATGACATCGCGCATGTCGTGAACTACGATTTGCCGCAGGAACCGGAAAACTTCGTCCATCGCGTGGGTCGCACGGGCCGCGCGGGCGCACGAGGCGCCTCCTGGACCTTCGTGACGTCGCTTGAACGCGCCGATGTGCGCAGCTATGAACGGGCACTGAGGATTCAGGTGCAATACAAGGATCTACCCTCGCTGCCGCGGGCCATCGGGCTGATCACGGATGTGGATGCGTTTCTGGCGTCGATGGGCACCAGTCAGCCGTTGAGCGAGGCACCAAAGCCGACAACCACAAAAAGCTTCTCCAGCCGGCGTCGTCGTCGCTGAATTTGTTGTCGGAAGTCACGGCCCTGGAAGATTTATCAGTGCCCTGTCGAAAACTATCAAGGCCAATCGACTCTACAATAACGGAGAAGATGTAAGCCATGGCCAACAACGACACAAAAGCACACTCGTTCCATTTGGGCGAAGCCGCCGCCACCTTTGGGCGTGACCTGAAATGCGCCGTCCGGTCGCTGGGGCGGGCCCGTGGGCTGACCATCACCGTTATCCTCACCCTGGCGCTCGGGATCGGCGCCAATACCGCCATCTTCACGCTGGTTCGCGGCGTTCTGCTGCGTCCGCTGGTGAACCGGGATGAGAGCACGCTCATTTACCTTCGCCAAAGCGCGCCGGGGCTGGGAGTGGACAATACTGTCTTCTCTGTGCCGGAGGTGCTGGACCTGCGGCAGCGGATCAAATCGCTCCGTTCCATCGGAGAATTCTCGTCGGTCGGCTTCACGCTGCACGGACTCGGCGAGCCCCGTGAGGTTCGCGCCGGCGTGGTGAGCGGAAACTATTTTGAGGTGATGGGTCTGCACCCGGTGCTGGGGCGGCTTCTCGACATGCGGGACGACGGCCCGTCCGCCGCCGGAGCCGTCGTTCTGACGCACCGCTTCTGGACCACCTCCCTGCGCAGCGATCCAACGGTGCTGGGCAAGGTCGTCCGGCTGGGATCGTTCGGGGCGCGGACGGGCACGATCGTAGGCGTTCTGGAGCCCTCCGTTCCCTATCCTGCCGAAACGGAAATCATCGCGAACGTGGTGACCAGCCCGCACCACCTTTCCGCCACCATGGTGACGGGGCGAGTGCACCGGATGACCGAACTTTTTGGGCGGCTCGCGCCTGGGGTGACGATTGAGCAGGCGCGCGCCGAACTGCGCGCGGTCCATCGGGGAATCGTTCAGGAACATCCCGGCGATTATCCGGTGAAGGCGGATTACAGGATAGACGCGACGCTGCTGCGGGATCAGGTTACGTCGAAAGCGAGGACAGTCCTGTGGGTATTGCTCGCTGCTTCCGGGCTGGTTTTCGTCATCGCCTGTTCCAATGTGGTGAACCTCATTCTGGCGCGCACCATCCGCCGAGAAGGTGAGTTGGCGATTCGTTCCGCGCTGGGCGCGAGCACCGGTGCGCTGCGGCGTGTCCTGCTGGCGGAGAGCCTGCTTCTGTGTGGCACGGGGGCGGCTCTGGGAGTCCTGAGCGCCCGGCCCATGGTGGCGATTCTGGCGCGTTATGCATCGCGGTTTTCCGTGCGTGCGCTGGACCTGACGGTGGACCCTTCGATGTTGTGGGTGGGGGCCGGGCTGGCGCTGGTGGCCGCCGCGCTGCTCGCCTGGATTCCGCGTCTTCCCGGGGGCAGCGGGCCGGGCGGGTCGAGCCTTGCCAGCGGCAGTGCAAGGATGACGGGCGGGACTTCACGGCGTTTGCGCGCCTTCGCGGTCACACAGATCGCCGCGTCGTTTATCCTGCTCGCGGGAGCCGTGATGCTGCTGAAGGCTCTGCTCGCACTGCAGGCAGTGCAGACCGGGATTGATACGCGGCGCGTTCTCGTGATCAATGTGCCGGTGATCTCATACGGAAAATCAGAAGGCCAGGTGGTGGATTTCTACAGGGAAGCGATTCGGCGGGTCCATCAGCTGCCGGGGGTCGACGGTGTTGCCGTTGGCATTTTGACGCCGTGGCGCGAAGGCGGCACGCTGGGGGTCGGCCTGCAATTCACCGTGGAGGGTTACGCGCGGGAGACGGCGGAGGACGATCCGCATGGCCAGTTCCGCGTGGTTTCACCGGGCTTCTTTGCCGCGCTGGGGGTGCCCCTCGTGGCGGGGCGGGACTTTAACGATCTCGACAGGAAAGAGTCTGAGCCGGTGGCAATCATTAGCCAGACCGTGGCCCGGCGGATGTTCCCCAATCAGGTGGCGCTGAACCGACGCCTGCTCTGGACCGACCCCGTGATCAAATTCATCGGGATGGAGTCTGTGCCGATGCGGATTATCGGCGTGGCTGCGGACCTGGACGATGAGCATCTGCTGCCCGGCCCGACCATGACCGTCTATCAGCCGTTTGGGCAGGGGCCGCTGTTCGGCGGGAGGCTCTTTGTGCACGCCGGAACCGACCCCTACGCGCTGATCAACCCGATCACGCGAACGCTGCGCGGGCTCTCAGTGGACCAGCCTGTGGAGCGCGCCTCGACGCTGGAAGACGTGCGCGCGGAGGTGCTGACGCCGGATCGGCTAAACGCCATGGTTTTTGGCGGATTTGCCATTCTGGCGCTGACGATAGCCGTGGTTGGCGTGGCAGGAGTGCTGGCGTTTTCGGTGAGCGTGAGGACGCGCGAGTTCGGTATCCGCCTGGCAATCGGGTCGCAGCCGCGCCAACTTCTGTTGGGGGTGATGGCGGAGGGCGCGACCATAACCGCGCTGGGCATCGGAGCCGGGGCGGCATGCGGCTTCGCGCTGCAGAGGCTGGCGGGCGGCTATTTCGAGAATGTGCCGATGCCGGGTGTCTTAGAAGTACTGGGTGCGGCGGGAGTATTGCTGGCTGCAGCGGTCATCGCGTCGGCCTGGCCGGCAATGCGGGCGGCGCGTGTGGACGTGATGCAGGCGCTCCGGGCGGATTAGAAAGTCCCGCAACCGAATCTTTTTGAAGATTCGGGGTGATGCACTTTCGATGACACGCTTCTTCCCGCTTTTATGCTTTTTAATGCTTTTCACGATGCACGCCGCGTCGCTCGCGCAGACGGCTATCCCGACTTTCGACGCTACTTCGATCCACCCGGCAGGGCACCCCCGTCGACATGGCGAGCATTGTCGTGGTGGATCATGCCAGAAAGATGCCGGCGGCGAACTGATCTCATCACTGCCGAGACTTCGGGAGTCTATTCCACCCGTACGCCTTTCCAGAACGCGATGTGGCCTTTGATGGCGGAGGCCGGTGCCTTGGGATCGGCGTAATACCAGGCTGCGGCGGCGTTGCGTTTGCCGTTCACGACGATGTCATAGTAGCTGGCCACACCTTTCCAGCCACAGACGGTCGTCTTGTCGACAGGCTGCAGGAATTCCTTGTGAACGGATTCGATGGGGAAATACTGATTCCCTTCGGTGATGACGCACTGGTCGCTCTCGGCGATCACAGTGCCTTCCCAGATTGCTTTAGGCATTAATCCCAGTGTACGGCGAGGCGAGGCGCTGCCGCCTCAATGGCCTTCAATTCGCCCAATAGCCATCTTTGGCCCTTGCGCTCAAACTGTTGTCATGCAACTCGACGGAGATTTTGCGAAATTTGCCATCAGGCGCCGTGTTTTTCGGCTTGTATGACAACACGTAGTATTCCCTGCCATCCGCTATAGCAGTGCGGAAATTCTTCAGCATGTCGTTGCTGTCGTGAAAATAGACGCCGCCTGTGGCCGCGGCAAGTTGTGCCATCCCGCTGCCGTTCTGAAAGGCGATGGAGCTTTGCCTGCGGTCGAGTTCGGTCAGCATGGAGCCGCCGCGGTTCCGGGCGGCACTTCCTCCGGCGCCCGAAACGCTGGCGTCATTCGAATTTCCTGCAGCGAACGACGGCGAATTCAGTCCCCGCGAGTCAATCGTGTAGATGGTGATGTTCTTCTTCGACGCCACATCGAGAGACTTCTGGAGCAAAGGCTGCATTTGCTGTTCCGCCGGGAACCTGAACTCGGCGTAGTTCGGCAGGTAGGCGCTGACGACGCCATAGAACTCGGTCCCGGGCAACAGGCTGAAGCCATCGGAGATCAGAATGAGAGACCGGTTCGTCGGCACCTTCGCCAATTCTTCGATCAGTCCATCCAGGCTTTCGAGGAAACCGCGTGTCAGGATTCCGGCGTGCTCCGCGCGCGAGGAAATCTCCTGGCGCAGGACCAGCCGTTCGGTGTAGCATACGTTCGACTTGGCGGTGGGGCCGCAGGGGCAGGTTCGGCAGTGCTGCTCCATGCGAAGACGAACGTCGTTGACCTCGTTCGCGAGCGCCTGCGCGTCGACGCCGCTCAGCACGGAGAGGAAAGTGCCCTCCCGCATTTTGGCCCGCAGCGCCGCTGAGTCGGAGGTGGCGGTCTGAATCACCCGCAACTGTCGCCCGAGGGCGATCAGCACGTACTGTGCGTTGCCGCCGCTTTGGTCCTGTTTGAAGAGCTGTTCCAGGGCCTCCCGGATATGACCGAAGTTGGCGAATGAAGAGTGCAGTGTGTCGAAACAGATCACGTAGGTGCGGCGGGGAATGGAGTTTGGTGCAGAATTCACGCTTTTCTGCACGTTCGAACCCAATTCCGACGGAGTGGGGGGCCGTGGGGATTGCTTTGCAAGCTCCTCAATATCGGCCACAGATCCCGCAGCTTCGGTATTGAAACCTGAAATCTCCTGGAGCACGCCGTCTTCATAGATGTTGAAATCGCTGCGCTTCAGACCCGGAACATGGTGCCCTTTCTTATCTGTGATCACCACCGGAACCAGAACCTGGCGGGTATCGGCCTGAAAGCGAACTTCTCCGGACGAATCCGGCTGCTGCGCCCATCCGGCAGCGACCAGACAAATCAGAATCGCAGGACACTTATGCATACCCGAATTGAGTATACCCCTCAAAATCGCTCGCATCCCTCACATCCATTGACAACGAATCTTTAATCTACCCATACCAGGTCAAGTAACAGGTGATTTATGAAATGTCGGGCTTCCGGGGGAGCTCAGTGATTCGGGGCGCGTTGGGCGGCTGGAAAGTCGGGGCGCTCCAGACCTGGGAATCCGGCCCGGCCTTCAGGGTAATCACGAACGCCAACACGACGAACGCATTCCCGGCAGGTTCCCTGCGGCCTGACCTGCTGCGGAATCCCTCGCTTTCTTCCAGTGAGCGTGGTGCAGGCCGGTGGTTCGACACAACAGCATTCGCCAACCCCGCGTCTTTCACGTTCGGCAATTCCCCCCGGTCCGGGCTGCGGGGTGCGCCGATCGTCACCACCGATGTGACGCTGGAAAAAACATTCTCACTCACTGAGCGGCTTAAACCCGATGTGCGGAGCGAGTTCTACAATCTTTTCAACCACCCCATCTTCAACACTCCCGGCGCGACATTCGGGGCTGCCGATTTCGGCGTGGTGTCGAGCGCCCGCGCTCCGAGGACCGCCCAGCTGGCTGTGCGACTGACCTTCTAGGCAATCTCCATCGGGAATAGGGTATAGTAAAAAAGTGGAAATTCTGGCAGGATTCCTGATTGCCCTGGCAATCGGCATAACGGGCGTCGGGGCGGGCAGCATTACAGCCCCAATCCTGATTCTGTTTTTCCATATGTCAACCTCTGACGCGGTCACAACGGCGTTGGTGTTCGGAACGGTGGTGAAATTGTTTGCGACGCCGATTTACATGGCGCGCGGTCATGTAAACTTCCGGGTGCTGAAATTCATGGCCCTCGGCGGATTGCCGGCAGTGATTGTGGGCAGTTTCCTGCTGAGCGCTTTCGATAAAAACGCCCTGATGCGACCGATTCTGGGTATCGTCGGGCTGACGGTGGTGATCTCAGCGGTCGGGACGTTCTGGCGCAGCATGTCTCCCGCAGGCGTGGCATCAAAGCCGGTACCGGAGAAGTGGTTGCCGTGGATTGTCGCGCCCATCGGGTTCGAAGTGGGCTTCTCCTCGGCCGGAGCGGGGGCATTAGGCACCGTTGCCTTGATGCGGTTCACGTCCCTGCTGCCTTCTGAAGTGGTCGGCACAGACCTGGCCTTTGGACTGGTGCTTTCGATTTTCGCAGGCAGCATCCATGCGGGTATGACCGGTGTACCTTGGGCTATCCTGTTGAAACTACTCATCGGCGGCGTGCCTGCCGTCCTGATCGGGACGCAGCTCACCACGGTGATTTCACCGCGAAAGATGCGCCTTGCGCTGTGCGTCTGGCTGATCTACATCGGCGGCCAGCTCTCGTGGCGAGCCATCCAGACCCCCACCGTCGCGTCGGCACGATCAGCCGCTGCGCTTGCCCACAAACAGTAACCATCACGGGTGCTATTCTGAAGGCGTTCAAGACGCCTTTTCATGCGGCTACGCACAATCCTGATCGTCGCTTCGCTTGGTCTGGCCGCCGGGACAGCCGTGATTGCGCAGCGGCCTTTCAAGGAATACCCGGGAATTGAGTACGAACATTTTCCGCTTCCGGACGGCTGGCAGAAGAAGGCCGAGTGGACCCGCGCCCGCCTGCGGTATCCGGACATCTATGGCTACCCTTTTCAGCAGCTGTTCATGCAGAATGGCCGCGAGTTTCCCGGTTACTGGACCTTCGATTACCCCCGCTCCGACCGGCATCTTCTGGAGGGCGTGAAGCGGCTGACGCGAATCGAAACGCGGGCAGTGGAACAGGTGGTCTATCTGGATGGCAACCCGGACATCTACAACTGGCCAGTGCTCTATGCCGTGGAACCGGGCCATATGCAGTTGCCGGACGACCAGGCGAAGCAGTTGCGCGAGTACCTGCTGCGCGGTGGTTTCATGATGGTGGACGACTTTCACGGTGCGCGCGAATGGCAGATCTTCATGGCCAGCATGAACAAGGTGTTTCCCGACCGGCGGGTGGAAGATCTGGATAACAATAACCCGATTTTCCATACTATTTACGATCTGGACCACCGTTTTCAGATTCCGGGCGCGCAGTATTTCGACAGTAAACTGACGTACGAAAAGGGTTCAGATCCGGACTATTCGGCGGGCAAGGAACCCCACTGGCGGGGCATCTACGACGACCGGGGGCGGCTGATGGTGGTGATCTGCCACAACATGGACCTGGGTGACGCGTGGGAGCATTCTGACGAGGCCGAGTACAAGGAAGAATGGGCGGGTTTGGCGTATAAGATTGCGATGAACTATTTCATCTACGACCTGACGCACTAGACCGATTCGAGTCCAAGAGGCGTCGGCTCAGCGCCGTCCACATCGCGCAGTCCATATTCCCGCGCCAGAGCTGCCACCACGTGCACGTGACCGCTGCGCCGCATCAGGAACGGATCTGCCGCCAGTCTGCCAATCACGCGACCCGTAAACTGCGGGCTTTCGCTATTGGCCAGATTCAGCCAGCCTTCCGCCGCAGCGGCCAGCACGGACTCGGTTCGAACCAGCCCCGGGTAGAGTGAAACCACCGCCACGTTGTGGGTGCGAAGTTCGTGGGCGGTGTCTGACGTCATCTTGTCCGTGGCAGCTTTCGCCATCCCGTAGATCACATTGCCGACGTGCTTCTGTGCAGCCCGGAAGCTGATGTTGACGCAGGCCCGTGCGGGTCCGCACCATCCGCTCCGCAGCTTTGGCGGACGACACAAAAGCAGCCCGTACGCCGGTCTGCATCATGCTGACCCAGCGGTGATCGGGCTGTTGCCAGAAAGGCAGTTGCCACGTGAAGGCACCGTCCTCCACCATATGTTCATAGCCACCCCAAGCGCAGTTGACAAGGCTGTCCAGATTCTCAGGAACGTGATCGAAGGCGCCGCGGGTTTCCTCGTCATCCGCGTGGTCGCACGGGATGCGGGTGATCGCGGCGGGCAGGTCGGCAGAAAGTATGGACCGTCCGGTTGCAAACACGGCGTGTCCCGCTTCTGAGAAGGCCACGGCGACGCCCTTCCCCACACCCCGGCTGCCGCCGGTC
>JBBQDH010000074.1:0-24376 GCA_038319515.1 Bryobacterales bacterium
TATCGACGGCGGCTTGTCTTGCTTTGATCACATCGTTCGCAGTCACGAGATCCCAGTAAAGACCGGTCACGCTGACCACCAGATCAATCAGCTGCGTGCGAAAAGTTTGGCCGGCGGCCACGATGCCGAGCTCGGCGATTCTGATGGACCGGCTGTTGAGCTTCAGGCCGAACCCGCGCAGCAGGTTATGGCGCAGCGTGATATCGGCGTGGGGCCCGTAGGCGGGGTTCAGTGCGTCTGACGGGGCGTTTTCCCTGAGGTATTGAGAATACGCCCTGAGCTGAATGGAGCCGCCGGTCAGCAACCCCTGCTGATAAGTGGTGTCATACGTTCGCGAACCCTGCACCAGCGCGGAGGTCTGGCTCAAAACGGTGTTGGCCTGTGGCTGCGTGAGATGCGAAAACGTGGTGGAGTTTTGCAGCACAGGATCCAGATTCGGGGTCACCTGCCCAATTTGCTGGACCGCGACGCTGCCACTGTTGCCACCCCCGCCGTTGCCGCCACCTCCACCCAATCCGGCGCTGGCGATGGAGCCGCCGACGCCCACACCGTTGTTCACACTGGAAACCTGGGCGCTGGCGCTCGGCACGCCGCGTATGGCACCGCCGGCCTGGGCGCGCTGGAGCGCGGTTTCCGCCAGCAAGGGGCCGTAACGCTGGGATTCAAGGCCCAGATTGTTCTCGATCGCCAGAGCCAGCGCGTCTTGTAAAGTCAGATAAAGTTGCCCTGCGCGGAGGACGGTGCTGAGGCGACTGGAATTGCTGAGCCGCAGGGGAGGTGCCTCCGGAGCCTGATAGGGGCGCAGAATCGACAGCGTCTGGGCGTGCAGACTGCAGGCGATCAGGCTGATGAATAAGACCCTCATCGGGTCACCTTCCCCGTCACCGCTTCCGTCATGGTGATGTGGTTGGCGTCCAGCGTGCGGCCTGTCGCGTCATCGAGCGCGATGCGGGCGTGTGTGTAGTTCGCCATCGCCTGCACTTCGGCAGACTGACTGGTGGCCAGATCCTTCTGTGCCTGAATCACCAGCGTGGCATCCGGCACGGCACCGTATTTGAAGCGGTTCTGCTCAGCTTCGAGACTTTGCTCAGAAAGCGTGCGCGTATTCAGGGCGGTTTCGTAGCGGGCCCGCGCCTGTTGCAGGCCGATCACGGCGTTCTTCACTTCCACGCTCACCTGATTCAGCGCGCGCTTCAGTTGTAGTTCCGCCTGGCGAAGCTGCAGCTGGTCGGTGACGTAGTCGGCCTGCGCGGCCCGGTTGCGAAAGGGGATGTTCAGGGAAAAGCCGGCGGAGTAGTCCGGAAAGCTGCGTCGGAACACCTGCGAGGCAAGGTTGCCGGAGCCTCCCACGAAATACGAATCCGGCGCGCCGCAGCAGTTGTTGTAGAGAGGGTTCACGGTACCGCTCAGCCCGTGGTTGGTGAACTCCGCGAATGCGCTCAGCGCGGGCAATAATCCATTTTTGTCACCCTTAATCAGGATTTTGTTGCTTTCCAGATTAATCCGGGTCTGCTCCAGTTCGGGACGGCTCGCCACGGCCTCTTTGATCAGTTCGGCGGCGGGCTTCAGATCTTCCTGCTTTGGCACTTCAATATGGTCCAGCGCCATAATGTGCGCTTCTTCCAGCCAGACACTGTCTGACCCGCTGCGGCTCAGCGCGTTCTTGAGCACCGTCTCCTGCTGGGCCACGTTGGTTTGGGCGATGAGCAGGTCTTCCTTCGCGGCGGAGACGGCCGCGGCCGCGCGGGTCACTTCAATGGGCGCCAGCGCACCCAGGCGCGACTGATTCTGGTTGTCCTGGTAGAGCTTTTCCGCGGTTGCCACGGCACGTTCCGTGATGCGCAGGCTGTCATGGAAACTCACCAGATCCCAATAGAGATTCAGCGCGGCGGAAACGGTGGTGACTACCTGACGTTTGAGTTGCAGAAGGCTCACTTTTTGGTTGTTGCGCGCCACGCGAATGTCGCGGTTGTTCACCGCCACGCTGAAGCCCTGCAGCAGGTTCTGGTTGATGGTGATGTCGAGAGAACCGTTACTCGAAGGGTTCAGCAGCGGCGTGGGGCTGTTGAGCTTGTTGCTGCCGTTGTACCAGGTGACGGCGCCACTGGTGCCGGTGATGAACTGCTGTGAATACTGCAGCACGAACTGCTTGTAATCGTTGGTGAGTGCGGTGGTCTGGTTCAGGCGGGTATTGGTTTGGGGGGTGGTGCTGTGGCCGAACTGGAAGCTGGTGTAGAGGTTCGGATCCAGGCTGGGCGGCACCGGTCCGATTTGCGAAACATAGCCGCCCCCGGAACCCACTCCCCCGCCCCCGGAAAGCCCGTTGGCGTTCACGTTCACGCCTGCCAGACTGACGCTTTGGGGACCGGAAAGCACTCCCGTATCCACGCTGCGCAGGAAGCCGCCGCCTTCGGTTCGGCGCTGGACTTCCTGGGCAAGAAACGGCCCGTAGCGCTGAATGTCGATGTCGAGGTTGTTTTCAAGAACCAGCGCCACCACGTCCCGGGCGGCAAGATAGAGGTTGCCGCCGCGAAGCAGGGTTTCCAGACGCGGGCTGTCCGTCAGACGTGCGGCGGAAACCACCCGCTTTTCGAAATGAAAGGGCCGGAGCAACGGGCCCACCGCTCTGGGCGGAGGCGGGGCGGTGATGGTGATTTCCGACTGCGCGAGGAGCGCGGGTGAAATGGCCACCAGAAGCCAGCTGAAAAGGAATTTGGGCATTGTCGCGGCGATGATTCTTAGTTGCATGTGCCAGACCACTTGGGGCCAGCCGTAAGACATTGATTACGAAAGAGATCCAGGCCCGTAACCGCGCGCGCCTGTGTTCGGTAGCGAAATCAAAGTGTCCGTTTTCGGGCGGTTGCGCAGCCTGCGGAAATCAGACCTTTACACTGGAGGTTGTCTCCTGTCACAGAATACGCCCGAGAAAAAACGGTCTTCCCGATTCTGTTCGCCGTCAGCTTTTGCCATCTGCTGAACGACCTGAATCAGTCATTGCTCTCTGCGATTTACCCCATCCTGAAGACCTCATTTCACCTCGATTTCTCACAGATCGGCCTGATTACGCTGGTGTTTCAGGTCACCGCGTCACTTCTGCAGCCGCTGGTTGGCATTTATACGGATAAGCGCCCTACGCCGTATTCCCTTGTGGCCGGAATGGGCTGCACGCTGGCCGGGTTGCTGTTACTTTCGGTGGCGCCGAGGTATGGAATTCTGTTGATGGCGGCGGCGCTGATCGGGATGGGTTCGTCCGTGTTCCACCCGGAATCGTCACGCGTAGCCCGCATGGCGTCGGGCGGGCGACACGGCCTGGCCCAATCACTGTTCCAGGTGGGTGGGAATGGCGGCACGGCGCTGGGGCCGCTGCTGGCCGCGTTCATTGTGTTGCCGAACGGCCAGTCCAGCATTGCGTGGTTTTCCCTCGCCGCGTTGCTCGCCATGTTCATACTCTGGCGCGTCGGAGGCTGGTACAAAGCGCATCAGGCGGAGCGGGCGAAACGAAAGACTGCGGACACCGAGGAAGTCTCCAGGCTGCCGGCCCCCAAAGTGGTATTTGCCATCGCGATTCTGGTGGCGCTCATCTTCTCCAAGTACTTCTATCTGGCCAGCATCTCCAGCTACTACACTTTTTACCTGATTCAGAAATTCGGAGTTCCGGTTCGCGACGCCCAGCTTTACCTGTTCCTTTTCCTGGGATCGACAGCCGTGGGCACGTTCGCCGGGGGGCCGGTGGGGGACCGGATTGGTCGGAAATACGTCATTTGGGTTTCGATTTTGGGGGTACTGCCATTTACCCTTTTACTGCCCCATGCCAACCTGTTTTGGACGGCAGTACTGACCGTACCCATAGGACTGGTGATCGCCTCGGCGTTCTCCGCCATTCTGGTTTATGCTCAGGAACTGGTGCCGGGAAGGGTGGGAATGATTTCGGGACTGTTTTTTGGATTCGCTTTTGGCATGGGTGGAATCGGGGCGGCAGTGTTGGGAAAGCTGGCTGACGTGACCAGTATCACCTTTGTTTACAGCGTCTGCGCGTTCCTGCCAGCCATTGGACTGCTCACTGCATTTTTGCCGGATCTTGAACAAACAAAAGGGCGATGAAAAAACTTGTGAAACCCTTCACCGGCGTGGTATCCTCAGGGCAGCTTTTGAACCCGCTGTTAATTTCTTCCGACCACCCACGAAACACACTATGTAGTTCGCTGCAAAGTCATTGCCCTGAAGTTTTATCGCGACAGGCGCGCAGGAATAAAGATTTACACCGCCGGGAATTCCAATAGCTGGAAAAGAGACACATAACATGAAAGAAACAGGAACGGTGAAGTGGTTCAACGCCGCCAAGGGATTTGGATTCATCCAGCGTGAATCCGGGGAGGATGTCTTCGTACATTTCTCCGCGATCGAATCGAGCGGATATCGCTCGCTCGACGAAGGTGCAAAGGTTTCGTTTGTCGTCACCCGTGGGCCGAAAGGTCTGCAGGCGGAACAAGTTAGCCCCGTCTAAAAAGCCAGCAACAACAGATTAGAAGTACTCAGCGAGGTAGTGTTCCCGCCACGGAAGACGGGTACACTACCTCGTTTGTATTTTATAAACCAGGATTGCTTTGATGTGTTTCCGAAGCCATCCACAACGGGGAATGCTAATCGCAACGGTTGAGGATATGATCGCGGGGGCCAGGCTCAGTCAGCATTGACCCCTTCGTGAGAGGTTTAAGCCTTCTTGCTGAACCAACCGACACAAAGCAGTCCGCCGCTCAGGAGAAGCAGGCTTGCCGGTTCTGGTGCGACGGCTGGATTTCGAATTTGAAAGTCATATCGCCCCAGAACATTGCTGTTGTGGCTGTTCAGGACTAACCCCTGCGTATTACTCGGCGGTGGATAGGGGCGTCCGTTTGGACTGTAACCGATGACGTCCAACAGCTGGTGGGTACGGGACAGCGGCAGTTCGTACGTAACGTTAGCCGCGCCTGAGAGACCGTTCGAGTATCCGACAGCTGCGTATGTGGTACTTACCTGACCAATGTCCCACTGCACGCTGTTGTAATTAAATTCGATGTCGAAGTCGCCGACCTGTATATCTGATCGGTCCACCAGAAGCAGTTCAAAGGTATTTAATAGGTCCGAATGTTGGTAGTAGTATCCCACAGCCGGCCATTCTACAGCGAATTCAGCCGCCCTGTTCCATCCGAGGCTCGTATCCGTAACGGTTCCCCTACCGTAGGTCACAATACCTGACAACGGTGAGTTCGAGTAAGACCCTAAGTTCGTGTCAACATCTGCGAAGAAGGGGGCAATGATGGGTACGGGAATCCCAGAGAGTGGGCCAGCGGAGTATGTTGCATTTCCCGTTCCGAAGGTTACGTTGCCGTTATTGTTAACGAATACAGTACTGCTGACGGAGCCAAAGAGAGCAGCAGTAAATCCCAGAGGTGTTTGCGCAGAATAACAGTCGTCACAGCGACCCAGACTGTTGCCGGCAGAACCGACTGGATTGCGGACTGCCGAGGGAAAAGCCGGGAGCGCCGCCAGCAGCATCACTCCTGTGACAGCTGAAGGTTTCCGGTGTATTTTCATATTTTTCACTATGTCCGGAAACAGCTAGTCTCAGGCTAATTTATCACGGATGGAAGAGATACTACCGACGAAAGCCCTCGACGCCATCACTCCGTACTGGTACCAGCGCAACGCAATCAGCGGTTCAAAACCCGATCACCTGCCTCGTGAGCTGAGCTACCGCGAAGATGCTCGTTTTACCGGGGTTACTGAAAGCAGGTTTGGTCAAAGGAATAGCTTAGGCAACACAGGCGCGGAATCGTTGAATGCAAACTCATCGCTGCCGCATTGGTTTACTGATAACAACATGCTGCGGAGTGCAGCCCGGGGTGATGGCAGCCAAAGCATTTTGTAACGAGCGATTATTCAACGGTCACTCAGCCAGTCGTCGGCGTGCTGTTCGAGGGCGATGCGGACCAGTTGGCTGCGCGTTCGCACACCCGCCTTATCAAAGAGCTGCTGAAGCACCGTTTTTATCGAACTTTCTGAAAGCTCCAGCCGGGCGCCGATCTCCTTGTTGCTGAGGCCCTCGAAAACTGCCTTCACAACCGCACGTTCCCTCAGAGTGAGCGTCCCGCCGGGAAGAGTTTCAGCGACGCGGGATGTGGCTCCTGTGACCAGTCCCTGGAGGGCGCGCGAATCCAGCCACAACTCACCGGCCGCAACCTTGCGGATCGCCTCCACCAGTTGAGCGGGCGAACTGTGTTTCAGGAAGACACCGGCGGACCCGCTTTGAAAGGCTCGCAGGGTGCCGGCGCCGAGACCTGCCGTCACCATCAGGAAACGGCAGTTCAATCCACGTTTGGCCGCCTCTTCCAGCAGTACGGTGCCCTGCTCATCCCCCAGATCGTAGTCGAGCAGTACAACGTCAATATTCCTGCCGGCCAGAATTTCAAGCGCATCAGCGACCGTGGCGCAACTACCGGCAATGACGAACCCCGGCTCAGACTCCAGTAACCGGCTCAGGCTGTCGCGGAACAGACTGTGGTCGTCCACGAGCAGAATCCGAATCTGCTGCATAGGCTCCTTTCTCAGTTGGGATCAGCGGTGTGGTGTCGGGCACCGAGCGCGCCAGTTCCACAATGAAGCTGGCACCGTCGGGTTCCGGATCAAAACGCAGTTCGCCCCGGAAGGATCGCATGAAGGCGCGCGAGAGGTAGAGGCCCAGACCGCTGGCCGTTGCCTGTTGCTGGAACGGGCGGAACAGAAGTTCCGGGTGGGCCACGCCGGAGCCTGTATCGCGAAAACGAATCACCACGCTCCTCGAATTTACTTCCGTAGTGACGGTGAGTTCACGCCTCAGGCTCGCCCGCATGGCGCGCTCACTGTTGCGGGTGAGATTCAGAAAGACCTGCATCAGACTTTGCCGATCTGCCCAGACAGCAGGCAGAGCGCCCTGCGCATTCCAGCGAAGAGTGACGTCGTGGTCGCTGAGGGCGGATTCGACGACAATCCTCAGTTCTTCCAGAATGCCGGAAAGGTCGACGACAGCCACCTGGTCAGTGGTGCTCTGCAATTCCATGGCGGCGATCTTTTCAAGGGCAAGGATGAGATGGCCCAATGCGTCGAAATCCTTGTTGCCGTGCATCACACCGGTCCGCGCCAGATTGGCATGGGCCATGGCGATGGCTCCGCAAACGTTACGAATTTCATGGGAAACGGCGGCGACCAGAATGCGGGAACCGGCCAGCAATTGATTGAGCCCACCTTCCTCGCGATTTCGAAGGTCTTCCGAAGTATCGACAACCATGGCAGCCAGACGGGGTCCGGCGCTGGTCTGGTAGGTGGAAAACCAGAGGTCGGCCAGGAATGCCTCGCCATTCTGACGGCTGCCGCGGCACTGCATGGCGGTGCGGACAGGCCGATGATGCTCGTCCGGTCGCGGCACGTTCAGCAGCGAAGGCAGGAACTGGTGTACAGATCGGCCCGGCAGGCTGTCCGGCGCGACGCCGAAGAGGCGGTGAGCGGCCTCGTTGCCCAGCAGTATGACTCCTTCCGAAGTGGCGGTGAAGACGGCGGCGGGACTGCTTTCCACCAGCACGCGCAACTGTTCGGCAGCCTCTGCGCGGACGCGGCCTTCGCGCTCCAGCAACTCGACGTGCGATTGCGCAAGAAGGCGGCTGCGGCCCGCTTCGAAAGCAAAAAGTCCCATACCGATAAACGCTGCGAAGACGAGGATGTCGCGGGGAATCGCCGCCAGCGAAAACCATTCATAGCCGTCGAAGAGTTCCGTCAGCAAGGTACAGCCGAGGGCGGCGAACGCAATGTGCCGGCGATTCAGAACAGTGCCAACCAGCAACATGGGAAACAGATAGAGGAAGCCGAGCGGGATGTTGCCCTTGATGAACCAATCGGTCAGCGCAATCGCCGACGCCATGATGGCGGCGCGAAGGAGAACGGTTTTGCGGTTGCCGCTGAGTAGAAAGGACAGCATGAATCCGGTAGTTCTGCTTCATTCTATGTCGCAAGCAGGGAGCTGGACGAACGGCAACCAAAAGATGGCCGCACCTGGCCGAAAGATGATCGCTCCGGTGCTTCAGTAATCGCTAGATTGGAATTTGATTCTGACACTTCCACGTAAGACGTCCGCGAGGGTCTTGTGGCTGCTGCTGTTTGGATTGTCTGCCTGGCCCCTGGGCGCGCAGCAGCCGTTGACCTGGCAGCAGGTCCGTGCCAGATTTGAAGCCGCGAACCCGACTCTGCGGGCCGGACAGTTGGCGGTGGACGAAGCGCGGACGCTGGAGACCACGGCGTTTCTTCGGCCGAACCCAACTATCACGGCGACTGTGGATCAGCTGAACCCTTTCACGTCAAACCCCTACAGGCCGCTGGGATATACGCTTCCGCTGGTCTCTGCCACGTATCTTCATGAACGTCAGCACAAGCGCGAGTTGCGGCTTGACAGTGCAAAGAAGGGCACGGCGATTTCCGGTTCACAACAGGAGGATCTGCAGCGCACTTTGCTGTTCAGCCTGCGGAGCGCGTTTGTCACGGCACTGCAGGAGAAGGCGATTCTAGGCGTGACGCGCGAAACTCTGGCCGACTATGACCGGTTTCTGGCGGTTAGCCAGGAGCGGCTGAAGACGGGCGATATCGCCCAGGTGGATATGATGCGCCTTGAACTGCAGCGGGTGCAGCTGGAGAGCGACCTTCAGACCGCCGAAGTGAATGTGCGAACCGCGAAGATTCAGTTGCTCAATCTGATGAACGACCGGATTGCGCCAAACCCGGCATTAGACCAGTTCGACGTGACGGGCACGTTCGATTTCACTGAAGCGTTGATGCCTCTCGAAGAGTTCCGGCAGTTGGCAATAACGTCGAGACCGGATGTGAAGGCCGCGCTGCAGACGATTGAGAAAGCGCAGACCGACCACAGTCTGGCGGTTTCGAACGGGTCAGCTGATCCGACATTCGGGGTGGATTCGGGCCGGAATCCGCCCATCCCCGGTTATATCGGGTTCAGCGTCAATTTCCCGCTGCGTATCTTCGATAAGAACCAGGGTGAAAAAGAGCGGACGGAGATCGACATACGCCGGGCCCGGCACCTTCATGAAGCCGCGGTGTCGCAGGTGTTCAGCGATGTGGATTCGTCTTACGCCATGCTGAACAGCAGCCTGACGCTGCTGCGTCCCTACAAACTGAAATATCTGGATCAGGCGGCGAAGGTGCGCGACACGATTGAATTCGCGTATCAGCGCGGAGGGGCTTCGCTGCTGGACTTTCTGGGCGCGGAAAACGAGTACCGGAGTATCCGGCTGAACTATCTCAATCTGGTGGGTTCTTATCTGACGGCGGCGAGCCAACTGAATCTCGCGGTGGGCCGGGAGGTGATGCAGTGAGTCGAATGGTTTATCCGAAAGTGGCTTCTTTAAAAGCAGTGCTAAGCGCGGGACTTGTGCTCTTCGCGGCCGGGTGTGGAGAGAAGCGGAAGTCCGATCCCGTGGCCGAAGCGCCGCCGGCGAATCTCCCGGTGGAGCATGTGGGCGATACCGGGACCGTGAAAGTGGAGCACCCCGAACAGTTCCCCACGGCTGAAGCCGCAGTGTACGAGGCGGCGGACGAACTGAATGTCACCGGTGTAGTTGCCCCGGACGTATCGCGCGCCGTTCCGGTGATTTCCATTGCGACCGGGCGGGTTCTGGAGGTGCATGCACGGCTGGGCGATACGGTCACCAAGGGGCAGTTGCTGATGAAGGTGCAGAGCGCTGATATCTCCGGGGCATTCTCCGATTATCGGCAGGCGATGGCGGATCAGACGCTGGCGAAAACACAGCTGGAGCGTGCGAAAATACTGCTGGATAAAGGGGCCATCTCCGGGAAAGACTATGAGCTGGCCGCGAATATCGCAGAAAAGACGCAGATCACGGTGGAAAACGTGCGGGAGCGGATTCGGATACTGGGCGCGGACCTGACGCATCCCTCGTCGGTATTGGAAATTGTCTCGCCGATCAGTGGTGTCATCACCGATCAGCAGGTGACCGCTGCGGCGGGCGTGCAGGGGCTCTCCGCGACGAACCCCTTTACGGTGTCGGATCTTTCCACGGTCTGGATTATTTGCGATGTCTATGAAAACGATCTGAGCAATATACGGCTGGGTGAGAGCGTCACCGTCAAGCTGAACGCTTATCCGAACCAGATTTTCAGCGGGCGTGTCAGTAACATTGGCGCCGTGCTGGATCCGGCGCTGCGCACTGCAAAGGTTCGGCTGGAGATGAAGAACCCCGGCAATATGCGCGTGGGAATGTTTCTAACCGCCACCTTCCGGGGCGCCGGGAAGCAGAGACATGCCAGCGTGCCCGCCACGGCCGTGCTGCACCTGCATGACCGCGACTGGGTCTACGTTCCTGCCGGAGAGAAGAGCTACCGCCAGGTGGAAGTGAAGGGTGGAAAAATGCTGCCCTCCAACATGCAGGAAATCCTGACAGGTTTGGCTCCCGGGGACAAGGTTGTCAGTAACGCGCTGGTACTGCAGAACACGACGGAATCATGATCAAGGCCCTTGTAGACTTCGCGCTGAACAACAGGTTTCTGATTGTACTGGCCACACTTCTTCTGCTGGTGTGGGGGGCGTTTTCGTTTAAGAGCCTGCCGGTGGAGGCTTATCCCGACGTTGCGAATAACTATGTCCAGGTGATTACGCAGTGGCCGGGACGGGCGGCTGAGGAAGTGGAACAGCAAGTGACCACGCCGCTTGAAACCGTGATGAACGGGATCCCTCATCTGGATCATCTGCGGAGCGTTTCCATCTTTGGTTTGTCGAGTCTCAGCCTGATCTTCGACGATGAGTCTTCGAATGGCGAGAACAGGCAAAAGGTGCTGGAGCGTTTGAGCCAGGTCAATCTGCCGGCAGGGCTGCAGCCGCAGATCGGGTCGGACTACAGCCCGGTGGGGCAGATCTACTTCTATACACTGCAGAACACCAATCCGAATATCGATCTGATGGCGCTGAAGTCACTGCAGGACTGGGTGATTGTGAAGCAGTTCAAATCCGTTCCGAACGTGGTGGATGTTTCCAGTTTCGGCGGCACCACGCGGGAATATCAGGTGAAGGTGAATCCTGAGAAGCTGGTTGCTTACGGACTGACCATTGGGCAGGTTGAGCAGCAACTGGCGAACAATAATATCAACGCGGGCGGCAGCTTTATTGAACAGGGGCTGCAGCAGATTAATGTGCGGGCGGTGGGCCTGGTGCGCGACGTGCACGATATTGAGAAGACACTGGTGAAGGCCCAGAACGGGGCTTCCATCCGGATTTCGGATATCGCCACGGTCTCACAGGGGCCGCGCATAAGGCTGGGCAAAGTAGGCAAGGCCATTCATCATAAAGACGGCCACATCATCGACAATAGTGACGTGGTGCAAGGTATGGTGCTGCTTCGAAAAGGGGCGAATTCCGATTCCACGCTGCTGGGTATTCACGCGAAGGTGCAGGAACTGAATGAGCGCCTGCTGCCACCGGGCGTGAAGATTGTGCCGCACCTTGATCGCAGCGAACTGCTGGCTTTTACAAAGCACACGGTGCTGCATAACCTGACCGAGGGCATGATCCTTGTGGCGGTGATTTTATTCATCTTCTTAGGCAATGTGCGCGGGGCTTTCATCGTGGCGCTGACGATCCCGTTTTCCCTGCTGTTCGCAGCGATTTGCCTCGACCTGAATAAGATCCCGGCCAACCTTCTCTCGCTGGGCGCACTGGATTTCGGCATGGTGGTGGACGGTGCCGTGGTGATGGTGGAGAACATCATTGGGCACATGGCGCGCCGGCGGGATTCCAGTGTGCCCACTATCCGGAGCATCCGGGAAGCGGCGCATGAAGTACAGCGGCCTGTCTTCTATTCAATCGGCATTATTATCACGGCCTATATTCCCATCTTCACGCTGCAACGCGTGGAAGGCCGCCTGTTCAAGCCCATGGCATGGACGGTTTCCTTCGCGCTTATTGGAGCGCTGATTTTCTCCATGCTGATCGCACCGGTACTCGCCAGCTTCCTGTTTCGCAGCACCGTGAAGGAATGGAAGAACCCGCTGATGACCGCCATCACCCGGGCGTATGGCTGGACGCTGCGGCGTGCCATAAGGCTGCGCTGGCTGACTCTGGCCATTGCGGTGGGCTCGTTTGGCATTTCCGTCTGGCTGTTATCCAGTGGTGCGCTGGGTTCAGAATTTTTGCCGCACCTGGATGAAGGCGCCATCTGGGCGCGAGCCACGCTGGCTCCCAGCACGGGTCCCTCTTCCGGCATTGCTCTGATGGAAAAGGCCCGCGTGATGATCGCCCGCTTCCCGGAAGTAACGCAGGTGGTTTCACAGATTGGCCGCCCGGATGACGGAACGGACGTGACCGGCTTCGCCAATACGGAATACTTTATCGACCTGAAACCGAAGGACCAGTGGCGACCGGTGTTCAGAGAGAACAAGGAAGAACTGATCGCGGCGATTAACCGGGAACTGGAAAAGCTTCCCGGTACGCTCTGGAATTTCTCCCAGCCGATTGCCGACAACATGGAAGAGGCGGTTAGCGGCGTGAAGGGGCAGTTGGCGATTAAGATTTATGGCGACGATCTCACTACTCTGGAGGCGAAAGGCACGGAGATTATTAACGTCATGCGGACGATCAAGGGCGTGGCGGATCTTGGTCTGTTTCGCGTGATTGGGCAGCCCAACCTGCAGTTCGAAGTGGATCGGGATAAGACCTCGCGATACGGCCTAAACGTGTCGGATGTGCAGGATGCAATAGAGACTGCAGTGGGCGGTAAAGCGGTCAGCCAGGTATTGCAGGGCGAGCAACGGTACGACCTGGTGGTTCGGTATGACACGAACTACCGAAGCAGCAAAGAGGCGATTGAGAATATCCGTTTGGCTGCGCCGTCTGGCGAACGGGTTTCACTGGCTCAGCTTTGCACAGTGAAAGTTCGCGACGGGGCCTCGGCGATTTATCGCGAGAATAATTCCCGCTACGTGGCGTTGAAATACGCCGTGCAGGGCAGAGATCTGGGCAGCACAGTGGAAGAGGCGATCAGCAAGGTAACAAAGCAGGTAAAGCTCCCTGTCGGGTATAAGCTCGACTGGGCCGGCGAATATGAGAGCGCGAAGCGTTCTCAGCGTCGGCTGATGATTGTGGTGCCGATTACGCTGCTGGTGATCTGCCTGATCCTCTACACGATGTTCAAGTCCATCAAGTGGGTGCTGCTGATTGTCGCGAACGTGGCGATGGCACCGCTGGGCGGGCTGTTGGCTCTGCTGTTCACGGGAACCCACATGAGCGTGTCTTCGGGAGTCGGTTTCCTTGCGCTGTTCGGCGTTTCCGTGCAAACCGGCGTCATCATGCTGGAGTACATTAATCAGTTCCGGGCCCGGGGTGAGCCAATTCTGGAAGCAGCGATTGACGGTGCGGTAATACGGCTGCGTCCCATTATGATGACGATGCTGGTGGCCAGCATCGGGCTCCTGCCCGCCGCGCTTTCCACGGGTATTGGTTCGGATTCGCAGAGACCGTTCGCTATCGTGATTGTCGGTGGTCTGATGGCTGCGCTGATTCTGGGCATCTTTCTTCTTCCAACGCTCTACGTCTGGGTCGCCCGCGACAGTGACGTACTTCCCGCGCCCGAAGGGGAGATCGAATAAAAACTATGCGCGCAGCAGTCCGCAACGCAATTGAACAGGCGGGGATCTTACCTGCGATACGGGTCAACAGCCCGGAAGATGCGGTCTTTGCCGCCGAGACCATCTACGCAGGCGGTTTACGGGTGGTGGAATTAACCATGACCGTGCCGGGCGCGATCTTTGTACTTTCGCAACTGAGAGCCAGCCATCCGGATCTGCTGGTGGGCGCGGGCACCGTGCTGGATGTCGACACGGCCAAAGACTGTCTCGATGCCGGCGCGGCGTTTCTGACCAGCCCCGGCTTTGAGCCGTCGGTACTGGCACTGGGGATCGCAGGAAATGTTCTGGTGATTCCGGGTGTACTCACGCCGACGGAAGTGATGATGGCGTCAAAAGCAGGGGCCGAGTTCGTAAAAGTCTTTCCGTGTGCGGCCATGGGCGGGCCTGCGTACATCAAGGCGCTGCGGGTGCCGTTTCCTCACGTGGCAATGATCGCTTCGGGCGGGGTGACGCAACAGACCGCGGGAGAGTTCATCCGGGCAGGCGCGATGGCCGTGGGAATTCGGGAAGAGCTGATTCCGCCGGATGCGGTGGCCAGGCGCGACCGGCAGTGGATCGGGGAGTTGACGCACCGGTTCCAAACGATTGTGAAGCGGGCGAGAGCGCCCCGAACCGGGCATTAAGCCCGGTGAATCTCTCTCAGGCCAACCTGCAAACTTCCGCCATGTCATGAAGAATGCCGGGGCGCATGAACCGTATCACCCACGCAGACTGCTTAGCGCCGGACATTCCCAGGCAGTTCAGCGCGGTTCGTCTGCCGTGCCGAACACCCGCCCAAAGATTGCATCCACGTGCTTCAACTGGCGCTCCACGGAAAACGTCTCCGCCAGCTTTTCCCTGCTCACCAGCTTCGCAATTTCCGGATCTGCCTCAATCGCCGCGCGGAAGTCGCTTTCGTTGTCCCACGCGTCCATCGCCTGCTTCTGGACCACCGCGTAGGCCGTCTCCCGCAGCATTCCTGCGGCCGACAGATCCAGCAGTAACTGCCCGGAAAAGACCAGCCCCTTCGTCATATCCAGATTGCGCCGCATACGCTCGGGATAGACGAACAGCTTGTCCACCAGATTGGTGGTCTTACTAAGAAGGTAATCCGCCAGGATCGTCGAATCCGGCAGGATCACGCGTTCCACCGAAGAATGCGAAATGTCGCGCTCATGCCACAGTGCGATGTCTTCAAACGCCGCCTGCGCGTTCGCCCGAACCACCCGCGCCAGCCCGCAAATCTGCTCACTGATAATCGGATTTTTCTTATGCGGCATAGCGGACGATCCCTTCTGCCCGCGCGCAAAATACTCACTCGCCTCACGCACTTCAGTCCGCTGCAAATGCCGGACTTCGAGGGCGATCTTTTCACACAGCGCGGTGAGAATAGCCAGAGTCGCGATAAAATGCGCATGCCGGTCGCGCTGAATCACCTGGGACGCCACCGGGGCCGGGTGGAGGCCGAGCCTGGCGCAAATGCGTTCTTCGGCGTCCGGCCCAATGTGCGCAAAGGTTCCCACGGCACCGGATATCTTGCCAACCCGCAGATCTTCCGCCGCTGCGGTGAGGCGTTTCAGATTCCGCCCGGCCTCTTCGTACCAGATCGCCAGTTTGAGGCCGAAGGTAATCGGCTCAGCGTGAACCCCGTGCGTGCGGCCAATCTGCACCGCGTCTTTGAACTCAAATGCCCGGCCCTTCAGCACCTCGCGCAGCTTTTCAATCCCCGTCAGCAGAATCTTCGACGCCTGCATGAGCTGCAGCGCCTGCGCGGTATCGACAACGTCGTTCGACGTCATCCCATAGTGAAACCAGCGCGAACTCCCGGCATGCCCGGCTGCCGCCATCGATTCCGCCACGGCGGTGGTGAACGCAATCACGTCATGGCGGGTGGTCCGTTCAATCTCGAAGACCCGCTCGACATCGAAGCTGGCGTGCTGCCGCAGCAGAACCGCATCCGAGGCGGGCACCACGCCCATCTCCGCCAGCGCTTCCGACGCCGCCAGCTCCACTTCCAGCCACTGTTGAAACTTATTCTGATCAGTCCAGACGGCGCCCATTTCCGGGCGTGTGTAACGGGGAATCAATACGAGAAAACCTCAGTTTGCGTTTTTTGCCCGGCAACAACCAGACGCGGCGAGAGACCCCGACGTTGCAGCGACTGCTCGGCGCTGATCCGCACGATCTCCGGGTGGTTATTGTGTTCGCTTAAGTGCCCTAAAATCAACGTCTGGACGCCGCTGTCCAGATCGTTTTCCACATAGTCGCAGGTGACTGCGTTCGAAAGGTGCCCGTTGCGGCCCATCACACGCTGTTTGACGCTCCAGGGGTAGGGCCCCACCTTCAGCATTTCCAGATCGTGATTCGATTCGAGCAGCAGAATCTGCACCCGGCGAAGATGAATCTTGATGGAATCCGGCACGTAGCCAAGATCCGTCGCGATACCGACTTTTACACCGCAGGCCAGAAAACTGAAGCCGACCGGGTCAATCGCGTCATGAGGAATGGTAAAACTCTGCACGGCGATGTTGCCGATCATCCAGCCAGAACCTGCCTGAAACTGCTCTACGGGCGGAGGCGCTTCAAATCCCTCCCACTCGATGGTCGGAGTGGTGAGTTTAGAGACGTAGACCGTCACGGGTTTCTTCTGCTTATTCCTCCAGCGCACGAACCGGGAAAGGCCCAGAACGTGGTCGGAATGCTCATGTGTGATCAGGACCGCGTCGATGTCTTCCGGTTTCTCGCCAATATCCGCGAGCCGTCGCGTCAGTTCCCGCACGCTCAGACCGGCATCGATCAGGACGCGGGTCTGCAGACCCTTCGAGCCCGTCGCGGACAGAAAGGCGGAATTTCCCGCGCTGCCACTGGCCAGTACGCAGAACTTAACCATGATTATCGATCCGGGCCAAAGCTGCCCGGCAGAACAATTCTCCCTGAATTTGTTTTAGCAGGTTGGGGGCGTCATCACAACACCAGTACTATTCGGCCATTTTTGCTTTGATCACGTCGACCAGTTCCTGCACGGCGCCGGCGCTCTTGTGCAGCGCGGCGGTTTCAGAGTCAGTCAGCTTGATCTCATAGATCTGTTCAATGCCGTTCGCGCCGATCTTGCAGGGCACGCCGACAAACAGACCGTTGATGCCGTATTCGCCTTCCAGATAGGCCGCGCACGGCAGAACCTTCTTGCGATCCCGCAGAATCGACTCCGCCATCTCGACTGCCGATGCCGCCGGAGCGTAGTAGGCGCTGGTTCCCTGGAGCTTCACGATTTCCGCGCCGCCATTCCGGGTACGGGTGACGATCTCTTCCAGACGCGTTTCAGAAATCAGTTCCGTCAGCGGGATTCCGGCAACACTGGAGAGCCGAACCACCGGGACCATTGTGTCGCCGTGGCCACCGAGACCAACGGCCGTGACGTTATCCACCGAAACGTTCAGTTCCTGCGCGATGAAGGTACGGAAGCGCGCCGAATCGAGCACGCCCGCCATGCCGATCACACGGTTCCTCGGGAATTTCGAAACCATCAGCGCAACCTGCGCCATCGCATCCAGCGGATTGGTCACCACAATGATGATGGCGTTGGGAGAAACGGCAATCGCCTTTTCGGTGGACGACTTCACCACTTTGTAGTTCGCCAGCAGCAAATCGTCGCGGCTCATGCCCGGCTTACGCGGGAAGCCTGCCGTGATGATCACGACATCGGAATTCGCGGTGGCAGCGTAGTCGGTGGTGCCGGTGACCAGACCATCGAAACCTTCCACGGGCCCCGTCTGCAGCAAGTCGAGCGCCTTGCCTTTCGGGACGCCGTCGCCCAGCGTCGGGTGGTCGATATCGACCAGAACAACGTCGCCCAGTTCCTTTTTAGCCGCCCAAACGGCGCAGTTCGCGCCCACGTTGCCGGCGCCGATTACGGTAATCTTATTTCTCAATTTGCAGTCCTTTCGATGCGCTGCCCCATACACAATCCGGGGCAGCGGGGGGAAGCATCAGTATATCGTTGGACCGGTTTCGGGTGCCGTTAACGGTGATCGCCGTCATGATCAGAGTCCCCCCCAGCGGTCGCCAGTGCCTTTGCACTGATGTGTACAGAGTCCTCAGGCGCTTTCGCGGAAGAGTGACGCGATGTCGCCGGGTCTGGCTGCACAGAGCCCTGGTAGACGGCCGAGCTGGAGGAGACGGAACTGACCATGCCTGCTTATCGGCAGAAGACGCAAAAAGCTTTAGGGAGCGGTTCGCGGACACACAGGATTATGCCGTGCCCCTGCGTTCTGCCATCAGCGCACGGGCGAGGGCGCGTGCCGCCTCCGGAGTCTTTATGTGCCCCTCCAGTTGTGCGTCCTCGATCTGCGCCAGCACAGATCCGAACGCGGGCCCAGGCCTGAACCCGGCGGCGATCAGGTCGCGCCCGGTAATCAGAGACACGGGGCGCAGCGCCTCCGGGGGGAGTTCCGCCTGCTTTCGCCGCACAAAATCGTAGTTATCCAGCTTGCCGTGACTCGACGCGCAATCGAGCCGGTGTAACTCCATATGCTCTTCAAAATCCGGCATGCGCAGGAATCGTTTGAGTTTGCTTTCCCGCATATATGGCAAGTCGCGAAACTTCATGTGATTTGCCACCAGCGCTTCCACCGTCTCAATGGTCCGAAGCGGAAACTTCAGGCGTGTCAGGATCTTCCGCGCCATCTCAACGCCCAGTTCCACATGGCCGTCGAAGCGAATCCGATCCACCACCCGAAATGTGCCGGGCTTGCCGACATCGTGCAGCAGAACGCCCAGGGCCAATTCCGGCGAAGGCGCGCGCAGCTCCCCCAGCATGATCAGGGTGTGCGTCCAGACATCGCCTTCGGGGTGAAATTCGGGTGGCTGCTCCACGCCTTTCATGGCCTCAATTTCAGGCAGCAGCTCATGCAGCAAACCGCTCGAATCGAGAAGTTCCAGGCCACGCCGCGCGCAGCCTTCGGTCAGGATTCGCTGCAGTTCATCGCGCACACGCTCCGCCGAAACGCTGTTCACGTGCATGGCCCCCTCCCGAATCGCGGCAAACGTGCCGGCCTCAAGGGTGAACCCCAGGCGCGAAGCGAATCGCACCGCCCGCAGCAGACGCAGGTGGTCTTCATGAAAGCGAACCCGCGGATCACCGATGGCGCGGATCACCTGCGCCTTCAGATCGGCCCGCCCACCGACAAAGTCCAGCACTTCGCCGGTCATCGGGTCGAAGAACAAGGCATTGATGGTGAAATCCCGTCGCTCCGCATCCTTCCGGGGATCAGTCTCGAAACGAACGCCTTCCGGATGTCTTCCGTCCAGATACTCCAGATCGCTGCGATACGTGGCTACCTCGACGTGAGCGCCGCCTTCATGAACCAGCACGACACCGAAATGCGCGCCCACCAGACCGGCGCCTGGGAACAAACGCAATAGTTCGCCTGGCGTCGCCGAGGTGGCGACATCGAAGTCCTTTGGCGCCCGCCCCAGCAGGAGATCGCGCACACAACCACCGACGAAATACGCGGAATAGCCGGCACCACGCAAGGTGACAACAATCCGGCCTGCCAGATCTTTACTCACACTTCATCCTAACCGCCTGCGGGCGTGGCTGAAATCACGCGTGTTAACCTAGGGACTGTCGAATCTGCTGCGAGACTCTTCGCAAATGGGGCGGGGGACCCGGTATTTTGGGGCGAAGTCCGTGTCAGGACGGAGTACTTTCAAGCTCCAGCCCGTCAGCTAACCCCGCAGGCAAATTTGAGAGCAGTCCTCCCTCGAACAGGGAGGCGGAATCAGGAGATTTTTTTGTCTACCTCGGATGCACCAGCGCGAACCGGCGCGAAAGTTGTCGTTGCTACAACAGTAGCGCTGGCATTTATATCCTTCTGGCGCGCCGCGTCCATCGTCCTCAGTGACCTCGCTTCATCGGCTTTCTATGCGGGCGGGATCGCCGAAAAAGCCATCGGCCCCAGTGCCCCCTGGTTTGTTCTCGGCGTGATGCTTTTCAGCTTCGCGGTGCGCTCGGTCTATCTGGAAAGCTCGTCCATGTTCGTGCGCGGCGGCGTTTATGTCGTGGTGCGGGATGCCATGGGTCCGGTGCTCGCCCGCGTCTCGGTTTCCTCGCTCCTGTTCGACTACATTCTGACGGGGCCTATCAGCGTGGTTGCGGCGGGACAGTATCTGGCGGGACTGGTAAACGAAATCAGCACTCTGATGCACTGGAGTTTCGTGCTGTCGCCGAACTGGTTTTCAGCCGGCTTCGCCGTGATGGTAACTATTTATTTCTGGTGGGAAAACACCAAGGGCATGCACGAATCGAGCGGCAAGGCGCTCCGCATTATGCAGATCACAACCGTCATGGTGGTGATCTTTTTGATCTGGTGCCCGCTGACGCTGATCATCCGCGGTCCGGCACAGATTCCGCCCGCTCCCCTGCCCCACAATCTCCGCTTCGACGACACTTCGCTTGGCTGGTTCAGGGGTACCATTTTTCCAACCATCCCGCTCATCGCCGTGGTGATCGCGTTCGGACACTCGCTCCTTTCAATGAGCGGCTTTGAGACGCTCGCGCAGGTCTACCGCGAGATCGCTTATCCAAAGCTGAAGAATCTGCGCATAACCGGAAACATCGTTTGCATTTACGCCGCGGTCTGTACGGGAGGCATCACGCTGTTTGCCGCGATGATTATCCCGGACAAGATTCGCCCGTCCTACGTAAATAACCTGTTGGGCGGTCTTGCGATGAACCTCGCAGGCCCCGAATTCCTGCGCCTCGGCTTCCACGTATTCGTCGTGTTCGTCGGCGTTCTCATCCTCTCCGGCGCAGTCAATACCTCCATAATCGGCGCCAACGGTGTTATGAACCGCGTCGCCGAAGACGGCATTCTGATCGATTGGTTTCGCAAGCCGCACCGCCGCTTTGGCACCACTTACCGGATCGTCAATCTGATCGCACTTCTGCAGATCGTCACGATCATACTCAGCGGCGGCGACGTCGACCTGCTCGGTGAGGCGTACGCGTTTGGCGTGGTCTGGAGCTTCTTCCTCAAAGCGCTCGGCGTACTTGTGCTCCGTTATCACCGACACGATCAGGAATACAAGGTTCCTGGCAACATCACGATCGGCGGGATTGAGATCCCCGTCGGGCTCGGCGCCACCACCATCCTGCTGGGAGCGACCGCCGTTGCGAACCTCTTTTCCAAGCCCAATGCGACCATCTACGGGATCGCGTTCACCGTCATTCTCTTCGTGATCTTCACGGTTTCCGAGCAGATCAACCGCAAGAAGATGCACGGCAATAAGCACGCCATGGAAGAGTTCAATCTGGACCTGCAGCCCGCCGTTGAAACCGGCATGCTGAAGGCGCGGCCCGGCTCCATTTTGATAGCCGTCCGCGACGTGACGAACCTTTCGCATCTTCGCTCCGTGATCCACAAGACCAACATGCGCCGGCACGACATCGTAGTGATGACGGTGCGGCAGATCACTTCAGGTGAGTACGAACTGGCGCAAAACCAGCTCTTCACCGACTACGAACGGGAGTTGTTCAGTAAGGTCGTCGAAATGGCGGAGAAAGAGGGCAAGACCGTTGAATTACTGGTCGTCCCCAGCCCGGATCCCTTTGAAGCCATCATGCAGACAGCGCAACGTCTGCAGGCGTCGCGGGTAGTTACCGGGGCTTCGCTCCGCATGGATACTGCGGAACTGGCGCGGCGCATTGGCCTTGCGTGGGAAAAACTGGAGGAGCCGAGGCATGCGTTCTCACTCGAAATTCTGCAGCCGGACAAACCCTCATTCTTCGTCAACCTGGGCCCGCACCCGCCGCGTTTGTGGCCCGAAGACGTGGAGCGCGTCCATAACCTCTGGCTGCGTCTGAGCCAGGGCGAGTTTGGCTCAAAGCTCCACCACCGTGACATTCTGGGCACCGCGCTTCGCCGTATGGAGCGTGATCTGGAAGATCCTGCCCGCCGCGAGGAAGCACTTCGCGATGTGGACTACGAAGTCAAACACCACTGATGAACCTTGCCCCGCAATTCGTCATCCGGGAGGAAAGCGAGCTGCCGGAACTTTACGGTCCGGCGCTCGAACGCTCCGTCCGTAAGCAGCTCGACCACCTGGATGACCATTGCAGGACTTTCATTGCCGCTTCGCCGATGGTCGTCATCGGAACCCAGTACGGGGGCTATGCCGACGCTTCTCCGCGCGGGGACAAACCGGGCTTCGTACGGGTGGTTGACGACCATACCATCCTGATCCCGGATCGGCCGGGGAATAATCGCCTCGACTCGCTGCGGAACATTGTGAAGAACCCTGCCGTCGGGTTGCTTTTTCTGGTGCCCGGCGTGACAGACGCGTTGCGGATCAATGGGGAAGCGGTGCTCTCGCGCGACCCGGCGCTGACTTCGCAATTCACGGTGGACGGCAAAGAACCGCGAACAGTGCTCGTCGTCACCGTGAAGGAAGCCTACATTCATTGCAGCCGCGCACTCGTTCGGGCCGACCTCTGGAACCCGGAGAAGCACGCGGCCCAGGGCACGGTTCCCTCCTTTGGTACCATGCTGCAAACGCACACCAGCGGCTTTGTGGAAGCCACCGCCGTGGACGAAGATTTGAAAGTCCGCCTCCCCCTGACACTCTATTGAAATATTCGACCTCCTTTCCCAGGCGATACGTTCGGCTACGCCCACGGCATCCGTCAAGGCGCTGCTCCTCGAATATCCCGATGTGCCCGTCCTCGCGGGCAAGTTCCGGGCAAGTTCCGGGCAAGTGGTTTTAGTACGGAACAAATGCCGCCAGACGTTGAGGGCCTTCTGCGCCCCGCTCAGGTATTGTGGCCGGTCTGACCGATGCCGACCTGGAATTACTGCCGAGTTATTGCCGGGAGACCAATATCAGTTACGAAGCCGTGCAGCTCATGCCGGACCTCGGCTTTCCGGTCGCGCACACCGAATTGAGCCACGGATAGTCTCCCCTTCACAATGCTGCATGGTGCGGTGATGCGGCGCTGGTCGACCTGTTATCTGGTCGACCCGCGTTGCGGCGCAACGCCCCCAAGCTACGCCATCCATGGCTGGACGGTCGAAAAACGCCATCCGGAAGGCCAGTTTGCCTGCGTTGTCAAATCGCTCCTGAGAGCAGGCGGCCCCTGGGACCGTTCCAGCTACCCGACCGGCAACCCAGAGCTTGATGTAGCTCTAAGCCATTTCGCTTTCTAATACAAAAAGAGCCAGTCGTTTCCGACTGGCTCTTCTTCCGTGCACCTGTTATTGAACCGGAGGCGTCTCCGGCGGAGTTTCCGCCGCACCCTCTTCAGTCGGCTTCTCATCAGATTCCGGAATCAGACTCGCCGCAGCAACCTGATCGCCTTCTTCCATGCGAACCAGCCGGACGCCCTGTGTCGAGCGGCCCGCCTGGCGAATCTCGCCGGAGTCAATGCGAATCATCTTACCCTCGCGGGTCACAATCATCAGTTCGGAATCTTCCCTCACCGACAGGATGCCCACCACGTTGCCGGTCTTCCGGGTGGTCTTCATGTTGATGACCCCCTTCACACCGCGGTTGGTCAGCCGATAGTCAGTCAGGTTGGTGCGCTTGCCGTAGCCGTTCTCTGACATCGAAAGAATCAACCCGTCTTCGCCCACCACTTCGGCGCCAACGATATAGTCTTTCGCCGCCAGATCCATCCCGCGCACACCGCGCGCCGGTCGGCCCATGGCGCGAACCTGCGTTTCGTTGAAGCGAATCGCCTGGCCTTCATGCGAGCCAAGCACAATGTAGTCCTTGCCCGACGTGAGCCGCGCGGCAATCAGTTCATCGCCGTCGTCCACCCCGATCGCGATAATGCCCCGCGCCATCGGGTTGTCGAACTCGGTCAGTTCACACTTCTTGATCACGCCCAGTTTCGTCACCATCACGATGAACTGGTCAGGAACAAACGCATGAACCGGCAGGAATGCCTTCACGGTTTCATCCGGTTGCAGCGCGATCAGATTCGAGATGTGCTTGCCCTTGCCGGTGGTCGAAGCGTCCGGAATCTCATACACCTTGAGCCAGTAAACACGGCCCTTGTTGGTGAAGATCAGCAGGAAGTTGTGGGTGGAAGCAACCAGGAAGTACTGCACGAAATCTTCCGTGCGCGTACCCATCCCGATGCGGCCCTTGCCCCCGCGCGTCTGACGCCGATACGTATCAACGGCCGTGCGCTTCAGGTAGCCCGCATGGGTGACCGTAACCGCCATGTCTTCCACGGCGACTAGGTCTTCCAGACTGATGTTGCCCAGATCCTCGATAATCTGAGTGCGGCGCTCGTCACCAAAATTCGTTTTGACTTCGTTCAGTTCCTTGATGATGACGGCACGCAGAATCTTTTCCGAACCAAGTATTTCGAGGTACTCACCAATGCGGCGCTGAATATCGCCCAGTTCATTGGCGATCTTCTCCTGCTCCATGCCGGTGAGGCGTTGCAGCTGAAGTTCGATAATGGCCTGCGCCTGGCGCTCGCTCAGTTGCGTGAGCGGCCCGGTGGAGCCGGCGGCCCGAAGATACAGGTCATTGAAGACGAATTGCGTGGATGCCGCAACCAGCGAGTCGCGTGCTTCACGCGGCGATTTCGCGGCCCGGATGATGCGGATCACTTCGTCAATATTGTCCAGCGCCAGCCGGAAGCCAAGCAGGATGTGCTCGCGTTCACGAGCTT
>JBBQDH010000075.1:0-24327 GCA_038319515.1 Bryobacterales bacterium
GCTTCGTATTCGCCTCCTGCGTGCGGGCCAGTTGCTCATGCAGCGTGAACGTCAGGTCGTGCTCCACCAGAATCACGGGGACGCTGCCGGTGTGGTCCGCGTATTCTGCCATCTGGGTGTATTCGAGCTGCACCAGATCGACGGACTGGTTCAGGCATAAGCTGCGAATCAAATCCGACATGGCGGAGTTGCGATACTCAGCCACCTGCCGGGGGACGAATTGATCGGGATGCTTTTCGTCGATATCGACGACGTAGACTTCGCGGAACACTTCATGCAGTTCCTTATACCGGACCGCGTCACCTGCTTCGCGGAAGCAGGCCAGCACGAAATCGACCTGGCCGGACAGGGCGCGGCACAGGTTGCACATGCGCACCGCGCCGCCGTGGGAAAGCGGAAAGGGCAGATAGGGGGAGACTATCAAGACCCGGGGCAAAACACGCGGCAAACTCCGGAAAGGCTTGCGGTGAGCGGGCGACATGGCTACGTTGCCTCGCGCCGCCTGCGGGCGTTCTGCCGCCAGTTCGCTGAGCTTATGAGAGAGCACCAGACGCAACGCGAACTCCGCGTCTTCCAGCTCCATCGCCGGTTCCTGCGTGATCTCACCGGACTGCCCGACCACCAGACTCTTCAGGCCCGCCGCCGCGGCTTTCCAGTAGAGGATGGCCAGCGCGCCACCGAAGGTGAGGGCATGGGGCACGCCCAGGCGCTGCATCAGATCCACCCGAACCACGATGAGACCCGACCACGGAGCCATCACCTGGGAAACCTCGCCGGGTTGCAGGCGCCGGAACGGATGGCGGGTAATCAGTGTTTTGCGCCATCCGGCGTAAGCGATCTGACTGGCAACAGCAAACGAGCCGGACTCCCTTGCCAGCGTGATCAGCGGTTCGGCGCTTGCCTTTTCACCCAGCCGGCGAAACACCACAAAATGCGATCCCGAAGTCAGTACCGCATGCCGCACCCGGGGCCCTGGCCAGGAGCGACCCGGCACAATGATTTCGGTATATCGACTCCCACAGGCGTCCACCCTGATGGCCTTCGACGGGTCACCCGCCGGGATGCTCCTTACCGCTGCCCGAACCAGCGGGGGCGTACATTTGGCGAGGAAGCCCAGAACAAGAAGGACGAAGCTGAGCACGCGGTCAGTCGCCTCCAGCAGACCATACCAGAACCATTTCGCGCCGCCCGTGCACCAGTCGCCCAGTCTGCGAACACCGGAGATCAGGTTGTCTTTGGCGCGTCGCCCGATGTGTTCAGCCAGGGGACCCGGCTTCGCCGCAAAGAATCCGCCCGCCTCGTTGGCGACCACGATACGAAACGGCAGCAGGGTAAACGGCAGCAACTTGTGCCCCCAATCGCCCCGCTCGCCTTTCCACGAAACAATTGTCAGGGCAGGCCAGAAAGCAGAGAGTTCACGCCGGATTTGGGAGGCATTCGCGCCAGGAGTAAAGACTTCACAGCCCGCGATCGGCAGCGCCGGCCCTGGCTCGGCACACCACGCGTGAATGGGAAGCTGGCCGCTGCCCGTCAGGGCATGCGCAACTCCGGCCTCCGCGTCCCCGCGGGTCAGGCCTACAACCGCAATCACTCCAGGCCTGCCTGCACCGGTGACGTTCTTCAGCAACTGCTTCACACGAGCCATCATCTATCGCAGCTCGATCCCGATCACTTCGCCCAGGTTCTTACCTTTATCGACATCCGCATTCGAGGTGACCGCAATGAGTCGCGGCTTTTGGATTCCGCACGTCAGAGTTCCGTCGCCGCCCTTGATTTCAACATGTGAGACATCGCGAATTACAATCTTCCGCACCTTGCCTGCCGCATCCTTAACGGTGAGTGTGACTGCCTTGCCGGCGCAGTCGACGCGGGTCAGAGTCGCAGTCATGGTCACAGGGGGCTTGTTGACATCGTCCCAATCGACAACCTTCGCGTTTTTATCCAGCGGCTTGGAATTAGCGCGGGCTTCCAGTTCCCGAACCTCCTGTAACGCCTGGGCTTTCAGCCGCCCGATTTCCGCCGCTTTCGCAGCCGCTTCTCGCCGACGGACTTCATACTCGTCATCGAGGCGCAACTGTTCAATTTGACCGCGCGCGGTGAGAGCCTTTTCGCGGAGCGGAGCATCGGGTGCTGTCTGCGCGGCCGCGAGCCAGGCGCGGCCCGCCTCTGCATACTGTTTCAACTCTTCGCAGAGCTTCGCGTATTGCGTGAGCCAGTCATAGTTGCGGGGCGCGAGGGCAACTGCCTGTTTCCACTCCATCATGCGGCGGGGCTTTTCATCGACCTTCTCGCCCAGCGCCCAATGCGCCGGTGCGTACTTCGGATCGAGGGTGAGCGCTTCCTTGAGAATTGTCGCGGCCAATTCCGGATCCTTCTCCATGCTGCCGTAGTTCGTCAGCGCAACAACGTTGTGGGTGCCCGATTGCCGCGCTGCTTCCATATGCGTGCGGGCCTGCGAAATATTCCCGGCGCGCATTGCCAGAACAGCCAGGCCTTCGTGCGCGGCGGCCTCCAGCTTGCCGGATTTGAGCAGCGTTTGATAGATGGCGCCGGAGCCGGCCGTCAGCATGTCGGCACGCATCAACTGGCCTTCATCAGAAGTCAGAATGGTGGTGGAGAAATCCCGGTCCGGGTTCAGCGGGCGATTCGGTGCCTGGGTGGCCGTGAAAACCCCGGCGGCGAAGTAGCGGTCGACTTCCGCGTTGAATTTCGCAGGGTCTTCGCTCAGGCTGCGGATGGCGCCGTTGGAATCCATGCCGTTAGCAAGGTTATGCAGATAGATGTGGGCGCGTCCCGAGTAGTCCGGCTGTGTGATCAGGCGGTGCAGCAGCGCCCACTCCCGCGTCCGCTCGGCGGGGGGCGGCGGCGTGCCCCACGTCACATGAACTGCATTCGACTGTACGGTACTAAAGAAGGTCTCAAGGGCGCGCTCGATGGGCGCGGGCATGTTGGCGAAATTGCTTTCGAGCAGCTTGCGGGTGAGCGCGCGCACCAGTTGCGGGGAAAGCTGGCCTTCCGCCGTGGTGCACGTCATCTCGCGATCCCTTCCCATGCGAAATCCGCCACAATCATTCGACGCCAGTTCCTGCGCATTGCGGAACACCAGAATTCGCAGGGGAGGGTCGAGACGCAGATCCGTCTGGCCCATCACCGCGCCAAGCGCGTTGCGGAACTGCTCGAACTGGCTGAGGCCCTGGATGGCGGATTTGCGACCGTTATCGCTGATAGTTTCAAACGACCCCAGACGTGCGCGCACCCATTGTGTCTCGGCATGGGCTGACCCGGCAAGAAGGCACCAAAGGGTAATGCGGACTGCGAATTTCACCGGCGCCCCATAAGAAGCATTTGCCTCGATTATAAGACCAAAACAGTGGCCCGGCGGATGATCTGAGACATAATGGGACTGGTACTGGCTAATTCAAATGGTCGAAGATCTGATCCGCCGGGCGCGCCTCCGTTTCATATTAAATGAAACACTGGGCCAAACTGCGTTTGCAGCAGCCGTTCTGATTGCCGGCATCTCGCTGATTCTGGTACTGGGAACACGCTGGCTGGAGTGGTGGACGTTGTCCCTCTTTGCGCTGATTGGCGTTGGCTGGGGCGCGTGGCGCATTTATCGTGCTCTGCCGGATGGATACGTGACTGCAGTCCGGCTGGACGCGAATGCCGGCCTGAGCGACACGCTTTCAACGGCCCTGCATTTCTCGGAAATGGGTTCGGATTTTCAGATTGCGCCCTTCCGGATTGCACAGAGGAAGCAGGCCGATGCGGTTGCAGGCGCCGTCGATCTGGAAACAGCGGTTCCCTTCACGATTCCGCGCACGCTTTATTTGATGGCAGGTTTTGCAGTCCTCGCTTCGGCGCTGCTGCTGGTTCGTTTTAGTACCGGTCACGGGCTGGATTTGCGGGCTCCCATCACCGAAGTTCTTTTTGAGGATCAGGCGGCGAATCAGCTCGGTAAGAAGAAAGCGGCCTACGGGGATCCGGCAAAGCAGAAAGCCATGGAGGCGGCGGAATCGCTGCTTGCGAAGCTCGGCATTCCGCTGAATCCGGACGAGAAGCAATCGGAAGCAGCTTTGGCGAAAGCGATTGACGAGGCGCTGGATGGCGCGGCACCTGCCGGCGACAAGGGTAAGAACGGGCCCCCGGGCGGCCAGTCCGACGATGGCAAATCAGGCAACGCGTTGCAACAGAGCCCGGACGGCGATCCGATGGACGGCAAGTCGGCGGACTCCGGCGAGCAGAACGCGGATTCGAAAGCTCCTGACAGCAAGGACGGCAAGGCGGGCGACAAGGGTTCTCCCAAGGGTGGGCAGAACGCCGACAACAACAGCCTGCTTTCGAAACTGAAAGACGCCGTTTCGAACATGATGTCGAAGGCTGGTCAGGATAAGGGCGGACAGAAGGGTTCGCAGGATCAGAAGCAGGCGAAGTCTGACAAGGCATCGGGCGAAAAAGGCGATTCGGGCAAGGGTAAAGACCAGCAGGGTCAGCAGCAGGGCGAGGCGCAGGCCGGGGACCCGAACGGAGATCCGCAGGAAGGCCAGCAGGCTGAAGGTAAGCAGGGCGCGAAGAGTGCGCAGAGTTCGTCGCAGGCGGGCAGCGGCGTGGGCAGCCAGGATGGCGCGAAGGATCTGAAGGCCTTTGAGCAGTTGAAGGCGATGGGCAAGATCAGCGAGATTATCGGTAAGCGCGCGGCCACGGTTACCGGTGAGACGACGATTGAAGTGCAGTCCGGCAGCCAGCAGTTGCGGACGGCGTATTCAACGAAGTCCGCGGCGCACGGAGAGGCCGATAGTGATGTGACCCGCGATGAAATTCCGGTCGGTCGGCAGGCGTACGTGCAGCAGTATTTTGAACAGGTTCGCAAGACCGCGGTACCGAATGCCAAAGCTCCGAATGCCAAGGCTCCGGCGGCCAGGCCCTCAGGGCCTGTCACCAAATAACCACTACAGTTCACCGGTGCCGGGGTGCGCCAGGCGATTCGCAGCTTAGCAGGCAGCCTGGCCCGTGTCGCACTTCGTCAGCGTCCACAAAATGGTCGCGCAGATAAGCGGGAGGACGCCGAATCCGAAGAACACGGGCGTGTAGGAATAGTGCTCCACCACCCAGCCGGTGAGGAGCGTGAACACCATGCCGCCGAAGCCGGAGCCCATGCTGGCCAGGCCGTAGACAGAAGCCACCGCATTCCTGGGGAACACGTCGGCGGGTAGCGACAGCATGCTGGCAAGTGCCCCGGTGTAGCCCGTCATCGCTACTGATACAAACGCGATTGAGACTGCTGCGGAGGGCGCGAGCACCGCGGGAATCGCCGCCATCATCAGGATCGCGAAGAGGGTGACAGATGTCTTGCGTGCAGTGGGAACGGCCATTCCGCGCTTCACAAACCAGCCGGATACCAGGCCACCGAGGATATTCCCTGAGCCTGCGACCAGAAACGGGATCCACGAATACCTGCCGATCTGCGCCATGTCGAAATGCCGCGCGTTCTTCAGATATTCCGGGAACCAAAAGATGTAGAAATACCAGACAGGATCGAGAAAGATCTTGGCGAAGGTGAAACTCCAGACGAAGCGGGTGCGGAACAGACGCCAGGCAGAGGGAACGGGCTCTTTCACCTCATGCTCAGCTTCCGGCGGAGTCTTGTACGTGGGCCACCAGAAGGCCAGCCATACAAATCCCAGCACGCCCGTGAGGACAAACGCATATTCCCAACCGAAATGAATCAGGATCCAGGCGACCACTGGCGGCGCGAGAATCGCCCCCACCGCCGAGCCGCTGTTGAAGATGCCGGATGCGAGAGCGCGTTCACTTTCCGGGAACCACTCGGCCACAATCCGGATCGCGGCGGGCCAGTTGCCCGCTTCGCCCGCGCCCAGCAGGAAACGGAAAACGCCGAGGCTGACTGCTCCCCGCGCGAACGCATGCAGAATTGACGCCGCGGACCACCATGCGATGCACAGCGCGTAGCCGAGGCGCGTCCCCAACCGGTCGATCAGCGGGCCGGAGACGCCATTCATGATGGTGTACGCCAGCAGGAATCCGAAGACCACCCGTGAGTACGTCACGTTGCTCATGTGGAACTGCTCGCGCAGCACCGGAGCCGCGACGGAGAGCGTCTGGCGGTCCAGGTAATTGATCATAGTGGCGAGAAACGCCATGAAGATCATGAGCCAGCGTCGGCGGGATGGATTCAAGTCCGTCAGCATATCAGTCCCGCGTTTACAAAAAGAAACCGCCCGCCGCGAGAGAGAACTCTCGCGAACGGGCGGCAAAATAACGACAGGTGAAAAGAACCGACAGGCGGAACCGCCTGCCGCACCCTGCACCCCTCGCGCGTTTAGAACTGGATGCGGATAACGGTCTGGAGAATTCTGGAATAACCCAGAGCTCCCGGACCAGGCTGCGTCGCGGTGCCGAAACCAGTGGCGTTAAAGCTGCCATTGGCGTTGCGACCCAGCGCCGAAGTGGTGATGGTCGGCAAACCCGTTACCTGGCCGTTCGCGGTCGTGTACGGGTTGAAGTTCAGACCCGTGTTCAGACCCGTGAAATTGGCATGATTCAGGACGTTGAAAGCATCTACACGGAACTGGATTCTGGCCGGGTTGTCTCGCTTATCGAGAGCGAATTCCTTCTGCACGGAGAGATCGAAGTTGATCACGCCCGGCGTATTCAGGAAGTTCACGCCCGATTCCAGACCGATGCTGCCCGGAGACGGCGCAAAGAAGCACGCCGCGTTGAGGCGGTTGAAGGGATCGCTGTTGCCGGTGTAGGGATTGCAGCCCTTCACCACACCAATGCGGGAACCTTCAGTGTTGGATCCGGTGATGTTGGAGTTGCCGGCGCCGGAGATGCTGAAGCCGGGGTTGAACGGAACACCGGTGGTCGCCTGGGTGACACCGGAGATCTGCCACCGGTCGGTGATGGCATGAGTGATCGCGTTGCCGAACTTCAGGCGCGGCGAGGTGTAGACGTAGTTGATGGCAAGCACGTGCCGGCGGTCAAAGCTGGCCGGGCCGTAGTTGCGCAGTCTCTGGAACTGATCGACGCTCACCGCGGAACCGTCGCTGGTGGCGGTGGTCAGAGCCTTGCTGTAGGTGTAAGCCACGCCGAAGAACAGGCTGTCGTTTGCGCGGCGATTGAGGCTGACCTGCAGCGAATTGTAGTTCGCCGTCGCCTGGCTCTCATACAGCGTGATGTTGTTGTAGCCGTAGTAGGGGCGCAGGAAGTTCGCGTCCAGTGAGTTGTTGCCGAACAGAGCAGTCGGGCTCGCAGTGAGTCTCTGCGGGTCCTGGTTCTGGGGCGCGAAGTTCGCGCCGTACGGAACGTAGTTGATGTTACGGTTGTCCTGCAGGTGGCGCGACAAGCTGCCGACGTAAGCGGTATCGAGCATCATGCTCCAGGGGAGCCGGGTCTGGACGCTGAACTGATACTGGTAAACCGTCGGAATCTTTCCCGTCGGATCGGCCACGAAGAGCGAGGGTGGTCCAAGCAGGACGTTGTTCGGATTGATGTCCTTCGCCAGACCCTGCTGCAGCTGCGGCTGGATCGATGCGGGAGGATTGCGAACACCATCGAACACGCGATTGCCCTGGAAGCGGTCATAGAATATACCGCCGCCGGTGCGGACCACGATATTCTGCTTGCCGGTGACGTCCCACGCGATACCGAAACGGGGAGCCCACTGCTCTTTGCGGTTCCGCTGCAGGTATTTATTGACGCACTTGCCGGCCTGGCAAATACCGTTGAACGGGTCGCCCGAACCGGGAATTTCCAGACCGACGTTGAAAGCCGGCAGGTAAGTATTCGAGACCGAGTCAAACGCGGCCCGGGCGCCGTTCAGGGGGTTGGTCGCAGGGAAGTAGAACCGGGGAGCCTTCTTCGGATCCCAGTTATTGGGGACAAAGGTGGAAGCCTGCAGGGAGGCATCAAATTGCGGCTGGTACCACTGGCCGCGCAAGCCGTAGTCGAACGTCACTCTCGAAGTCACCTTCCAGGTGTCCTGGATGAATTCTTCAATATTGTAGTAACGATACTGACCATTGATGTACGAATTCGCCTGCTGGAACGTGTTGTAGACGCCGAGCAGCGCGTTCGAATAACCGTAGCCGGTATCCAGCGGATTGGCCGGGTTGTCGCCGAAGTTGTAGTTGCCGTTGTTGTCGTTAAACGCGGTCTGGTCTTTCCGGCTGCGCTGGATGAAGATGCCGCCCTTGACAGTGTGTTTTCCCCAGACCTTGGTCAGGTTATCGCTGATGTCGATGGCGGTGTTGTAGTTGTGGAACGGCGCATCGTTGGTGACAAAAGTCGGGCTGTTGGCCAGGTGAGTACCGCCGAAGGTCAGCTGCGGAATATAGTCATCCTGCAGGGCGTTCGGGTAGAGCAGCGGCAGGTTGATTCCACTGGTGGTGCGACGCAGCACGTTGGTGGTCTCCGTGATGTCGATCGTGTTTTTGGTGAAACCCCAGTTGAACTCGTTCGTCATCGTCGGATTGATGATCCAGGTGGCGCCGGCGGCGATGCTCTTACCCGGGCGGGTGTCGAGGATATTCGCGATGGGCACACTCGGTCCAAGTACGAATGAGCCGTACGGGCTCAGAATATCTGTGTGGTTGCCGATCCAGTGACCGAAAACGCGGAGGTTCTGGGTAACGTTACCGTCCAGGCGAAGAAGGTCTTCGCGGCGCGGCGTCACGCCGGAAATCTGAGAAGTATAGTTGAAACCTGTCGCGGAGGTGTTCGGGTTCGGATAAATGTTCAGAATCTTCTGGCCATATTGATAGAACCGGCTGGCAGGGATGACGTTATTCGCGAAACACCCGGCGTTCGCAGTGCCCGTGGGGCCAGTGCAGGGCAGCCCGGTATTGGGGTCACGAACGTACAGCTTGTTCTTATTGTTGTCAACGCTGTTGCTGAAGTCGCCGCCGCGCTCCGCAACCGTGGGAACCGTCACGTTGCGCACTCCGTTGGCAGTCAGCTGCTTCTGCCATTCCTGACTCCAGAAGAAGAATACTTTGTTCTTCGGCAGGATTTTGGGGATCATGACCGGTCCGCCGATGGTGTATCCAGGATCGTTGTAGCGGAACAGCGGACGCTGCAGTCCACGAACGATATTGATGTAAGTATTCGCGTTCAGGTCTTCGTGCCGGTGATACCAGTAACCGCTGCCGTGGAATTCGCTGGTGCCGCTCTTGGTGACGAGCGAAATCTGCGCGCCCGCGTTGCGACCGTATTCCGCCTGATAAGTACCGGTCAGAATCTTGAATTCGGCCATGGAATCCTGGCTGATTGTCACGTTCTGGCTGCCGTTCGCGCCGGTGTCAATGTCGCTGACGCCGTTGATGGTCAGCTGGTTCGAGGTGCCTCGGTTACCGTTCACCTGGAGGCCGCTCAAACCGCCCACGCCGCCCGCCGCCACGTTCGCGGTGGAAACAACGCCGGGGATGAGCTTGGCCAGATCGATCGGGTTGCGACCGTTCACCTGGGTGTTCTCAATCTGTTTGCCGCTGATGGTGGCGGAACGCTCCACGCTCTCCGTCTGCAGGGTTACAGCGCTGGCGGAAACTTCGATCGATTCAGTGATCGCGCCAACCTGCAGCGTGATGTCGCCGAGCGCCAGTTTGTCATTGGCATCGAGCTGCGTGTTCTTCCGGTCCAGCTTCTTAAATCCCCCCGCTGTAATGCTGACGGTGTAGTTGCCCGGCTGCAGACCGGCAATGAAGAAGTCGCCCTGGTCGTTTGTTTTGGCTGTGTTGGTGGTTTTCCTGGTTGGGTCCGTCGCCGTAATGGCGGCATTTGGAACCGACGCGCCCTGCTGGTCCTGAATGTGGCCAGACATTGAGCCGGTGATGGTTTGTGCGTACCCGGAAATTGCGAATACGAACAAGGAGAGCAGTATCGTCGAGGATACTTTTCGCATGTACAGTGTTGCTCCTTAAGCAAGTGTTGGAAACTCTTCACAATCGCTCATGCCGCGAGATTTCGGGGTATCAATACGAGGCTGAACATCCGACCCTGACAGCAAAACGACTTGTGTTAAGAATAGATGATTTTTTGTCAGCAGGCAATGGGTAAACGATAGTAAATACAGAGCTTCCGTCATGGAAACGTTAACTTTAAAAGTTCATTTTCTGATTGCCCTGGCTATGGAATTCAGGAGTTTGGGGCGGATCCATGTAAGTGGTTCCAGCGACAGGCGACGGGCGACCGGAAGTATCATTTTCCAGCCCAAATCCCGGCCATTGCGCTTCCGTATTTGGAAATGCGCTTACCGGCCAGGAGCTTCAAGGAAGCGCGCTACTTCCAGGGCGATATCTTCCCGCCAGGGTGCCGCCGCGATCTGCACTCCGATCGGCAGGCCGGTCGGCGAAGTGCCAAAGCGTACGACGGCGGCGGGCCAGCCGGTCAGATTGTGGGTCATCGTGTAGCTGAAGCCGGGAAAGGTGTCGTCGCGCGTGGAGTGCCCGTGCGGCACTGCGGGGTTCGCCGCCACCGGGGACAGGATCACATCGTAGTGGGTCAGGGTGCGGTACATTTCGGACCGGAAGCCGTCCAGTTCAGCCCAGTAGCCAGCGAATCCGGCAAGGTCCGTGCGGTACTGGTCCAGTTTCCTCAGCCAGCCTTCCAGCAGCGGATGCGTCTGGTGGCTGCCGATAGAGGTCAGGAAGCCGCGCAGGCCATCGCCGCCGTCGGCGCCCAGGAGCTTCATTTCAAGATCGTAGCTTTGAGCAACGGCGGGGGGGCGGTACTCGGTTACGGCGCAACCCGCCTGCTGCAGTTTTCGTGCGGCATTTTGCACGGTCGAAGCCGTTTCGGGGTCGGCAGCGAGGATTCCGTTGTCGGTGAAGAAGGCGATGCGGAGCTTGCGGACGGGCGGCGGTGTGCGCAGAGGCATGGGGACCACGGTGCGGTCTTCGCCGGCGTCGCCGAGCAGGATCGGCATCAGGGTCTGGAGGTCTTCCACCCAGCGCGCCATGGGGCCGATCTGCCAGAGCGTTTCGATCCAGCCGCTGGCCGGGGGGACGTGCCCGGTGCGTGCGAGCCTGCCGGATGTGGGCTTGATGGCCGTGATGCCGCAGTAGTGCGCGGGCAAACGGACACTTCCCGCAGCATCGCTGCCCAGACCGAAGGGGGAACCGCAGGACGCGATGAGCGCCGCTTCCCCGCCGCTCGATCCGCCGGAACTGCGCTCGGGGTCATACGGGTTATTGGTCCGGCCAAAAATCAGGTTATCGCTCTCGAAGGCGAAAAGCAGGTCCGGAAGGTTGGTGCGAACCAGAGGGATTGCCCCGGCTTCGCGGAGCTTTCGGACCAGCGTAGCATCGCGTGTGGAGGGCGGGTTGTCGCGGAACCCCAACGTGCCGGCGGAACAGACCGTGCCCTCCACTTCGATGGAGTCTTTAATAGAGAAGGGAACGCCTTCAAGGGGGCGATACTCCCGGCGGTTATCGACGGCACGGGCGGCACGGAGGGCGCTGTCGCGCAGCACTTCCACCACGGCGTTGATGCGCGGATTCACCTGCTCGATCATGGCCAGGTGAGCGGAGACAAGCTCGAACGAAGAGATCTGTCGCTCGCGGATGAGACGGGCCTGGGCTGTACCGGACAGCGCGAGAAGATCGCTCACAGCGTTTCCCTGACGACCATGCGCTGGTCGGCCTTGACGTTGGTCAGTTTCTGATGGTTCCCACTGGGCCAGTCGATTTCGACCGTGGTGGCCACGGCGTCTTTTCCCAGCCCAAAGGTGAGTGCCAGGTCGCTGGACGAACAATAGCTGGACCCGCTGTGGACGGCCTGCCATTGCCTGCCCTGCGCGCTGGTTACCCGAACGGTGGCGCCGATACCATCGCGGTTGCTTTTGGTGCCCGTGAGGCGGAGTTGCAGCCAGTGATTCCGGTTGCCGCCATCGTTTCGATAGAGCACTGCGGGGCCGTTGTTGTTGGATACGATCACGTCCAGGTCGCCGTCACCATCGAAATCGCCGTAGGCAGCGCCGCGCGCGACAAGCGCCCTGGTGAAAGCGGGAACGGGTTCGAATTTTCCGCCGCCCGAATTGTGGAACAGCAATGGCAGTTCGGCGTACTGGATCTTCGGCTGCACGCGACCGATCTCTTCTTCCAGATGCCCGTTGGCGGCGAAGAGGTCCGGCAGTCCATCCAGATCGTAGTCGAAGAAGAAGAGACCGAAGGTGAGGCTGAGCAGCGTGGAACGGCCAATGCTGGATCGGGGAGCTTCATCCACGAAAAGCCCGTTGCCTTCGTTGTGATAGAGCCCCATCATCTGGTTCGCGAAGTTGCCGACAGCGAGGTGGGGGCGACCAGAGCGGTCGTAGTCCGAGAAATCCGCGCCCATCGCACCGCGCGCCACGCCGTCCTCTCCAAATGCCACGCCAGCCGAGATACCTTCTTCTTTAAACTTACCGTTTGCCAGGTTTCGGTAGAGCTTGTTGGGTTGGGTGTCGTTCGAGACGAACAGATCGGGCCAGCCATCCGAGTTGTAGTCGAACACAACCACGCCCAGGGACTTCGCATTGGCCTCGCCCAGTCCGGCTTTGTCGGTGGCATCTTCGAACTTGCCGTTGCCAAGCCCGTGATAGAGCTTCACCGGGGAGCCTTTATACGATTCCGGCGTGCAATAGGATTTAGCGGAGCCATCAAGCGAGCACCAGATATCGCCCTGCGGCGTCCACTGCACATAATTTGCAACGAAGAGATCGAGTTTTCCGTCGCGGTCGTAGTCGAGCCAGGCAGCGCTGGAACCGAAGTGGACGTTCTGGATGCCGGCCTCTTTCGTCACGTCGCGAAAATGGCCGCCGCCTTCGTTGTGGAAGAGGTGGTCGCCATCGAGTGCGGTCACGTAGAGGTCGTCGCGGCCATCGTTGTCATAGTCGCCAACCGCCGCGCCCATGCCATGGATCTCGATATCGAGGCCGCTGCCCTTCGTGATGTCTGTAAAGGTTCCGTTGCCGTTGTTTTTGTAAAGTGCCGCGGTGGTGTGGCGTCCGCGCGCAATCCAGTCCCTGCCATTCAGCAGCAGGATGTCGAGCTTTCCGTCGCCGTCGGCATCGAAGAAGGCGACTCCGGAGCCCATTGTTTCCGGCAGCCACTTCTTACCGGTGCGCCCGGCATTGTGGGTGAATTTAATACCTGCGGCGGCTGTCACGTCAGTAAACTTCACCGGTACATCCGCCGCCGTACAGGTAACGGCAAGCACCGTGAGCAAGAGGTGCGGCAGGCGTGACCAGGGGCGCAGGACTGTACGCAGGCTCACCCTGAAGGCAGAGCCGACTGTCGCACGCCCGGACTTATTTTGACGCCACATGATCGTGAATCGGCTGTCTTTCATTGTTATCTTCCGGGCTCAGCAACCGCTGTTTGGCGGTAATCGCCTGGGCGGATTCATCGGCTTTAAAACGCAGGAACAGCTTTTGCTCGCGGTCGGCAAGCTGATTCTGGCGCAGGCCCCGGTAGCAGAGCATCAGATTGTAGTGCGCCTGCACGTCTTCCGCGTCCACACCCAGCGTGCGGCCAAACGCTTCCGCTGCTTCCTGATACCTGCGCTGCAGGAAGAGGACGCGGCCAATCTGGTTCAGCACAACGCGGTCACGCGGGTACTGCGCTGCGCAGTCCGTGAGACTGCGAATGGCGCCATCGTAGTCGCCTGCTGCTTTTTGAATTTGCGACAGGAAAAACTCGGCGCGCGCAAGGCGGGGCGAGAGCTTCAGGGCCTTATCGACATAAGTGCGCGCACGCTCGGTTTCGCCTTCCTGAATCAGGGCGCGGCCCACGTTGAGCCATCCATCGGCATAGGCGGGGTCGGATTCAATCACTCGCTCAAACGCATATTCCGCGCCCTTCAGATCGCCCTGCAGCAGCAGGCCGATGCCCCAGTCGTTCCAGCGCTCGCGATCCTGTTTGCGAATCACCGGGGTCCATGTGGATTCGCCCAGCGCGACCTGCGTGTTGGCCTGGGCGATGGTGGTGATGGGAATATTCGGCACCGGAGCGGAATCAAAGGAGTACTCGCGGCTATCGAACGCGAGGCCCGCGTTCCCCGATTTCGCCACACCTGCGTACGCGAACTTCGTCAGGTAATTAGAGAACTTGCGGTGGTTCAGTTTTGCCTCAAGAGTGACAGGCCCCACCGCATCTTTCGGGATAGCCACGCGGAAGTGGACAGTGTCATCCGCGCCTGGTGGAATCAGACGCACGTAAAGCACACTGCGCGTCTGCCAGGCGTTCCGCTTGTTGATGGGGTTGCCCTCACCATCCAGCTGATAGGACTTATAGAAATGCGCCCCTTTGTCGACCGGGCCCCTGCCATCGTCGTCCACCTTGCCGCTCCAGGCAAGGATCTTGCCAGTGGCGTCACGCGCCTGGAATTCCAGCCAGACATCGTAGGCATCCACCGTGCCTGCGGGGAAGAAATGGCCGATCTTCTTCGTGCGGACGACGGCATCCACGCGCACCACCGAGCCTGGCTGCAAGGCAACGCCGGGAGCGTTCAGAGGAGCCATGATTTTCCCCACATCGCGTATGGTGACCGGGCCGTTCGCGTCGGATTCCTCACCCACGCCGAACATCGATTGGGAAGTTGGCACGCTGTCCCCGGCGGTGCGCTTCATGTGGACTGCGCTTTTTGCGTCATCTACCTGCGAGACGGCAAAGAGGTCCACGGTCATGAAGCCGGATTTAAGGAATTTCTCTTCTTCGGCCAGTTGCGCAGCGTCTTTATTGACGTAGGGAATAGCCGTATTGGCGCCAGGAAAGCGATGGGAATGCACCAGTCCGTTCCGGTTCCCCGGGTCATTCGACTTCACCTTCGGCATGTGGCAATCGCCGCAGGTCTGTGCCTTCGGCGGATAGTAGAAAGACCGCGCTCCCTGCCCGGAAACGGCGCTGGCCTGCCAGTTGTCGTACTCGTTGAAGCCGCGGATCCAGCGGTAATTGTTCACAGGCTGGTCGAGGTGAACCTTGTGGCAGGTAGAGCAATATTCGGAGTTGTCGAGCCGCATGAACGGCTGCATGAAGGTGCGCTTGTGTGGTTCCGGATTCAGGTAGGTAGTGAAGTCCTGGACCGCATGGATCAGCTTGTTGTTGCTCGAAGCCAGCTTGTGCAGCGGCGGGTACGCGATGGTGAAGCCGGAGTTGCCCATGGTGCTGTCGACATGAACCATGGAGTGGCACGACACGCAGCCCAGCCCGTTCTGTGCTTCCGGCGTTTGCAACTGGTCTTTAATGGGCTTGTCGAAGCGGCCATTGAAGAAGACAGCGTGGTCATGACAGGCCGCGCACCACTTGCTGCCCTGCGTGCCGCTGAGTTCCTGCATGTGGACGATGGAAGCCTGGTAGACCTTGTTATTAAACGAAGCCCAGTGATGCATGGAGCCCTTCCACTGTTCATAGATATCTTTGTGGCACTCGCCGCAGGCTTTCGAATCCATGAAGAAATCGGAAGGAATGATGCCGCCGACATTGGTCTTCGCTGAGGAGGGCCAGAAGGGCGAGTTCGGTCCGGAGCCTTCTTCCTGCATGGACATGGGCGGCACACGGGGATTCTGAATGCGCTCCACGGGGCGACCGAACCGCAGCGTGACCGCGAGCAATCCCAGCGTGACCAGCAGAGTTCGGGCACGGGGCACCAGCAGCAGCAGGCCAATGACGCCCAGTGAGATGTGGATGGCAAACGCGGCCCGGTGCTCACGAGTGGCTCCATGGGAGATCAGGTACACGCCGGCGATGACCGCGGCAGCCAGAGGAATCGCCTTTGGGCTGCGGCGCCAGTTCCAGCACAACCACAATGCCGCCGCAGTACCCAGCACCAGATGCAGCAGGACGTTCACAACGTAGAGGATGGTCGCCGACGGCAGGGCCACGACGTAGGCGATGTTCAGCAGCGCCAGTATGATGAGCAGGAACAACCTCTTACGGTATGCCCCTTGCCGGGGCACCTGCAATAGTGGAAACATACTATTGCCGAATGGCGAGACGATCCCCTACCCTACGCCTGTTAGCCGGTCTTGCCGTCACACTGCTGGCAGTGGGTGTGTATGCCGGTTATACGATTCTGCAACTTCGAAGCCTGCGGGAATTGCAAACACAAACGATAGACCGGAATCGCACCGATACGCTGCTGCTGCTGCGTATTCAAAACGGCCTGAACTCCGCGGCGCTCACCATGCGGGACATGCTGGATTCCAGGGAGCCCTATCCGGTGAGTGCGTGGCAGCCGCAGTTTCGTCGGATTCATACCGATCTGGACGACGCACTTGCGCGAGAGGAGAAGTTCTCTCTCGCGGATCGCACCCCGGGACAGCGCCGCTACCTGGCGGATTCGTTCCGGCAGTTCTGGGCGTCGCTCGACCGGATTTTCACGTTGCCTTCAGAGGCGGAAGCGCGGGCGCAGATACGGCTTTCGCTTCAGGCCCGGCAGGAGGCGCTTAGCACCGCGGTCGCGCGGCTGCTGGTGCAGAACAATGAAAGTGAACAGGCCGCGGCCTCCCGGACGCAGCAGATCTATGCGGGTGTTGAGCGAAACGTTTACATCTTTCTGGCGGCCATGATGGTGGTGATTGTGCTCACCAGTCTGTATCTTGTGAACTACAACCGGCGTCTGTTTGAGCAGGTGGACGTGCTGTCGCAGCGCCGCAGTGAACTGGCGCGACAGCTGATCACGATGCAGGAGAATACTTTCCGTTCGATTTCGCGGGAGCTGCATGATGATTTCGGGCAAATTCTTACAGCGATTGGTGTGATGCTGCAACGGCTGGACAGGGGCAGTGACAAGCGGTCGGGTGATCTGCTGGAGGTGCGCGAAATCGTGCAGACCACGCTCGACAAAGTGCGGTCGTTGTCCCACGCGCTGCATCCGGTGATTCTGGATGAGATTGGTCTGGACAGCGCGCTGGATGTTTACCTGCCCGGCTTTGAAAAGCAGACAGGCATTGAGATTGCTTATCAAAAAACCGGCACAGCGCAGGAACTGGATCGGGAAGTCTCCATTCATCTCTACCGTGTGTTGCAGGAGGCGCTCACGAATGTCGCGCGCCATTCGGGGTCGAAGCACGCGACGGTGCGGCTGGAGTTCGGGGCGGACCTGGTCAAGCTGGAAATTCAGGATGAAGGCACGGGCTTTCGCAACAACGGGCCGAACGGTCTGGGGCTGGTCTCGATGCGGGAGAGAGCGGAATTGATGAACGGCAGGATCGAATATTTGGCGGTGGCCGGGGGCGGTGCGCTGGTGCGCCTGACTGTGCCGTTGGGGAATCCCTCACATGTCTGACTCCGTGATTACGGTGCTTTTGGTGGATGACCACGCCCTTGTGCGGCGCGGCTTTCGGCGAATGCTGGAAGACGAAGAGGGCATCGAAATTGTGGGTGAAGCGAGTGATGGGCATGAGGCCGTGGAAGCTGCCCTCGCGTTGCGCCCGAAGGTGGTGGTGATGGACTTCGCGCTGCCCAGCATGAACGGTGCAGTGGCGGCACGGCGCATGCTGGAAGCACAACCCGGGCTCGCCATTCTGATTCTGAGCATGCATGCGGAACCGAGCTATGTCAGAACCTGTCTGGACGCGGGCGCGCGTGGTTACCTGCTGAAGAATGCGATGGATCTGGAGCTGGTTTCAGCGGTCTGTAATGTGGCGCGTGGTGACCAGGTGCTGGACCCGCGGCTGGGCTATATCGCCCCTTCCGGCAAGTCTCCGACGCTTTCCACACGGGAACTGGAAGTGCTGCAATTGATCGTACATGGCAAGTCGAATAAAGACATTGCGCAGTTGCTGAGCCTGAGCGTGAACACCATTGCGGTGCACCGTTCGAACATCATGCAGACGCTGGGGATTCACAATACGGCGGAGTTGGTTGTCCACGCGATCCGCACGGGACTGGTGAGCATCGCGTGAATCGGCGGGCGTTCATCGCCGGGGCATTACCGTTGGCAGCGATGGGAGCCGCGCCAGGCTTTCGGCTGGCCGATGTAACCGCACAGGCCGGACTAAACTTTCGACATAACAGCGGAGCGTTCGGGGCGAAATTCCTGCCGGAAACTCTGGGTCCTGGCTGTGCGTTTCTCGATTATGATAACGACGGCTGGCTCGACATCCTGCTGGTGAACGGCGCGGACTGGCCCGGCCACAAACGGCAGCGATCCACACTCAGCCTTTACCGCAACAATCGCAACGGCACGTTCACGGATGTGACACAGCGGGCGGGTCTTGCCGTGGAAATGTATGGCATGGGCGTGGCAGTTGCTGACTATGATAACGACGGGTTTCCTGATATTCTGATCACCGCCGTGGGACAGAACCGCCTGTTCCACAATACGGGAAAAGGCACATTTGTCGATGTGACGCAGAAGGCCGGGCTGGGTGGCAGAAGCGCGTTCAGCACGTCCGCGATGTGGTTTGATTGCGACCGCGACGGGCTACTGGATTTGTTCGTTTGCAACTACGTGCAGTGGTCGCCGGAGCATGATGTTTTCTGCAGTGTGGATGGGAAGAACAAGTCTTTCTGCACACCGGAAGCCTTCCATGGATCCACCTGCTGGCTGTTTCGGAACCGCGGGAACGGTACGTTTGAAGATGTGACGGCGAAGAGCGGGATTTTCGATACGATGTCGAAAGCGCTGGGTGTGGCGATGCTGGACCATGACCGGGATGGCTGGCCGGATGTGTTCGTCGCGAATGATACGCAGCCAAATAAGCTTTATCGCAACAATCGAAACGGGACCTTCGAAGATATTGCAGTGCGCACGGGTGTGGCGTTTAGTGAGGATGGCAAGGCGCGCGCCGGCATGGGCGTGGACGTGGCGGACTTCGGGAATGTTGGCGTAGCGGGCCTTGCGATCACGAATTTCGACGACGAAATGATGGCGCTTTACCAGCAGGGGCGCAACGGCGTCTACGCGGATACGGCGCTTCGGAGCGGGATTGGGCAGGCATCGCGAATGAGTCTTGGGTTCGGTTGTTCGTTTCTCGATCTCAATCTGGACGGGCACCTGGATCTTGTCGCGGTGAACGGCCATATCGATGAAACGGTGCGCAACATTGCGGGCAACCATGGCTATGCGCAGGCTCCGCATTTGTTCCTGAACGATGGCATGGGTGTGTTCAGGGATGTCGCGGCGCAGGCGGGCGGCGGGTTCGCTTCGCCCAAAGTGGGGCGAGGCCTGGCATATGGGGATTTCGACAATGATGGTGACGTAGACCTGCTACTGACGACGAATCAAGGCCCTGCATTCCTGTATCGGAACGATGTGGAAGCAGGCAACCGGTCGCTTCGCATGAAGCTCCAGGGGACGAAATCGAATCGAGATGCGATCGGTGCGATGGTGCGGTTGACGACGCCGGATGGTACGCAGTCGCGCATGGTGAAGACGGGGTCGAGCTATTTGTCGCAGTCTGAACTCACGCTGACTTTCGGACTCGGCAGACGGGATAAGGCGGACCGTGTGGTGATCGAATGGCCGGGCGGGCAGAACCAGGAGTTCCGAAATTTGAATGCAGGAAGATGGCTGTGTGTGGAAGGTGCGAATCCGCGGGCAGGTTAGTGCTGCCAGGTGGAACCGGGCGCGTCGAGAAGCTGCATCAACGGATACTGGCCGGCAACTGCATTGAAGAAACGCCGATCAGCAGTCACGAGGCCACACGACTGCTCCATCGCCAGCGCGAGATAGATGCAGTCCCAAAACGAGGTCTGCGAACGTCGGGCCAGATTGAATGCGGTGACTGCCAATGGTTCCGTTTGGTGTAGTTCCGGGGATAGCTCGGTAAACAACCCGAACGCCTCCGTGGCCTGCTCGCTTGTGATGGCTTTTCGCCGTTCACGTTTGGTGATGACGTTCGACAGCTCAAGTCTGATTACGTCGGGCGCAATCAGGACGCTGCCGCCGGACAGAAGAGCCACGGCGTTCTCACGCCCTGCCTCTCTCAAAACCCACTTCACTGCAACACTGGCGTCAACCACGAGCAAATCACCCATCAGGCGTCTCTGTGGGCCCGAATCATTGCAGTGCTGTCTTCCATCGGGTCCATGGAGGCTACAAACTGATCAAGGCGGGGAAGCAGCTTCCTGAGCTTCCTTCGCCGTGCCTGAACCCCGGCTTCATGTTCCATCAGCATCAGGATCTGCGCATTCATGCTCCGCCCTTCCTTCGCGGCGAGCTTCTTCATTTCCGCATGGATCTTATCGGGCACGTTTTTGAGCGTGATGTTCATGGCACCATTATGGCACCATTTCGACAGCGTTAATCGCTGAGCGGACGGATCAGGCGGAGCGCCGGGCGCGTGTTGTAATCCCTGCGCCATTGCCCATGCCTGGCATCATCCGGGAAGTGCTCGTTCTTTGGGTACGGATACACGCTCATGCCGTGGAATGGCAATGGTTCCACAGAGCCGGAGAAAGCTGTGTTCGGATCCCGATCCTTCGCCCATCCATCCACTTTCAGGACATAGTCACGCGTCCATCCAGGCTTGAGCGGCGGGAAGGTGTTTCCCGAAAACTGCAGCGTGATCTCATCGCCGGAACCCATCAGCACCAGGTGATCGTCTATCTTCGTCATGAGATCCTTCACGTCGCCAAAACGGGTGTACATGCCGGGTGTTGGATTCCAGAAAGACGTGGCCGAAATGCTGCCGTAGAGATACGTATCGGGCTGTTTTCTGTCACGATCAATCACGGCTTCCGAGAACCCGCGAAAATGCAGGTCTGCCGATTCGAGATTCGCCGGTGACTGACGCACCATCGGAGCCCCGGCGTCTTCACTCAGGAAAATCTCGTCCCAATAGACGCAGAGATTCGTCACAATCCGAAGCTTGCGGCTGGCGGAGAGAAAGCTGAGTTCCACCGCGATGGTCTTCGGCTTTCCGGCCGGCATGCCCATGTCAGGGTTCACAACCTTCCAGTTACCCGTCGCGTCCTGCATCTGCAATTGCGGAAATGCGAAGCCTTCTTTCCTCGATTGTGAAACGGCGCGGAAGGTGCTGCCATCGGGCCAATCGACCCACCCGCGAAGCATCAGAGCGGCTTTGCCGGAAGCAGCGGAACCAGCGAAATCCAGCTCCAGCGTGTGCGTTTCCGCTTCGCCCGATTCGGTTCTGGTGAACTGGTCCGGATACTTCTGATCCGTCTTCATCAGCAGCGGCAGAACGTCTCGCCCTTTGTCGTCATGCGCCGCACGGGGGTAAACACGCCGCTTCGCGCCAAACAGGCGGTACTCCGGATAGGGCGGCGCTTTGAATTTGTCGTTGGTGAAAATCTGCGTGTCGGCAGGGTGGTCCACGGCGTAAAGCTGCACCTGATCGAGATACGATACCTCGCTCAGCTCTTCGGTGATGCGGACCTGATACTGACCGTCCACGGGCTTGAGCGACTTCCCGGGAATCCACACGTACTCATCGTGATCCACGGGAAAGTAAGTGCCTTCGCCATCGCTCGCCCCAAGCGGGGCAACGCCCAGAACATCCGTGATGAATTCGAACTGATGGCCGTTCCAGGTCCAGATCATGGGGCAGGAACCAGACAGGCGCTGAGCCTCTTCGTACTTATAAGCCTTATTCGCGGCCTGCTTCGTCTCGTTCTGGATCAGTCCGTTCATCCAGGTGATGCGAACCACATCAACCTGCGTGTAGTCGCCGATGTCGAACGTGAGCGGCACGCCGGTGTAAAACTGCTTGCGGTACAGCGCACCGGCCTTGATCTCGATTTCCGCATCCTGGCCGAGCTTCAGGCTCTTCACTCCCGCGAGCTGCACGCGAATCCAGTGCTTCGGGGACTTTGTCAGATTGCGCAGAAAATGAACCGTGCCGTCGTCTGCGATGCGGGCGAGATCCAGCTTGCCGTCCCCGTCGAAGTCTGCTTCGAGCTGCTTCGGATCGCGCGGCTTCGCATCGTACGCTGCAGATTTGTAGTGCCCGCCCAACTCGTCCAAAAGGATCACCGGCGCGTGATCTTCATACCGAACAGCAATATCGAAAGCCTTGGTATCCGGCACGGAACGGAGCTTCCATGCGTCGGTAACTTTGCCGTTCACAAACGGCAGATCAGCAGGGCGCACCGCAAATCCTGCAACTCCCTGGTTCCTCACTGCAACGGACGACGCCCCCAACAGTAGAAGATCCAGATCATAATCGTGGTCATAATCCACCCACACAGCACGCTCAAAGCGCTGCTTCGGAAGGTCTGCCGCGAAGGGGGCGAATTTACCGCCGGTGTTGCGATAGAGCAGGGGGCCGGCACCCGTCAGGACACAGAGATCCATCAGCCCATCGTTATCGAAATCGCCGACTGCGACATGGATCACATCTTTGAGATCGCTCAACCCGGAATCCACCGCGAAATTCATTCCCTGCCGATACAGCGCCACACCGCGCGAAGACCAAACCAGCAGGTCCACAATGCCCTTGCCTGTCGTGTCAATTGCTTCCAGCCCGGCGGTCTTCGGGTCCACGCTGCCCGTTAGAGTCTTGTCATCGAACTGCGGCGCGGCATCCTTCGTGATGGCGGTCGCGACACGGGGAGGATCGTAGATTTCGGCGTAATTGCACCAATCCACATCCTCCGCGATCGCCGAACCTTCCTGCGATTTCTTCAGCGCCTGGAATGTCTGCAGTTGCTTGGAGGCGTCGTCGGCGCGACCCAGTTGGCGATAAAGATTGTAAAGCTGGAAATGCGCGCCCGCCAGCAGCGGATTCTGCTTTGACGCGATTTCAAACTGCGCCGCGGCTTCGGAAGTCTTGCCCAACTGCTTATACAGCGCTCCCAACTGATAGTGCGCAATGGGCTCTTCCGGGGTAAGCTTCAGCATCGCTTCAAACTGCGCGATTGCCAACTCAGCATCGCCGTTTTTACGGTAATAGACGCCCAGATTGAACCAGGTGTGCGGCAGCTTCGGCTCGCGTTTTTGCACTTCCTTCAGCAAAGCAACGGCCTGTTCGCCTTTACCCGCATGCAGCAGCGCGAGGGCGTAATTCAGCTTCTCGCGATTGGAATCGGGTGAGAGATCGAGCGCCTTCTTAAACTCGGTAACAGCCTCGGTCGCCGTGGTGGGGTTTTCGTAAAACGCCTTCCCCAGATTCCGGTTCTGCTCCAGGCGCTCTTCTACAGAAGCGTTGGTCGCACCGGTCAACAAAGCTGCGGCACAGACTACGGCAACGCCCAACTGCCTGCGGATCATTTATGCCCCGCTGCGTCCAGCACAATATTCCAGGTGTATTCAACAAAGTGGTACAGGGTCGGTTCGGCGAGCCGCTCGACATCGCTGTGCGCGCCGAAGCTCGCTTCCGTCACTGCGGACGCGGGTCCGATGCCGTAACTATTAATACCCTTCGCCCTTAACTGCGCCATATCGCTTGCGCCGGTGGACATCGACGGCAGCATCGTCGACCCGGGATAGAGACGTTTACCAACCTGTTCGATGATGCGATACATATCCGTATCAAGCTTGGATGCCGGAGAAAACGGGCGGGTGGCCGGAATTGGAACTATTTTTACAGCCGGGTCGTTAATCACTTTCCCCATCTCCTCATAGAACGCCTTGATGTTTTCATCGGGAAGCGCACGAATGTCGAGAGTCGCTTCAGCTTCCGAAGGAATCACATTCGGGCCGATCCCGGCCTTCATCATGGTGGGCACAACCGAAGTACGAAGCATGGAGTATCGGCTGCCATCATTGTCGCGCAACCAGGCCTGTGAAGCCGCTGATTTCCGGGGATTAAACAGGCCGTTGTAAATTGCCGCTTTCTCCGGCGTGCTGATGGTGGCGAGCTTTTCGAAGTAGACGCGCGTGGTGTCGTTCAGGCGCATGGGTGGTTCCCAGCGGCCAATCTTTTCCACTGCGGCACCCAGGTGAATCAGCGCGTTGTCGAGGCGCGGCACGGAGCCGTGGCCCGACTGACCGTTTGCAACCAGCTTCACGCGGGCAGGCACTTTCTCTGCCGTACCGATGTTCAGGATAGTTACCTTTTCGCCCGTCATCGTACCCCCGCCACCCTCTGTAATGGCAAACTCCGCGTTGATGGCCTCAAAGTGGTTAGCCACCATGAAGTTGATGCCCACGCCGGTGGGGTCGGCTTCTTCACCGGACTCCGCCAGGAAGATCACATCGCGATCCAGCTGCACGCCGCTGCGCTTCAGCAGAAGCATCACCATCAACTCCGCGGTGAGGTGCGGTTTGTCATCCCGAGTGCCACGGCCCCAGATAAAACCATCCTTCATCACAGCGCCAAAGGGGTCCACCGGCCACTTCTCGCGCTGCACCGGAACCACGTCGGTATGGGCCAGAATCAGCAGAGGCTTCTTGCTGCCGTTGCCTTTCAGGCGGGCGACAAGATTG
>JBBQDH010000076.1:0-23949 GCA_038319515.1 Bryobacterales bacterium
ACTTCAACCCCTCCAGCAACCGCCTCAACTGCAGTGGCCTCAACCCTGTTTCACCCACTGCGAACTTCAACGGCTGGTTTAATATCGCCGCGTTTAATAACCCACAGGTGGGTACCTACGGAACCTGCGGACGCAACAATCTCCGCGGACCCCTTCAGGTCAACTTCGACTTCTCCACCATCAAGGACTTCCATGTCACCGAGAAGCAGGCCCTGCAACTTCGGGTGGAAATGTTCAATGCGCCGAACCATCCGGAGTTTGCTTCACCCAACGCAAGCTGGGGTAACTCTAACCCGGGTGGTGTGCCTTCCGCCAGTTTCGGCCAGATTCGTGGCACGGCGGCCAGAATGCGGCAGATCCAGTTTGCGCTGAAGTATAACTTCTGAAGCAAGGATTAAAGTATTTGTCTGGTCCAGCCGATATCTTCATGTAGATGGTTTCGGCTGACCAGAGAGTTGAGTTTCGGATTAACGAAGATCTTGCGGCGCGAGCCCGGGACGGGTTGTGGGGCCACCCCATCTGTCTCGGGCTGGTTTTCGTTACCACTACCTTCGTTCGGGATTATCCGGTCCTGATGGTCTCTTTTATCTGCCTTTTCGGCCTCCTGTCACTCGCCAGGATACAACTGCTCCGTCGGCTGAGTCACACGCAGACATGGCGCCGGGCGATGGTGCTGGTGCTGATGGTCAGCGGCGCACTGTGGGGACTGCTGACCGGGTGGGCCTGCTACGTCTACGGGTTCCATCACCCGAACATGTACCAGCTGATGCTTTACCATGCGGTGGTGTCAGTACTGGGCGCGCCTACGCTGATTCAGAATCTGCAACTCACACGCTGGTACATCGTCCTGGTGCTTAGCCCGGCTATGCTGGTGCACCTGTTCTTCCCGGACATCGACCCCTGGGGGCCCCTATGCGCGTTGGGCTCGTTTGCGATCTACCTTTCCGTGCGTGCCCGCAAGATGTGCACGGTTTACCATGAGCGGCTGGCTGAGCATATCGACCTCTCTGCCATTGCCAGCACGGACCCGCTGACCGGTCTGTCGAACCGGCTTGCTATGCGGACCCGGCTCGCTCTGGAGGTGGAACTCGCCCGGGGTGCCGGCAAGCGACTCGCTTTGCTGTTCATTGATCTCGACGGCTTCAAGGCGATCAACGACCGGTACTCCCATCGTGTGGGTGACCTCCTGCTCTGTGACATAGCCGGCCGTCTCGCGCTTTGCGGCGGGCCAACCGGACACGTCGCAAGGCTGGGCAGCGATGAATTCACCATTCTCGTTAGTGATGCGAAACTGGCTGATGATATCGCCCGTGATTTGCTGGTCGCCGTGCGCCAATCGATCACGATCGAAGGCCATAAGTGCCTGGTCACGGCCAGCGTCGGAGTCAGTGTGTTCCCTGTCGATGCCGATACCGATGACGATCTCATTCGTGCGGCGGACCACGCGATGTATGAGGCCAAGAGAACCGGCTCCAATCAGGTCTGCTTCGCCGGTATACGGCGTGGGGTTCACGCCGTTAGTTTAGAACTGAACTCACCCTCGCCCCTGACGTCTGTCAGCCTCATGTCGCGACCCTGATACAGGTACGTCAGTTGCTTGTGTTCAATGCCCATCAGCCGCAGGATGGTGGCGTTGATATCATGCGCGTCCACCCGCATCTCCGCCGCCTGCACGCCGAATTCATCGGTTGAGCCCAATACCTTGCCGCCTTTGATGCCGCCGCCCGCCATCCACATTGAGAAGCCATAGGGGTGGTGGTCACGTCCGTTATCGCCCTGTGAGAGCGGTGTACGGCCAAATTCAGCGCCCCAGACCACCAGCGTTGATTCCAGCAGCCCCCGGCTCTTCAGATCCTTCAGCAGTCCGGCGATCGGCTTATCGGATTTCGCGGCCATCCGCGGATGCGATCCGGTCAGATCGGTATGGGCTTCATCCCAGTCCGCGCCAACATTGGTGCCGGAGATCAGTTCCACGAAACGCACCCCACGTTCCACCAAGCGCCGGGCCAGCAGGCACTTGCGCCCAAAGTCGTCGGTCACCCCTTCGCCGATGCCGTAAAGCTTCTTCGTGGCCTCGCTCTCCTTCGCCACATCCACTGCATCCGGTGCCGAACTCTGCATCCGCCAGGCCAGTTCATAAGATGCAATGCGCGCATCCAGGGTCGAGTCGTTGGGTCGGGTCCGCTCCTGAATCCGGTCGATCTTATTGATGAAATCGAGCGTCTCCCGCTGCACATCGCCACTGATACCGTCCGGGTTCTTGAGGTACAGAATGGGGCTTTCGCCGCCACGGAAAACTGTCCCTTGGTATACCGCAGGCAGGAAGCCCGCGCCGTACATCGGCGGCCCGGACTTTGTCGAGCCATCCGACATCACCACAAACGCGGGCAGGTTTTGGTTCTCCGTTCCCAGTCCATAGGTCACCCACGAGCCCAGGCTCGGGCGACCGGGCAACTGAAAGCCCGTGCTGCGCAGATAGATCGCGGGCGCATGGTCGAACTGGTCGGAATAGCAACCGCGCACCACCGCGATATCGTCCATCATGGTCCGGACGTTGGGGTAGAGATCAGACACGGGCGTCCCGCAGGTCCCGCCGGGGCGGAACTCCCAGGGACTGCCGCGCAGAATCGCCTTCGAAGGGTCGTGGATAAAGCTGGTCTTAATGGTCTTGGCAAGCTCTGCCGAGAGGTTCTTCCCATTGTATTTCGTCAGTTGCGGCTTTGGGTCGAAAGTATCCACATGGCTGACGCCACCGTGCATGAACAGGTAAATGACACTCTTCGCCTTGCCCGGCAGGGGAGCAGGCTTCGGTGCCAGCGGATTCACCGATTCGGCACCCTGCAAAATTCCCGCAAGTGCCGCCATGCCGAAACCATTCGAAGTGCGCGCCAGTAATTCACGTCGTGTCATGTTTCTTTTGCCCTTAATCCACGTACAGAAATTCGTTGGTATTCATCAGGCCGCGTACCAGTTCTGCTATCGCCGCTTCCCGCGTTCCCAGCAGCTTCTCCTGCTTTGCCAGGAACTGATCCGCAGCCGCCTTCTCTTCGGCGGACGGAGCGCGCCCGTAAACACGCTCCCATGCACCTGCAGCGTCGGTAATCTTCGCGGCCAGAGCCTTCGCCCGGTCCATTGTGAAGCCCGAATTCAGCAGCGCCAGTGACTGCGGCGCGGTCGTGCTCTCATTGCGGCGGGGACATGTAAGAACTCCGTCCGGCCCGTCGAAAGCCTGCGCCATCGGTTGCTGGAAAGTCCGGCGGGACATCAGATAGATCGAGCGCCGCTTGTGCTCCGACGCATCCGCCGTCACCATCCAGGCACTGGCCGGATTCCCGATCATCCCGAACATCTCTTCCTTCGAAAGCGACGGCACAATCGGCACACCACCCATCTTCAGGCTGAGTTCGCCCGCCACCTGCAATGAAGCGTCACGGATCTCTTCCGCTTCCAGGCGTCGCCGGTTCATGTGCGAAAGCAACTCGTTCGCGGGGTCCTTTATTTGCGCCATATCGCCCGGATTCGCGCTCCGCTTGTAAGCCGCGGAAGTCATGATCAGTTTGTGCATCGCCTTCATCGACCAGCCTTTTGCAGCGAACTCGGTCGAGAGCCAGTCCAACAGTTCGGGGTGCGTCGGATTGCCGCCGCGAATGCCGAAATCACTCGACGACTTCGCGAGGCCCGAACCGAAGTGGAACTGCCAGATGCGGTTCACCATCACTCGGGCAAATAGTGGATTCTCCGGGCTCGTCATCCATTCCGCCAGCGCCTTGCGACGCAGGGTGGAAGCGGAGTGCGCCGGAGTTTCCGGCACATCGCCCCCGCCCAGTGCGCTCAGGAAGCCGGGCTGCACTTCTTCGCCATAGGCTTCCGGGTTGCCGCGAATCGCGATGAAAGTCTTCGGGGCGTCTCCCCCCGCATCAACAATTCCGGCCGACATCGGCGGCGGACCGTAACCAGTGAAGGTCTGCAACAGGCGCTTCGCAATCGCCGACATGCGTTCCTTATCGGCCTGGCTCATAATGGCGTCGATATCGTTCTGCGGGATTCGGATGGCGTTCGGATTCTCAGAAATCAATTGCAGCTGAGCCGGAGTCCGTTTGTCTTCCGGTGCCCGCAGCGCCGCCTGCAAGTCCGCCGGCAGTGCCGTCAGTTTCTTTTCTTTCAGCTCTTCCTGATACTTACGATTGATGCCCGCGATCTCTTCACTGATCTGCCATAACTTAAAGGTGCGGGTGTTTTCCGCAATATCGTAATTGCGCGCCGGATTGTAGTCCAGGAAAACCTTGTCGCTCACCGCAGGCTGGAAGATCGCCTGCATGCGGTAGTAATCTTTCTGTGGAATTGGATCGTACTTGTGGTCGTGGCAGCGCGCACAGCCAACCGTCATCCCCAGAAAAACGGCTGCGGTGGTATCCACCATATCGATGCGCTTTTCCACCAGGTTGACGTCTTCCACCTTGAAAAGCATGTCGCGATTAGTGCCGACGCGGAAGAAGCCGGTGCCGGTGCGTGCCTCAGGGTCGGTTGGATACAGTTCATCGCCCGCAATCTGTTCCTTTGTGAACTTGTCGTAGGGTTTGTCGTCATTGAACGACTTCACCACGTAATCGCGATACCGCCAGGCCAGCAGAAGATAGGGATCCTGCTCGAAGCCTGCCGTGTCCCCATAACGTGCCAAATCCAGCCAGTGCCGTCCCCATTTCTCGCCGTATCGGGGAGAAGCAAGCAGCGTGTCGATCACTTTCTCCCAGGCGTTCGGCGACTTGTCGTTCACAAACGCGTCGATCTGATCCTTGGCCGGGGGGAGGCCGGTCAGGTCGTAGGCGGCGCGGCGGATCAGACTCACGCGATCCGCTTCGGGTGCTGCGGGCAGGCCTGCTGCCTTCAGTTTCTTATCGATAAACTCGTCAATCGAACTGCCCGCAGGCCGCACGGGCTTTTGAAACGCCCACCAGGCACCGCTGGTCCACTTTGCGCCGCCGTCAATCCACTCCTGAATTGCCTTCACTTCATCCGGGGCCAGCGCCGCGCCGGGAGGCATTTTCAGGTCGCCGGTGTGCGCGACCGCCTTGTAGAGAAGACTTTCCGCAGCCTTGCCCGGCACCACGGACGCGCCGCGTTTGCCGCCCTTCAGCACGTTCTCCCGCGAGGTGATTTTCAGGCCGGACATGCCGCTGGAATCGCCGTGACAGGCCGCGCATTTTTGCTGCAGCAGCGTGACGGGCTCAACGGCCGGAAGGGCCAGGGGGAAACAGAACGCTAAGACAGGTAGCAGTCGCATGTGACACCACCATGATATTTGATTCCGGGGGAGTAAAGTAGAGATTCGAAACCCCATGAGTGAAGAGACGAAAAAACACCTGCGCAGTGAGATCTGGTTTAACGACCTGGCGGAACCCGGCGAGACGGCAATCTATCTGGAACGCTACAACGCCTGGGGGCTGACCCGCGCCGAATTGCAGTCGGGCCGACCGATCATCGGTATCGCCCAGTCGGGCAGTGAACTCACTCCCTGTAACCGGATTCACCTGTCGCTCGCGCAGCGCGTGAAGGACGGGATTCGCGACAACGGCGGCATACCGATTGAGTTCCCCATCCACCCGATTCAGGAAAGCTGCCGCCGCCCCACCGCCGCGCTGGACCGCAATCTGGCGTACCTCGGTCTGGTGGAGATTCTGGTTGGTTACCCTTTCGACGGCGTGGTCCTGACCACTGCGTGCGACAAGACCACACCTGCGGCTCTGATGGCTGCGGCTACCGTGAACATGCCCGCCATTGTGCTTTCCGGCGGGCCCATGCTGGACAGCTACTACAACGGCAAGATGGCGGGCTCCGGCATGGCGCTTTGGGAGGCACGGCGGCAACTGGCAGCCGGCAATATCGATGTGGATGAACTCATCGACATTACGCTTGCTTCCGCGCCCAGCCCTGGCCATTGCAACACGATGGGCACGGCTCTCTCCATGAATTCGCTGGCCGAAGGACTGGGCATGTCGCTGCCCGGCTGCGCCACTATCCCCGCGCAGTATGGCGAACGCGCCCGCATGGCGTACGAAACGGGCCGCCGCATTGTGGACATGGTGAAGGAGGATCTGACGCCAAGCCGTGTGCTGACCCGCGAAGCTTTTGAAAACGCGATTGTCGTGAACTCCGCGATCGGTGGTTCCACCAATTGCCTGACGCACATCATGGCTATCGCGCGGCACATGGGTGTCCCGCTGGAGTTGAAAGCGTGGGAAACCATCGGGCACGAGATTCCGCTGCTGGCCAATGTTCAGCCCGCGGGCGAGTATCTGGGCGAAGGTTTCCATCGCGCGGGCGGCATTCCGGCAATTTTCAGCGAACTGTTGCGGATGGCCAAGGTGCACGGGGAGGCTCTGACCGTCAGCGGCAAGACGGTCGCGGAAAACCATGCGAACTCCAGAATTCTCAACACTGATGTCATTCGGACCTATGAAAGCCCGGTGAAACCGAGTGCAGGCTTCCTGGTGCTGACCGGCAATCTGTTCGATTCCGCCATTGTGAAGATGTCCGTAATCAGTGCGGATTTCCGCCGTCAGTTCCTCTCCACGCCAGGCGAGGAAGATTGCTTTACATCGCGCGTGATTGTTTTCGAAGGGCCGGAGGATTATCGCCGGCGCATTGAGGATCCGGCACTGAATATCGACGAATCCTGCATGCTGGTGGTGCGCGGTACTGGCCCCATCGGTTTTCCCGGCGCAGCTGAGGTGGTGAATATGTCGCCGCCCGGCGCGCTGGTTCGGAAAGGCTTTGGGATGCTGCCCTGTATGGGCGATGGGCGGCAGAGCGGCACGTCGGACAGTCCTTCGATTCTGCATGCATCGCCGGAATCGGCTGCAGGTGGGAATCTGGGGATTCTGGAGACCGGCGATCTGGTGAAGGTGGACCTGAAGAACCGGCGCGTGGATGTGCTGATCAGCGATGAAGAGATTGCGCGTCGCCGGGCGGCGCTGGTTCCGCGGAGTCTGAAGAACGATTCTCCCTGGCAGCAGTTCTTCCGGGAGAATGTCGGGCAACTGGATACGGGTGCGTGCCTTGAGTTCGCGATCGGCTATCAGGATCTGCGAAAGACTGTGCCACGCCATTCGCATTGACGTATGGAACCCGTCAGCATTCCCGCGAAGTTCAGCCTCTTTTCCGAGCAGTGGCGTCCGAAGGTGGTCGCGCAGCTGAATGGTCAGGAGGTGAAGCTGATCAAGGTGCAGGGCGTCTTCCCGTGGCATTTCCACGCAACGGAGGATGAGCTGTTCCTGGTGTGGCGCGGGGTCTTTCGGGTGGAGTTCCGGGACCGTGTGGTTTCGCTGGGTTCCGGGGAGATGATCGTGGTGCCGGCGGGTGTGGAGCACCGGACTGCGGCGGATGAGGAAGCCGAGGTGATCTGTTTCGAACCTGCCGGGGTGCGGAATACGGGGAATATGTCGGATGCGGAGTTTACGGCTCCGATGGGGACGAAGGTGTGAGGCTGTTCATTTCACTCCTGCTTTTGGCTGGTAACTCAACCTGCCTTTCTCAAGATTCTTCCCAGCTCGACGCATGTCTCGCAACCGCGAAGACCCAGCTATCCATAAATGCCTGTGCGAACGACGAAGCGGCACGCGCTGAGGCCGAATTGAGCTGGCTCAACAAACAACTGCTCGAGCTGGCCGCGGGGCGAGCGGATGTCGTCGTGAAGATCAAAACCGCACAGAACGCGTGGCTTTCCTGGCGCGACGCCTACATGGACGCCATGTACCCGGCGAAGGACAAACAGTTCGAATACGGCTCGGTCTACCCGACGAACGCAAATCTGCTGCGGGCCAAATTGACTCAGCAGCAAATCGGCGCAGTCATGGACCTGATCAAACAGTTCCGGGCATCGGCTCAATAGCACCTGTCGCCGCGCACCAGACGCTAAACTGGAAGTTCACCCATGCGAAGTCTGCGTTGGCTGTTGCTGGTGGCAATCTTAGCCCTCGTAGCCGCCGTGTTCGGGATCTATCGGGAGCAAAGAACCTCCGCGCGCAGGAACGCCCGGGCGGTCCCCCCATCCCTTCCGTTGGGCACGCTCGGCACCGCTCAGGAATACGAGTGGGGGCAGAGCGAGAATGGTAAACCTGCGGTCCACGTTTCCGCGAAGAATTCCCGCCTGACCGATGACAATCAGATGGAACTGACGGAAGTGGAGCTGAAGATCTACATGAAGGACGGGAAGCACTATGACCGCGTCCGCAGCCCGCAGGCCCAGTTCTCAACTACCGAAGCCAAGCTCTATGCGCCCGGCGAGGCGGAGATTACGCTGGGAGTTCCGGTGGAGGGCGAGCCGATCAAGACCCTCACTTCGATCAAAGCTGCGGGGATTAATTTCGATAGTCGTAGCGGCAAAGCTCTGACCGACAAGCCGGTTGCCTTCACTTTCGATGGTGGCAGCGGGACCTGCAATGGCGCGCTTTACGATCCGGAAACGCATGAATTGCAGTTGCTGCACGGGGTTGTTCTGAATCTGCACAGCAAGAATCCCAAGGCGAGTCCGATGAAGGTGGAGGCCGGGGATCTGAACTATCACGAGAAAGAAGGCCTGGTGAATCTGGGGGGCTGGTCGAGGCTGACGCATGACCAGACGGTGATCAACGCGGGCCCTGCGATTGTGAAACTCCGGATCAGCGAGGACAAGCAGAAGCATCTGGATACGGTGGATGCCCCCAACGCCGCAGGCACGGATAAACGCCCCGGCAAGGAACTGGAATACGCTGCCGGATTGCTGCATGTGCAGTACAACGAAGATGGCGAGATGGAGAAGCTGAACGGCACCGGTGGGGCGAAACTGGTTTCGCACGGCAATGGCTCCGTGACCACCATGACCGGCAACTCGGTCGATCTGTTTTTCAACACGCAGACCGGGGAGAGCGAACTCGCGAGCGCGATTGCGAAGGGGAATGGCGCCATTGAATCGAAGCCCACTCCTGATCCAAAGGGGAATACAGCCGATACGAAACGGCTTAAGTCTGACGCGATCGACCTGTTTATGAAGCCGGGCGGGCGGGATCTGGATCGTGTGGTGACCCATGCCGCAGGCGTGCTGGAGTTTGTGCCCAACCAGATTTTGCGTCATCGCCGGGTGCTGAAGTCTTCCGACATGGACATTCGCTACGGGGCGAAGAGCGAGATTCAGTCGTTCCACGCGAACAATGCCGCCACCGAGACCTATCCTTCCGAGGACGAGACGAAGAAGAAAAAGCCCAATCTGGCGGTGGCTTACACAACCAGCAAGGTTCTGGATGCGACTTTCGATGAAAAAGCGCAGTTGAAGCTGATGAAGCAGACCGGTGATTTTCGATATGTTGCTGGTCCCCGCAAGGCGCAGGCCGACAACGCGACGCTCGAGAATGAACGGGAATTGATGATTCTGGAAAAGAATGCCCGCGTGGCGGATGCCTCCGGTTCCACGGCAGGTGACACGATCGAGCTGCAACAGGAGACGGGCGATTTCGACGCGAAGGGGCATGTTTCCACCACGCGCCTGCCCGATGAAAAGAAGACCAGTTCGGACATGCTGGATACGGAAGAACCGACGCAGGGGCTGGCGGACCGGGTCACTTCCGCGAACCATAATCATTTGATTCACTACGTGGGGAATGCGGTGCTTTGGCAGGCTTCTAACCGAATTCAGGCCGACCGGATTGATATTGACCGGGACAAAAAGGGTCTGGTTGCCGATGGCCAGGTGATTTCGCAATTCGAAGACAAGAAGAAAACGGATAAAAAGGCGAAACCCACGCCGAGCGCGCCCATCTTCACAATAGTGAGAGCGCCACACATGGTCTACACTGACGCTGATCGGCAGGCGGTCTACACGGGCGGCACGAATTTCTTCCGGCCGGGTTTGACTGTGAAAAGCGCTAATCTGCAGGCGTTTCTGAACGACAGCAAGTCGGACGCCGATTCCCGGATTCACCACGCTTTTGCTGACGGTTCGGTGGAGATCTCACAGGCTGCGAAAGGGCGGCAGCGCATCGGCACCAGTGAGCATGCCGAGTATTATTCGGAGGAGGGGAAGATTGTTCTGACCGGCGGAGAACCCTTTTTGAGGGACTCGCTACGGGGCAATTCCCGGGGTGACAAACTGACTTACTTTACTGAGGACGACAAGCTGATTATGGAAGGCGCTCCGCAAAAGCCGGTGAAGACGGAATTGCACAAGAAAAAGCGCTGATGCAGACTCTCGAAACATTCGAAATTTCCAAGTCCTACCGGGGGCGGCGCGTGGTGGATGATGTGTCGGTCAAGGTGTCCCGGGGCGAAATCGTCGGGTTGCTGGGGCCGAACGGGGCGGGGAAGACAACCTCGTTTTATATGGTGGTCGGGCTGATCAGCCCGGATTCCGGTCGTGTTCTGCTGGATGGCGCGGACCTGACCAACATGCCGATGTTCCAGCGGGCGCGACATGGCATCAGCTATCTGCCGCAGGAGGCTTCGGTTTTTCGGAAGCTTACGGTGGAAGAGAATCTGATGGCCATTCTGCAGACCCGCCGGATGACTGGCAGGGAACGCCGCGAGAAGATGAACCAGCTGATTGAACAAATGGGGCTGGAGACGGTGCGGCGGAGTAAAGGTTATGTGCTTTCCGGCGGCGAGCGGCGGCGCGTGGAGATCGCCCGGTCGCTGGCGATTGACCCCAGTTTTCTCTTACTCGACGAACCGTTTTCGGGGATTGATCCGATCCAGGTGATCGAGCTCCAGCGGATCATTCTGGATCTGAAGCGCAACGGCCTGGGGATTTTGGTGACGGATCACAACGTGCGGGAAACGCTGAGCGTGACGGATCGGGCTTACATCATCAATGCCGGGAAGATTTTCCGCAGCGGGAGTCCGGACCAACTGGCGCAGGATCCGGAAGTGAAACGGGTTTATCTGGGCGAATCGTTCAATTTATCTTAAAGACGGTGGTTTCCGGGTGGTAGTGACGCCAGTCGAACCAGTAATCGGCGATGACTTCGATTCGTTCGAGGCAGGTTTTTTGCTCAGTGCAGCCCTGAAAGCTCCAGTGTTTTCCGGTGGCGCTGTCGATCATGTCTGAGTCGGTTCGGTAGAAATTCGGCGGCGGTTCGACGCCGGGTACCCTTGCCCGAAATGCCCGTACCGATTGGTTGTCCGGACCCACCAGCAGGATGATCGGTTCAGATCCCAGCCGGTCCTGAATCAGTTTTTCGTGGAAGACCGTGGTGGATGGGTAGGCCTTCGATTCGCCGAACGCCTCGATACCGTACAGCAGGTCTCGGTCAGCGATGCCGTTCCCCGCATAGCTGATGACGGTGGGGCGCTTTTTCATCTTCACATCCCAGTCACGGGGCGAATACTCAGCGGTGAATTTCGCTACGTCTTTCAATACCATGCCGGACGGCTGCTCGGATTTCCAGAGCGCGAAAGTCAGCTCGTCAGAGGGGATCAGGCGCAATGCATGTCCCGCCAGCGGACCGGAAACCGCACGCCCGCTGATCTGCTGCCAGAATGTGCCCGTTTGCTCATCCTGCATCAGAAAATTCTGATTATTGATGCCCGCAAGATGAAAGGTCAGAATGAGCCCGTTCAACTCGCGCCTCCACACCAGACCGGTGTGACAGAGCGTTCAATAGGTGGCCGCTACGGGCACCCCTCCCACCGTGTCGTTGAGAATGTGGTGATATGAGAGACTCCGGACGGGATAGGCCCGTGCTGTATCTCCGACATGAATGGTGAGAACCTTTTCGGCGGCATTTAACTTCGCCGCCTGCACTGTTTCGAAGGCCGGGTTGTTGACCGGATGGAACATCTGTTCGTAAACATTCACGCGCGCGAGAGCCGCACTGCCCAGCACAAGCGCCGTGGTCGCCACTGCCAGACTACGACCGGGGCGGGGTTCCCATCGCCACATCATCAGCATGGTAACGGTTGCCAAAACTGCCGCCACCGCCTCGGCAAGGTCACGGTATTGCAGGACGAACAGTGCGACCTGCAACTCGCCCGCGCCCTGATGTCGGAAGGGTCGGATCACCCATAGGGGGTATATGAGTCCGATCAGTGCAACCGCCGCACAGAGCAACAAAACGAGTCGGCAGACGGAACGTGGCATGTTTCCCGAGTTTACATGGCGGCGGCAGCGAACTTTCGTGCGACGCGTGGGCGGCCAGCGGCGAACTCATTCAGCTTGCGCGCAAGTTCCTCCGGATTTGAAAACGAGTTCAGAGGCAGCAGATTCCAGGATGCGGAGATTGGCACCATCACCTCTCGTTCCCGGACGGTAATGGCAGATTCGAGGCGGGCGGGTGCGATGCGACCAAGCTCGGTGGCAACCAGGGGTTCGGCGACGCGCCTCTCCATCAGCACCACCAAACACGGTCCACGCCAGCGGAATAACTGATCGCCGGGCATGAGATGCTGACTAATATGTCGACTGAGAACGGCGAGCATTTGGTCGCCTGCCTGGAATCCAAAGCGCAGGTTGACGGCCTCCAGTCGCTCCAGTGAGAAGACTGCCGCGTAGTACTCCATTCGCCGGTTCCAGACTTTGCTGAACGCCGTGGCTGCGTGTCGCGCGTCGGGAAGGCCAGTCACCTGATCGATCTGGTCTCCGGATGAATTGCTGAGCTGGTGCTGTGGGTCTGCAAGTGCCTCCGCGCGAAGGTCCTCCATGCAGGAAGTGAGCCTGGCCCGAGCGGCGCTCATCGTCTCTATATTGGAAGACCGCGCGATGTCCCGCTCAATCTCTTTCACGCGCACCATTACTTCCGGCGCGGCACGGGCGATCTGCAAAGCAGTTTCCGCCAGCATGCCGACCACTGCCTCGAATTCATTTTGGCGGGCCGCAACGTGTCTGGCAGCACTTTCATTGTGTTCTTCCAGCAGCCGGATTGCCGACAGGACCACCATCAGGGCGTCCGTCTCGTCCCTGTCTTCTTCAACCATGGCCCGTTCAAAATCCGCCCGGAGTTTCCGGATCGAGTTTTCGAAACTGGCGAACACCGCAGGTTCGTAGTTGAACCCGTGAATGGCAATACCCTGCAGGAGCACCGAAATAATCCGGCTCAATGCTTCGGCCTGTTTTTCGCCCGCTGCGCCGTTTTTGCCTGCGCCTTTCGCGCCCAGGCCCTTCAGAAATGGTGATAGTGTGATCATCTCTTGCCTCGCGTCCTTCGTCCCTGCATTCCTTATCGGCGCACCAGGGATATAGCTTTAGTTGGAAATGAAAGTGATAACTATCCGCCATTGCCCTCAGGCAGCGTTGAGCCGGATCTCCACTTCGAGTCCGGATGGCTCACGGTTTCGGCAGGAGACTTCGCCGCGGCAACCTTCGACGCAGCTCTTTACGATTGCCAGGCCCAGCCCGACCCCTCCCTGCTCCCGGTTACGGGACGCCTCAAGCCGGTAAAAGGGTGTGAAAACCCGGTCCAGTTCCTCTGGCGGCAGCCCAGGGCCGCAGTCACTAACCACGATCAACGCCTGATTCATGCTGCGGCGAACGGCAACGGTGATCGGGCCGGCCGTGCCCGCATACCGCACCGCGTTCCGAATCAGATTACCAATCGAACGAAGCAGATATTCCCTGTCCGCCAGTGCGACTACCGTTCCCTGCGCCTCCAGCCGAATATCAGAATGGGGCGAGGCTTCGCGCTCAGTTGCCATGCGGGCCACTTCGACGATGTCCACCGGCACCAGCACACGATTCTTACTCTCCATCCCCGCTTTTGAGAACGAAAGCAGTTCGCTCACCAGTCCTGACATCTGGCGCATTTCCTCCTGAACGTCTTCGACGGCGGCCAGTTGGCCCTCCTCGGCTTTCTGCTCCAGAATGCCGAGGCCGAACTGCATACGGGCAATCGGCGCGCACAATTCGTGCGCGATGTCGCCGAGAAATCGCTTTTGGCCTTTCACGAAGCCCTCCAGTTGGGCCGCCATCTTATTGATAGCCCCCGAGAGCTGCCCTAACTCGTCGCGCCGGCCATCAGGAAGATGCTGTTCGAAGTGCCCCTGTCCGATCTGCTCGGCGGCCCGGGTAATCCGCGCCAGTGTTTTTGTCATACTTCGGATAAATGGCAGCCAGCAGACAAGGAATATCGTCAGCATCGCGGTGAGCGCCACCACCCAGCGCTTGAAATCGAAAAACAGTGGTGTGCCGTAGAAGGATTTGGCGGCCAGGATCAAAGTGCCCCGGCGCGGGTTCTCCCGGTCGTCTTCCTCAATCGGGATACGGACGCCTGCCCAGAACATTTCGCCCGCCGACACCTGGAATACTTGTGGGCTGCCGCGCCCAAAAAGCTGCCCACGGCCTCGCCCTTGTCCGGGGGGAGGAGGAGGCGGGTCGTCCCCGGGAGGAGGTGGTCGCCGGGAGCCAGGTCCCCGGTCAGGGCCGCGCAGTTCGCGAATCACACGTGCGGGCAGGTCAATGGGTGGGCCGGCCACCTGCGTACCTTCATTCTCGAAGAGGAAGAAGCTGACGCCGTAACTGGCCGCATACCGGGCCATAAGATCAGTCCTGCGTTCTTTTGGGAGCTGTTGCAGTTCCAGGGATACGTCTGTCGCTACCTCTTCCAGCCGGTCACGGGCAGGGGCGAACAGAAACGAACGCAGGTCGATGCGGTACTGGACGCGGGCAAAAACCACGAAGACTGTCAACAAAAGAATGAGGTTGACGAAGGCGAGGGCAAAGATCTGCCTGGACAGGGACCAGCGGTTCTTCATGGCTCTCCTGCCGTGCCCGGTTTGAGCATCATGTACCCGACACCCCGAATGGTTTGGATAAAAGTGGGGGACTTCGGATCGTCGCCCAGTTTTCGGCGAAGAGAGGAAATGTGTACGTCAATCGAACGATCAAAGACTTCGAAATCGCGCTCTGCGACTTCCAGCAGCAGGCGCTCACGGGTTTTGACCCGGCCCACCGCACGGGCGAGTGAGATCAGGAGGTCGAATTCAACGGCGGTCAGGCTTACTGAGGTGCTCCCCAGGAACGCCTCGCGCGACTCGGGTTCCAGGCGCAGTTCGCCTACGGTTATGGCCGGCGCGCATTCATCGTCTTTGTTGCACGACGGTTTGTTGCCCGGCGACATTCGGGAGCGCCGGATCACGGCTCGCAGTCTGGCAAGAAGTTCGCGGGTAGAGAATGTTTTTGGCAGGTAGTCGTCCGCCCCGATTTCCAGGCCGACGATCCGGTCGGATTCCTCACCCAGTCCAGTGAGCATCAGAACCGGCACGTTTGACGAGGCACGGAGTTCCTTCAGGACCTCGAAACCGTTTAGCTGCGGCAACATGACATCAAGGATGATGGCGTCGTACGCGCCGGCACGCGCCATCGAGAGGCCGTCGACGCCGTTGTGTGCGGTTGCGACGACGTAGCCCATGGGTTCCAGATATGCCCGGACCAGGCGGCAGAGTTTCTGATCGTCATCGATCAGGAGCAAATTCGTACTAAGTGCGGCGGTCATAAGTTCTCACTTTGGTTACCAGCGGTCTACTTACTGAATAGCCTATTTTTCAACAACCTGCGGCCATTTTACTGTAGCTTTACACTTCTGCCGGTTTCCGCCATAAACAATTTACAATCTGCTGGTCTACTCGCATTATGGCCAGTTTCAAACTACGCACTTTGATGACTGGGCTCCTGGCCGCTGCGGCCATGCAAGCCCAAACGGACCCCGGACCCCGTCCTGGCCCGCCCACCCTGACTCGCCCGCTGATGGGCTTAACCGCGAGTGATCTCGCATATTTCCAGCAAGGCCTCAGCCTGTTTCAGGAGGTGGATTCGGTTTCGGGGACACAGCCGGGGGCCGATGGCTCCGGCCTTGGCCCGCGTTTCAATGGAAACAGTTGCGCGCAGTGCCATGCACACCCTTCCGTGGGCGGCACAAGCCCGCCCGTCAACCCGCAGATCGCGATGGCGACCAGCTTCGGTGCGCAAAACCGGGTGCCCTCCTTCCTCCAGCAGAATGGGCCGATCCGGGTGGCTCGGTTCCGGAAAAATCCTGATGGCTCAGCTGATGGCGGCGTGCATGCGTTGTTTGTGGTGAGTGGCCGCTCCGATGCACCCGGGTGCCGCATTACGCAGCCGGATTTCGAGGCAGCCGTACGACAGCGCAACGTCATTTTCCGGATTCCGACTCCTGTCCTGGGCGCTGGTTTAATCGAGGCAATTTCGGAAACTGCCATTCTCAACAACCTGGCGACCAATACAGCCCGGAAGCGCCAGCTTGGAATCGGCGGTCATGAGAATCGCAACGGCAACGACGGCAGCATCACCCGGTTTGGCTGGAAGGCGCAGAACAAGTCGATTCTGTTGTTCGCCGGCGAAGCCTATAATGTGGAGCAGGGTGTGACCAACGAGCTGTTTCCGAATGAGCGCGAAGAGGCGCCGGGATGCAGCCCGAACGGAGCTCCGGAAGACCACTCACATCTGGACGCGCAGACCGCCATTTCCGGCATGAGCGACCTGATGGGCTTTGTGCACTTCATGCGTCTCTCAGCGCCTTCCGCGGCTGGTCAGGTGAACGCTGCGCAACAGCGAGGCAGCGATGTCTTCGGGCAGATCGGCTGCGCCGAGTGCCATACACCGAGGCTGCGGACCGGGGTTTCTTCAACGGCGGCGTTGAGCCAAAAGCCTGTACAGCTCTATTCAGATCTGATTGTTCACAATATGGGCCGGGGATTGGCGGATGGAGTGGCTCAGGGCTCGGCACAGGGAGATGAATTCCGAACCGCGCCCCTTTGGGGACTTGGAAGCCGGTTGTTTTTCCTGCATGACGGGCGTACTTCCGATCTGGTGGAAGCGATTCGCGCCCATCAAAGTCCCGGTTCGGAGGCGAGCAGGGTGGTGGATAACTTCAATCAGTTGCCACCCCAGGCGAGGCAGGATTTGATGGATTTCCTTCGGACACTGTAGTTCAATCCGAGGTGCGACAGGCGGTTTCGCCTGCCTCCATGGCACTTCGTGCCACGAAAATTCATGAAAGCCGAGAAGCGGTCCTACAGTGGCGCTGACGATCTTGTCGCGGGCCTGTCCGGGCTTTTGGGAGTTTTCGTGGCCTGCGGTGCTATTCAGGCCGCCGGGAGCCATCGCCGGTATTCACCGGGTCATGCCGGGTAATAAAGAAATTGCCGAGGTGGGTTCCATTGTCCGACAGTAAAATCTGAAAGACCGCGCTCCCGTTTGCCGCGACAGTTCCGATGTGAAAGCCAAGTGCGATGGCGACGTCGGCCGGAACGCCGGACGGATTGTCGTTGGTATTGTTCAGGTCCCGTACAGTAAACCTGTAAAGAAGATGGGCTTGACACGGAGTCGCCCACTTCGAAAGAGTTCGCGCCGGCGCTGCCTGCAACGGTCGCGATCTCATCGATGAAGTCATGACCAATATCAGGATCGATAAACCAGAGAAATTCGAAGCCGGGGAAGGGATTCAGGGTTTGGTTCACCAGGCTGCAGGTGAGCAGCAGATCGTTTGCCGTCGGCTGACTGGAGGAGGAATGTGAGCCCTATACCTGCGGGTGCGCCATGAGTGAGTTGAGCGCTCACCCCCACACCCCCGCCGAAATCGGCACCCGCAACGTTGATGAAGCCATCGACCATGCTGACATTCGGGTCGGCAATCGCCAGTTTGTGAATGCCATCGCCGCCGACACTGCCGTAGTTGTTGTACTGGGTGAGCAGCAGGTAGGTGGAGGGCCCGGTGTACGACGGCACAAGGTTCGCCGGAACCACTGAAGCCGTATCGTCCCAGCTAAAGGCGTTGGGGGTTTTGGTGGTGGCGAGGTCCCCACTGAAGTGCCACAGCCAGCCGCGCGCATGGTTGCTCGGGGAAGTTGGTTTCGAGAACGCCGAAGCAGACGTCGCCGCCCGGCCCCACGGTGGGTCGAGGGGGAGACCAGCATCAACAACGGCATGCCACTCAGTAAGTGCCTGAGGTAAGACTGTTCCACTCCGCGATCATGGCAGTCCCGGATTTCTTTTGCAAATGTGGCTGTGCGGGGGCCTGCAGTCATGCTGTATTATCAGGCAAAGCCCCGGGCAATCCGTACCCGCCCCGGTAACGATCCTCTAACAATAATGTTGCTCGGACTTGACATCGGCGGTACCAGCCTGAAGGCCGGCCTGGTTGATTTAACCGGAAAGATTGTCCGCCGCGAGTCCATTGCCACCCCCGACTCGTTGCTTGGTTTTTGCCGGGACGCGGACACTATGCTTTCGCGCCTTGCCTCCGGTGTGGAGTTGATCGGTGCCGGCATTGGCTGCCCGGGGATTATCGACCCCCTGACCACAACGGTGGAAACTCTGCCAGGCAGGATGAGTTATCTGGAGGGATTCCGGCTTAACCAGCTGATGACTGGCTGGCTCCCTGCGGACGCTCTGGTTTGTGCTGATAACGATGCGCGCTCTGCCCTGGCAGGGGAGCTGATGTTTGGTGCGGCGCGCGGGAAGAAAAATGTACTGATGCTCACGCTCGGGTCCGGTGTAGGCGGGGCCATTGCACTGAATGGCATTCTGGTGCGAGGGCACGCGGGCGCCGCCGGCCACATCGGGCACCTCACCGTCGATCCGCAGGGCGCCTTTTGTTTATGCGGAAATCGTGGCTGTCTCGAAACCGTTTTTTCGGCACGGGCGTTTGAGGTGGAGGCTGTTGCGTCCATGCAACGCGGGTGCGATTCGCTTATTCGCCGCCGTTTCGGCTCGGAACCTCTTACTATCACTTGTGCCGACGTCTTCAACTGTGCGGGGGAGGGAGATGCGGTGGCGCGCTCCATCATTGATCGCGGTTCCCGCTACCTGAGCGGGGCCATCGCCGGTCTGCTGCATGTGCTGGACTCGGAGGTTGTCATTGTTGGCGGTCAGATCGCTCAGGCCGGGGCATCGCTGCTGGACCCGATTCGACGTGATGTAGAGCGGCGAACGGCTAAGCTGCTTGGCAGGGCGGTTCCGCTTTTGTCCGCAAATGCCGGGGAACATGCCGGAATCGCCGGCGCGGCATCTCTCGCGCTGCACGCGGCGCGGAGTGAACGCACGGGTGCGTAGTTAGTTGTGCTAAAGAACACCGAAATTCTTGTGCCGCGATAGTACCATGAGTAACATTCTGCAATAGATGCTCCTTTTTTGCCTTGCACCGATGTAGCATTGAGTTTCCCGGATTTTGATATCGAAAGATAACTGGCGAAGGGCCGGTTTTTCGATCTCCCCAACCGGGTATCAGGAGGGCAATTGAACTGTTTTCACTCGTTACGCGGTTGCCTTGGGCAGAGTCTCTTCTGCATTGGTGCCGCACTCTTTACACTTAGCCCTTCGGTCGCCTCGGCCGAGGTGTGGGCTTACACGGACCACGCGCCGACCGGTAGCCTGCAGGGCTGGACTGGTGGCTTAGGTATGGACTTCAACGTCAACCAGTCTACTTATGTGACGTCTCTCGGTGCCTTCGACCCCTCTGGCACCGGACTCTTCCACAACAACATTCGGGTTGGCATATTTGATTTGGCCGGGACCCTCCAGGGTTCTTCCGTCACCTTTGCTGCTAACACGAACTACAGTCTTATCGCCGGAAGCTAACGGATCGTCTCCCCCCTCGCTCCTGGACGACGGCGGCGGGACTATCTCATTCACCGGCGGTGGCCGGTATAACTATGACAGCGTCACACTGCAACTTCCAGGCATCACCGATAGCGGGCCCGCAAATCGCTACAATGCGGGGACATTTGAATTTTACGACGCCGGAGCCCGACACGTTTGTTCTTTCAGTGGGTGCGCTTGCTTTTGCAGCGGCCATCCGTCGCCGACGGAGTATTAGCTAATCAGGTTTAGGGATTTCAAGGAAAAAGTATATGAAACAAAATAACATTATTTGCTCTGCCACGGGAGGCGGAAGAACCATGAAAAGACTAGTGATATTAGCTGCAACGATTTTACTTTCCACGTTTGCACTCTCAGCGGAAACCTACGGGGCTCTGGCTTCGCCCCCCGGTACTTATTACGGAACTGGCAATTCGAACACCGGCTGGACCGTCTCCACCAATGGAAACCTGGAATTGGGTTTGGGCGGCCTGCTTCGGTTTGTGGGACCTCTTTCTCAGACGTTCAACGTCTACACTGCACCCGCCGGACCGACTGCGGTGCCCGGCAGCACAGGATCAGCCTGGGGTTTTGACTTCTCTGCCAACACGGGCCTTTTAAGCTCGACGAAGACCTTGGCCGACTATGATTTTAGCTTGTTAATCCAGGACGTTACCACGACCAAATCTTATGATTCCGGCTTCGTTTCTGCGGCCGCGCTGGAAACGACTTTTCATGGCTTTTCCCACCCGTCAACCGGTGTAAATGCCGACCAGGGTTTTCAGGATGCAACATCCCTCCATTATTTTGGCTCCGGCGCACCTCTGTTTTACGATATTAACGCGCTGGACCTTTACCGGATTACACTTTCCGCGAACGATACCGGCACCAACCATTCGGCTGGCAGTGTGTCAATCGATGTGCAGGTGACTCCGGAACCCGGTACGTGGCTGATGCTCGGCACTGGCTTGACTGCTATCGGCGTACTGCGTCGCCGCAGTTTGCTCCGCAACTAAACAATCACCAGATCGCAACGTTATAACCTGGCGCCACAGACTAGCATCTGTGGCGCCATTTTCTTTGTCCTCATCCCCGACAGAGGGTACATTACGGAGTCCGTTCGGTATTCTACCGGGCAGCGCCGGATTCAAACAGTGGCCCGACGGTTGCTTTTGCCGGCGAATTGGGATCCTGCTTGAACGCTGTTGCATACTCTCGTTGTGCCCTGCCTGCATCCCCGGTTTTCAGCAGTGCGGCTGCAAGGTGATAGTGCGCAACCGGCCGTTCCTGCCCCTTGAGTGACTTTTCCAGGAAGGGAAGCGCAGTGGCATATTTGCCCTGCCGGTAATACGCCCAGCCGATCGTGTCCTGTACGACAGGACTGTCAGGGGCCAGGGCCAGCGCCTTTTGTGCCCAAAACACGGCGTCATCGAGCTTGTTTTGCCGTGCGCCCAGCGTATCAGCCAGGTTGTTCATGGCAATAACGTTGTTTGGTTCGAGCCTGATCGCCTGCAGGTATTGCTGCACAACGCCCTCGACCGGCATTCCTTTTCGGGTTTCGATTTCGGCCAGCATCATCCTGGCTCTTGCGCTGTCATGGGTCTTGACCAACGCGAGCATTCTCTGTTGGGCCGGGTCCAGAGCACCTGCACGCAGATCCAGCCCCGCTAATTCGATCTCGGCGTTGGTCTGGTCTCCCGCTGCTCCCGCTGCTCCCGCTGCTTCGAAAGCCGCGCGTGCCCCTTTCAAATCCCCCTGTGCCGCGAGACGGGCACCGAGCAGGCTTTGAATTGCGGGCATTCCCGGATTTTTCGCAGCCACACCCTTGAGCATCTCCAGAAATTGCTCTGACTGCCCCTGTTGGCGCATCACTTCACCCAGCAGGGTCAGATTTGCCGGCTCGTTGGGAATGAGCTGCAGTGACGCTTCGAGCGACTTGCGCGCTCCTGTCAGGTCCTTGTTCTGCAGGCGCAGTGCCGCATCCTGATAGAGGAACGCCGGGGAGCGTGATTTGCCGAGCGCCACATCCAAATCTTTGCGGGCTTCCGCGACGTTGCCACTGGCCATCAACGCCATATTTCGGAAATACGCGTATTCCGCAGTATTCTTTTCTGCCGCATTGCTCTCATCGAGAACCGAAACCGCCGTCGACGCCTTCCCTGACTGGATCAGGAGCTTTGCCAGGTCCAGCCGGGCCAGCAGGAATCTGGGATTGTATTTGAGGGTTTCGGTGAGCAGATCACCCTGGCGCGTCGTCTCACCGCGCGCTGCGAAAATGCGCGATTGCTGATAACTCAGCGGGGCGGAATTCGCCTTGAGTTCCAGCAACGTTTTCACATCTTTGGCAGCATTCTCCAGGTCGCCCCGGTCTACCAGCAGAGTCACACGTTGCAGCAGCGCGCCCCGGTCTTTGGCATTTTTCGCCAGGGTCGAGTTCACCACCGCTTCAGCTTCCTTCTTCTTTCCCGATCCAATCAGGATGCCGGAATACTGGTTGCGTAACTCAGCTTCGTTCGGATGCTCCTTTAAAACACGCTCGAATTCCGCCATACCCTCCGGAATTTTATTTTCCGCGAACAGCATGCGCGCGTAAGCCGACCACATCTGCTTCTCCGGCAGCTTTGCCAGTTCCTGCGTGGTTTTTTCCGCGCTCGCAGTATTACCGGTCATTAGTTCTCGCCGCATGCGCAACTGTAATGCCGGGCGGAAGTCACGCTTCAGGCTGAGAGCCCTGCTGATCTCTGCATCCGCATCGGCGGTATCCTTCATTGCAAGCGAAACTTCCGCTCTCAGAATTGCGGCGTCGGGCGAATTTGGCACTCTTTCGGCAAGGTCGCGGGAAATGGATTTCGCCGCCTCCGTATCCCCCTTGGCCGCGAGCAGCGCGATTATCACCGCTGCCGGGCGCATGTTGGACGGGTTCTTTTCAACCGCCAGGCGGAGTTGTTTAATCGCTTCGTCTTTATTTCCCAGCTTGGCTTCCGCCAGAGCCAGGGAGCCCAGTGCTTCAGCGTCACCCGGATTCGCCAGTACATGCTCCGCCAGTGCCTGTCTCGCTTCCTGCACCAGTTCCGGCTTATTGCTGCCTACGCGGAACAGTGCTATTTGGTAGAGTGCCGCTGCGTGTTTGGGGTTGGCCTTGATTGCCTTCTGAAACGTCTCGTACGCCTGGGTAGGAACGCCCGCTGTCAGATAGGTCATCCCTAACTGATACAGAGGTTCGGCATCTTTTGGCATATTCTGCGAGGCCACTTTGAATTCGGCCACGGCACGCCTGTAGTTCTTCTCGGCGAAGTACTTCTTGCCTTTGGCCATGTGCGCGGCTTCGCGGGATTCCGGCGTTCCCGAACATCCCGCCAACATGGCCAGGGCTGCAGCGGGAACAGCGGCGTAGCGAGCGGCTCCGGAAAACGTTCTGGATTGAGGCGACATAGGTTTGGCGGCTGCGGTTTAACGGTTGGTATAGCTGGCGTCGATCATCGCCAGAATTATGGCCTGATCGACCTGTGCCTCGCGGAGCTCGATAATAGCCCCGGCACTGACATCGAAATCGGCGTTGGAGGTCCGAATCATTTGCAGAATGACGTTGGCGCCCACATTTGCATGCCATAGCTTCAGGACGGTCGCGTTGTCGAGCGTAGACTTTGGCTTCTTCGTCATCATCTGCTCGAAGGTGGAAAGCTGTCCCCCCATGGCGGTCCGGGCGCGGGCAAGCGATTCGGTTTCGCTCTGGGCTACGTCTTTGGCGCGAAACGGATTGGTCGGCGGATTAATCCAAAAATAGGTTCCGGCTGACAGCACCGCGGCGAGCCAAAAAGCTCTGATTGCCAGTCCCCAGCCGAACCGAACTCTCCTCTGGCGGTGAGCGCAGCGCCCGCACTGGTAGGGCTGAATGGAGAGAATCAGATCCGTGGCGAACCGCGGCTGTCTGCGCAACTCCCGCGAACCGCACTTATCGCACCGCCGCTTTTCGTCCTTTGCCTGGGTTGGCTGTTCAGATGCCTGCATAATGTTGCCCAAACGGGCAAGCATCATGATAACCTCAATCCCGGTTCTAAGGCCAGTATTCCGGTACCGTATTAGTACCGGCGCCGATGGAACAGTGCACGCATCCCGAGGATTGACTCCGGCGAGCCAGTCACCAGATTATCCGGGAACTTTGCCGGACTCAGCATTTGATCATAAATCAAGCCGGCAGCATTGGTATTAAGCCCGAGCCCTGCCAGGTACTGGAGGCGCAAATTGCGGTCACGATTAATCTCTGCTGTCCGCATCCATTCGCGCAGATCGGAGGTCTGTGCGGCGTAAGTGGAAAGCAGTTCCAGTGCTGAATTGTAGCCGGCGTCCCGGATGGAAGCCTTGACCGCTTTGTTCTGTGGCAGTTCGAGACGCCGCTG
>JBBQDH010000077.1:0-23691 GCA_038319515.1 Bryobacterales bacterium
CGTGCCGGTGAGTCGCTGGTCCCGATGAGCCAGGACCAGTTGAGGAAAATATTCGCTGAGGGCAAACCCGATTGGCTGGAGGAGCACACTCGATCCGGCCTGGCTTCGCAGGCCATAGTCGAGTCTCTGGACTGTCAGTCCTTTTTCGAGCTTCTTAAGCTGCCGTATCCCACCGAACGAGCAGGAGTAATTGAACGGCTGGGGGCGGAGCGACTGATAGATAATGTCGGTGGCAGCTATGCGATCCGGCGAATGGGCGCGATCTTGCTCGCCAGACGGCTCGAAGATTTTCCGGAACTTGCCCGCAAGGCTCCCAGAGTGGTTGTCTATAGCGGGACCAACAAACTCGAAACCCGCCTGGACCAAACGGGAGTGAAAGGTTATGCCGTGGGCTTTCAGGGTCTGGTTGGTTTTGTCATGGCGCAACTCCCGCAGAACGAAGTAATCAAGGATGCACTGCGCGAGGAAGTTCGGCTTGTGCCGGAAGTGGCAATTCGGGAGCTTGTTGCCAACGCACTCATTCATCAGGACTTGGCTATGACCGGCGCGTCCGCGATGATTGAGATCTACTCCAACCGATTGGAAATCTCGAATCCAGGTGAACCGGTTGTGCCAGTAGAAAGGTTTATCGATGGATATCAGTCGAGGAATGAGCGACTCGCCAGTCTGATGCGTCGAATGGGAATCTGCGAGGAAAAGGGCAGCGGGATTGATCGCGTTGTCCGAACCGCCGAATTGTACCAGTTGCCGGCTCCCGACTTCCGGGCAACCAGTTCACGTTCTTTTGTGATCATCTTCGGTCCGAAGAGACTTGAGGATATGGACCGCGATGACCGCGTCCGGGCATGCTATCAGCATTGTGCGTTGAAGTGGGTGATGTCGGAGCGAATGACCAATCAGTCTCTTCGGGAACGCTTTCGGGTACCCGAGAACAAAAGTGCCATCATTTCGCAGATCATCGCCGCTACCATCGAAGCCGGGCAAGTAAAGTCTGACGAAGCCGTCGGCGGTTCCCGAAAGTACGCCAGATACCTTCCATTCTGGGCGTGATCTTCATTTTAGCGACTGCTGAACCCGGCCTTCCGGCCCCTTGTAAACTATTGAAAATGCTCTGGATGTTTATTTAAGGCTATCCCAAGCCGCTGCTTGACCGACCCGGTGGGGGCGCAGAGCCAATTAATAGGCCCCGAATGTCCCACGTCTCCAAAATCCCCTTCGGGGCTCCGTCGCGTGCCACTTTCAGCATCGCTTTGCCGATCTCTTCAGTAGTCAAAATGTAGTTCGGAAATGCCCAACGCAGCAGCGGGAGAAACGGCTTCGTCAGCGCATACAAAACCCGATAAGACTTCGTTTTCGACACCGCTCCGTGCACCGGCTCAATCATTCCAGGCCGGAACGCATACGCTCCTTTGAAGCCCAGCCGCATCACCGCGTTTTCCGTCTTGCCCTTTACTCGCGCCCACATCCGCGATCCGCGCTCCGAACTGTCGGTCCCGGCGCCGGAAACATAGATGAACGTCATTCCAGGATTGAGGCGCACCAGGGTTTCCGCGGCAGCAATGGTGATCCCGTACGTGATCCGCTGGTACGCCGTTTCCTCCATGCCCGCAGACGCCACACCCAGGCAGAAGAAGCAGGCATCGAAGCCGGTGAGCTCGCTCTCAATGGCAGCGTAGTTCCACAGATCCGTATGCACTGTCTCGCGCAGCTTCGGATCGGACATGCCCGTCATGCCCGACGCAGTTCGCCCGACGATCCGGACCAGTTCCACCGCAGGATCGAGCAGGCATTCCCGCAAGACTCCCTGCCCCACCATGCCCGTGGCACCGAACAGAATTGCCCGCATAACGTGGTTGTACCGCAACCCACGCGGGTGTTGGACCGCCTCAAGCAAGACTGCTCACTATCATTGAAGCTTGGGAACCTCAGTAACCGTGCGAACTCTGTCCATCCTTCTGACCATCGCCTGCATCGCCTTCGCTCAGACGCCGGCTCAGAGCGATGAAACCGTTGTCGCCCTTGGCCCCGGAGTGACGCCGCCGCGCGTCGTCCGGCAGGTGCAGCCGGAACACCCCGCGAAGGGCTTTCGCATTTCCGGCACGGTGCTCATCAGTCTGGTGGTCAGTTCCACCGGCGCGCCGAAGGACGTGCGGATCGCGAGGTCCCTCGAAAAAGATATCGACCAAAGCGCCGTTGACGCCGTACAGAAATGGCAGTTCGATCCGGCCCGGAAAGACGGTCAGCCGGTGGCGACGAAGGTCACTGTGGAAATCCGCTTCCACGACATGTAGCTTTTGTTATTTAAGCTCATTGCGAAACCGCCGCCACAATCCTCTGCAGCATCCCGTCCATCGCCGAATTTTCGTACCAGTGCCAGACCAGCACCACATCGTGCTCCGGGTCAATCCAGATACAGTTCGAACCATTCCCCAACGCGGCAAAACTGGTCGTCGGAGCGCTGGGCCACTGTTTGCCCTTCGTGTTCAGCCACCAGAGATAACCGTAGTCCGGACCATGGGCGCTCGGCTGCACGGCTTCCTGCAGCCATTTCTCTGACACGATCTGTTTGCCATCCCACTTGCCGTGGTTCAGAATCAGCAGACCAAACCTGGCGAGATCCTCAGAATTCATCCACAAGCCACCGCCCCAGCGGGTACCTCCGCTCACTGACGCGAGTTGCCGGCCGTTCATCTCCACCGTGGAATTCGCGTATGGCACCCAGCGCCAGTCGTTCGATCCGCCAATCGGATCCATGATCTCCGTCCTCAACACGTCCGGCAGCGTGCGATTAAACAGGCGCAGCAGCGAGAGGGAAAACCGGTTGACCCGCACGTCGTTATATTCGTAGTACGCGCCGGGTTCCTGAATGGCGCGCGGCTTTCGTTCACCACGCCCGAATTGCACTGTGCCCACGAAATCGGCGTTCTTCCCCCACATCGTCCCTTCCCACTCGCTCTCCTGCTGCAGGTGGTTTTTCCAGGTGATCTTCGCGTTGTGGGGCGAATCGTAGCCGCCGTCTTGAATGTACTTCGCCACCGGGTCATTTACATCTTTGATCAGGCCCTTCTCCACGGCAACGCTCGCCAGGGTGGAAAGGAAGCTTTTCGCCGCGCTGTAGACGGGGTCGTTCGCCTTGATGTCGCCGAAGGTGGCGGCGATGTAGCCGTGCCGCAGGATCATGCCATTGGTGGCGGCGCGTTGCTTCGGCAAAGGTCCCAGAGGGACGCCGAAGGTGGGTACCTGGTCCTTCCCGAAATCCCACTTGCTGCCATGCGCCTGCGCATAGTCCACGGCGGCCTGCAGTTTGGCCGGATCCATGCCGAGCTCAGCCGGTGACTTTTTTTCCCACTTGCCCGCCGCCGGAAAGTAACCTTTCTGAGCCGGAAGCAGCGCCGCGAAGGCGGCCAGAGCGACGAACAATCGAAGTGGGAACATGATCAACATAATACGCCCACTTATAATTCGAAGCAGTACATGAAGCAGTATACGATGTTGTTCGCACACCTGCTCCTCCTCGCCCTGACGGCGTTCCCTCAATCCACTCCCACGCTGAAGCCTGGTCTTTACGCAGTGTTTGAAACCTCCGGCGGCACCATCACCGCTGAGCTCTATGAGAAGTACACGCCGCGAGCGGTCGGCAATTTTGCAGGCCTCGCCACGGGAACAAAAGCCTGGTGGGATCCGGGCGTGAAAGGCTGGGTCAAGCGCCCCATGTACAACGGAATCAAGTTCCATCGCATTGTGCGGGAGCAGATGATCCAGTCAGGTGATCCCACTGGTCTGGGCTCGCACAACTGCGGCTTCACGATTCGCGATGAGTACCTGCCTGGCCTTCGTTTCGACCGGCCCGGTCGCCTCGGCGTTGCCAATACGGGCAAGCCCGATTCCGGCGGGTGCCAGTTCTTCATCACCGAAGAGGCGATACCTTCCTGGAACAACAACTACACGATTTTTGGCCAGGTGGTGGAAGGGATCGAGATCGTCAATAAGCTGAGCAAGGTCAGGACTGTGAACGAAAAGCCGGTGGAGCCCGTGCTGCTGAAGAGTGTTGTGATCCGGCGCGTTGTAAAGCCGGAAATCTCAGCGGGGAAGTAGCGATTTCAGGTCCACCGCTGCCGCCATTGCCTGATAGCCCGCACGATTGGGATGCAGGCCGTCGCCCGGGCCTCCTATGGAACTGCCCGGCTTAAAATCCGCTCGCAGTGCACCAGTCTGCGGATCGAGCGTTGCGGCATCAAAATCCGCCACGGCATCAAATGCATTGCCATGCCGGATGAATTCGTTAATCGCGCGCCGGCGGGCGTCCACGTCGGCAGTTCCGGCAGTGGGAGTACTATTCAGAGCGCTGGTGATGGTGGCCCCGATTACGCGAATTCCCTTGGCGTGAAACCGCGCGATGCCTCTCCGAAAGGCCGAAATCACGTCTTCAGCCGACGCTTTGGTGGCACTCAAATCGTTGATGCCTTCGAGCCAGATCACCGTGTTCACGCCGGAAAGACTGAGGATATCCCTGTCCAGCCGGTCGAGCGCAGACGGGCCGCCGCTGGTTGGCTTCGCTTTTTCATACACGGCGGGCCCCATCAGCTGGTTGCCGCCGATCCCCGCGTTCACGACCACGCCATGGAATTTCCGGGCGAGGAAATCCGGCCAGCGATCATCGCCATTGATGGTGGAGTTTGTGCCGTCCGTGATCGAGTCGCCGAAAGCCACAATGACCTGCGTGGCCTGTGGAGCCATCATCTCCACGGCGTCCAGAAAGAACCAGGAAGTGGTGGTGAACGGGAATGAATCGTCGGCATCTTCGGAGCCGTGCGAACCGTCTTTTGGGCGCGATAAATACGATGTCTGCATCGCTTTCGCATGCCATGTCATGGCGCTGGAAATTCCTGCCACATGAAAACTAACCGCCAGCTTTCGTGCAGTCCAGTCCCCGGCTTTCAGATCGACGGGATCCGACCATACGGTATCACCGGGTTCGACGGTCACGCTCGGTTTCCCCCCGCGAAACAGCACGGGCTTGTTGGTACCCGGCAGCAGGCTTCCACCGGTGGCATGTACGCCCACGTAGACGCCGTCGAATGTGACGGGCTGCGCGCCGAACATGTTCGACATGCGGATGCGGGCCTTTCCGCCCCAGATACCAGGCTTCACGATCAGCCGGAAGGTTTGATCGTTTGCCACGCCGGCGGGCAGAATCGCCTGTAAATCCGGCTGTGCAACGGCATTGCCTGCCGGGTATGGCCCGTGCGACGAACCAGCCCAGGCGGCTACCCACTTAGCTTCACTCTTAGCCCGAGCCGCGGCAACTGCGTCAAACGTCAGCAGGCACATCAGAATCGCGACAAACTTCACTTCGATCTCCCTTGCTCAAAACTGTACGCCATCTGCAGCAGTTTCGCATCCTGCCCGTGTTGCCCCACTATCTGAATCCCCACCGGCAGGCCTTCCACGAACCCGCACGGCACAGACATCGCCGGGCATCCGGTGGTGGAGATGTAGTAGCAACTCTTCATCCAGTCGATGTAAGTTTCCATCCGAACACCGTCTATTTCCGTTGGATATTGCTGCGTCACATCGAACGGCAGTACCTGACTGACCGGCAGCACGAAGAAATCGTAGTGTTCGAGAAAGCGTCGCATGCGTTGCCGGATCTCCGTTTGCTTCATCAGGGCAAGGCCGACATCGTTTGCCGTAAGCCTGGCTGCCTGCTCCAGTTCCCAAAGTAAGGGTGCTTTCACCAGATCCGGATGTTGGCGGAGGACCGCTCCGTTCTTCACCGCGCGGCTCCACCAGCGCAGGGTCTTGAAGGTGGCGTCCACGTCCGTCCAGTCCGGCTCCGCTTCTTCCACGATGCAACCGAGCCGTTCGAAAACCGCGCGCTGAGCGTTGGTTATCGCACGAACCAGCGGGTCCACCGGCACTCCGCTCAGGTCCTTCCACCAGGCGATCCGAACGCCCGCAAAATCACGTTCCAGAGGACCAGTCACCTCGCCGGTAAGCGCTGAATGAAACAACGCGACATCACTCACAGTGCGGGCCATCGGGCCTTCCACGGCCATCGGTCCCCACTCTGCGGGCATCGTCGGAGTGGAGGGCCGCAGCCCTGTCACGCCACAGAAGCTTGCTGGATTCCGCAGGCTGCCACCCAGATCACTGCCATCCGCCAACGCGGTCATCCCCCGCGACAACGCCACCGCTCCGCCACCGGTACTGCCGCCGCACGTCTTCGTCAGGTCATACGGATTCCGCGTGGCCCCGAACACTTCGTTGAACGTCTGCGAACCCGCGCCAAACTCCGGCGTGTTGGATTTTCCCAGTGTGATGGCTCCGGCAGCGCGCACCCGTTCCACCAGCGGCGAATCCAGATCGGGCACGAAGTCCTTGTAGATTCGTGAACCCCAGGTGGTGCGAATGCCGCGCGTCGCCTGCAGGTCCTTGTGGACAATCGGCAGGCCGTGCAAAGGAGCGAGAGTCTCCCCGCGCGCCTGCTTTTCATCTGCCTCCGCGGCCCAGTTGAGCGCCGTCTCCGGCACCAGCGTCACAATCGCATTCAGCGCGGGGTTGGCCTGCTCAATCCGGGCCAGATGGGCTGCCACCGTTTCGCGCGCGGAAAGCTCTCCGGAGCGAATCGCCCCCGCCATGGCGCAAGCGCTCATATCGCAAATGCTCACTGCTTCAGATACCCCAGATCCCGCATCCATTCCTGCAGCAATTCAGGCCATTTGGATTCGGGCATTTTCGCGAATTCCACGGTTCGGCCGGTCATCCCGACGCCGTGCCCGCCGCGCCGGAAGACGTGCAGTTCGCTGGCAATTCCCAGCTTTCTCAGGCCGAGAAAATACTCTGCAGCCCCGGCGGAAAGCGGGTCATCACCGTTTACGTAAATGAACACAGGAGGGGTGTCTTTCGAGACAGCCGGAACCCCCGCGCCAAACCCCGGATAGCCCAGCACCGCAAAATCGGGCTTCGAACTCATGCGCTCCGCGGCATCCTGGGCGGCGGGATTGCCGGCATCGAAGCGATTCGCCGCCAGCGCCACTATATTCCCGCCCGCCGAGAATCCCATCACCCCGACTCGCGCTGTATCGACGCCCCATTCCTTCGCCCGCTGACGCACGATGCGGACCGCGCGCTGCATATCCGCCACTGATTCGACATCGGCCTTGTAGGTGGAACCCTCCGCCTTCGCCAGTCGGTTCTTGAGCACAAACGCCGCAATACCCATGGCGTTCAGCTTCTTCGCCACGAACTCGCCCTCCAGGTCCATCACCAGATACCGGTTCCCGCCACCGGGGGCGACGATGAAAGCGGCTCCCGTCGCCTTGCCCTTCAGTGGCAGGTAAACAGTGATTGAGGGCTTATGGATGTCCGTCACCCGATGAAACGCATCCGGGGTGACGCCTTCAACCCAGCGTTCCGGCGCTGTTTTTCCTTCAGAACCCGGCGCGCCCCCGGGCCAAAGCAAAACCTCCGGGCCCTTCATCTGATAAGGAGTGCTCGCCGCAAACGCAGAAACGCCTACCGCCAACAGGAAAGCCAAAGTTCGCATGGGGATATCTTATCCGGCATTCGCAGGATCTCGTACGATATGATGCAAAATTCGCATGCAATTTGCCCTCAGCCTGGTACTTTTACAACTCGTCGCCGCCGCAGCTTCTCCCGCTCCTCCTCTTCCGCAGCTGCCGCTGCCGGAAATCGGTCTTCCCCTGCGCGATATCCGTCCCGCCGAACTTCGCAGCCAGTTCAACGACAAGCGCCGCGGCCATATTCACCATGCCATCGACCTTATGCGTCCGCGCAGTACACCGATTCTGGCCGTCACCGATGGCATGATTCGCAAGCTATATCGCAGCAAGTCCGGCGGCATTTCGATTTACCTGTTTGACGGCGCTGAAGAATACTGTTTCTTCTACGGGCATCTGGACCACTACGCCAAAGGGCTGCGCGAAGGGCAGGAAGTGCATCGCGGAGATGTGATCGGGTACGTAGGTTACACAGGCAATGCGAAGCGTTCCGCTCCACATCTGCATTTTGCAGTGAGTCGGACGGGTCCGGAGAGAAAGTGGTCCGGCGGCGCTCCCATCGATCCTTTTCCGATTCTTCGTGCCAGTACCCGCGCCCCTCGTAAGGGTGGTGTCGGGGAAGGCGAGGATTCAGACATCGCCGTTGCGGATGAGCAGGAACCGAGTCCGCCGGTTAACCCACGGAATTAAACACCACAATCCGTCCCACCTCGCGGAAGCCCAGCTTCTGATACATCCGGTACCCCATTGCGGTGGACTGCAGCGCCACCGGCAAAGCGCCGGCCTCTGCTTTGGCTCCCGCCTGGGCCGAAGCAATCACAAACCTTGTCGTGGCCTCCGCCACTCCGCGCCCGCGGAAACCGGGCATGGTCGCAATGTTGTAAACCCCAATCACCCCATTTGAAAGCAGGGTTGCAGCAGTCGCCACCGGCAAGCCATCCCAATACGCTACCCAGCAGCAGAACGCAGGGGAGGTACTTGGCAACCGTTCATGGAAGACTTCCGCGAACCACTCCGGTGGCACGCGGAAACAGGTTCCTCCCACGGTTCGGAAATCCAGCAGCGTGGAAAGGGACTCCACTCTGCGGAACTCCAGGTCCGGCAACGCCCGCTTTGCACGTACCAGTTCGCCGGCCAGCATTCCAGGCAGTTCCGAAGCGATCCTCAATCCGGCAGCCCCGCATGCCTTTGAAAGCTTTTTTCGCGTGTTCCGGTCCAGCCAGTCTTCACAAATCCAGAACGACCACCCAAGGCCACGCGCCGCAAAGTGAACACGCGCAATCGCCAGTCGCCGTTCCAGGTCCGGCAGTCCCGTGACCGGGCCGTTCAGGAACGCGGCATTGAACATCTGAAACGCCACACCGAGCGATGCGATTGTGACGCCGGGAAGCTCACGAACGTCGCCGTGCGACCGCCCTGCAGCAAGGACGCGAAAGGATTCCCGTAAATTTGCTTCCACCGGATGAAAGTCCAACACAAGCAGGATATGATGCAAGACTATGGCATCCACCGCGCCCGGCGCAATGCAGTCCACGGAACGACCCACGAAGGTCCGCTACTGGGTAGTTTTTTTCATGGTCACGCTGGCGATCATCACCTACATCGACAGGGTGACTTTATCGCAGGCCGCCCCGCGAATCATCGCCGATCTGGGGCTGACCAAGATCCAGATGGGCTGGGTCATTTCCGCCTTCATTACCGCCTACGCGCTCTTCGAAATTCCCAGCGGCTATCTTGGCGACAAGCTCGGGCCGCGTGGCGCGCTGATGCGGATTGTGGTTGCGTGGTCGGTGTTCACAGCCGCCACCGGGCAGGCCTTCAACCTGGCCTCCCTGTTCATCGTCCAGACGCTGTTCGGTGCGGGCGAAGCGGGCGCATTCCCCAACATCGCCAAGGCGTTCTCGGTCTGGCTGCCGCAGGATGAACGCGTGAAAGCGCAGGGCATCATCTGGCTGGCGGCGCGCTGGGGTGGAGCGTTCACACCGCTGCTGGTCTTCCAGATTCTGAAGGTGGTTTCCTGGCGCGCCACGTTCGGGATCTTCGGCATTCTGGGCGTTCTCTGGACCTTCTTTTTCTATCGCTGGTTCCGTGACAACCCGGCCGACAACCCGAGCGTGAACAAAGCTGAACTGGCGCTGCTCAGCAAGTCCCGCGCGCATGGCCACGGCAGCGTGCCGTGGGGTAAATTCGCGCGCTCCCGCCAGGTCTGGATGCTGGGTGGCCAGTATTTCTGCCTTTCTTACAGCTGGTACTTCTCCATCACCTGGCTACCCACTTATCTGAAGGAAGCCCGCCATCTCGATCCCGGCCAAATTGCGGCGCTGGCTGGTTTGCCGCTCTTTCTCGGTGGCATCGGGTCATTCTTTTCCGGCTTCATTGCCAAGCCGCTCACGAAGATCACGGGCAGCGTCACTGCCACCCGCCGCCTGCTGGGAATCTGCGGCTTTCTGGGCGCCAGCAGCCTGATTGTCATCTCCACCATGATTCAGGACCCCACGCTGGCCGTCGTCGCGCTCGCCTTCGCCAGCTTCTCGAATGACCTTGTGATGCCCGGTTCCTGGGGTGCCTGCATGGACGTCGGCGGCAAGAATGCCGGCACGCTCTCCGGCGCCATGAACATGATGGGCAATCTGGGCGGCGCGGTCGCCACTTTCGTCGCGCCCTACATCCTGAAGTTCACCGGCGAGAACTGGAATACCGTTCTCTACACTGCCGCGGCCGTCTATTTCGTCGGCATTTTCTTCTGGATTACGCTCGATCCGGTTACCCCCATCGACGGTGAGCCGGCGCATGCGTAAACAAAATTCTGCGGCGAACCCTCCGTCCAGGCGACAATAGGGGGATGTCAGCACGAAACGGCGATAAAGCACGCCATCACAGACTCCGCAAACAGAAGATCGCGCGCCGCGCAACCCTCGCTGAAGTACGTAAGGCAATTGTGGCTCCCGCCGCAACCGTTGCCGCACAGGCGACGGAAGCCGCGCCCGCGAACTAGTTTTTAACAGGGGCTGACCTGATCTTCAGGAGTCAGCCCCGCTAACCGCTTTTCCCTCCCTCGGTCGTTTCCGCCATGCAACGTTCCGGTTCACCTACCCGGCGGTTGTCGAATGCGAACCGTAGGTCTACTGTATTTGAGGGGAGGTTCGCTCAATTGACCAGGATTGCCGATGTTCTTGATTTGGCCCGGCTTGCAGACCGCGCCTCGCCGAGCTCGATCCAGACGACCGGTCAGCACGAGATGTGTTTCGAGCAACGTGGCAGCACTGACCGCAGTCATTGCTGACTCGTCAATCTGATCGCGCAACCTCTCCGAACCGGGCTCCCGAGGAATCACGGCAACAATTGCAGGCGCATCCAGCAGCATGCCCGACGGAACCGAAAGCCAGATGTGGGTTGCCAGGAACTTTCCCAGGTCTTTTTTGCGCGTACTTCCCCCTCAAAAGATCAACCCATTCGCGACGCTCCAGCAGCGCTTTTCGAACGGCCCCGATCTTCGATTGGCTTCTAACTCGATATTCCTGAGAGTCAGTGCCGTTTCAGTACGGCCTTCCGCTTCTCCACCACCTGCCACCCCACCGCCGCAATCAACACCAGTAGTCCCGACGTCGCAAAGTAGGAATTTCGAATTCCCACCACCTGGGCGATGGACCCCGACAGCATTAAACCTGCCACCTGCGCCGCCGCCAGCACCGACATCAGGCTGCTGGTCACACGCCCCAGCATCTCCATGGGCGTTTGCCCCTGCATCAGCGCCTGTGCGGGAATAATCACCAGCGCCACCCCAAAGCCCAGCGCCAGGGTTGCCGCCACGGTCACCGGCACGTTGCCGAAGATCGCCAGGCAGAGGATTCCCGCCGCCACCAGGAACAGTCCACCCACCATCATGTGCTCCTTTGAGCGGACTTTGCCCAGCCGCGTTACCGCCTGCGTGCCTGCAATCATTCCGGCGCCAACCAGCGTGCCTAAGGTGCCGAAAAGGCCCGTCGACGCGTGCAGAATATCCCGCACATAGACCGCAATCAACGCGCTGTAGCAACGCACCGCGAACAGCCCCGCCGCCATCGAAAGTATTGTGAATGCCAGCGTCGCGTGAGTGAAGATGAACCGCACCCCTTCGGTAAGGTCGCCCGTCACGGTCGACCAGGCCTTTGACGGGCCAGGGGTTTTTCGCTCAATGGGCAACGTGGAAACGATGGTGGCTGATGCCAGAAACGTCAAGGCATCCAGCCAGAAGCAGGCCGTCTCGCTCATCAGTTTGATCAGCAGCGCTGCTACGCCGGGGCTCAGAATCTGGGTCACCTGAAACGCCTGCATCATGAGTGCGTTGGCGGACATCAGGCCTTCGTTGGGAACCAGCGACCGTAGTCCGATAGTCTGTGCGGGCCCGAAGAACGACGACACGATGCTGAGCGAAACGAGCACTGCGTAGATGTGCCAGATGGAAGTCGCGTAGACCAGCGCCACCACCAGTGCGGCGCGAATCAGGTCGCTCAGGATCATGGTGCGCCTGACGTTCCAGCGGTCCACGAAAACGCCTGCCAGCGGCCTTACAAAGACCTGTGGCAGCATGTAGGCCACCAGCACGCCGCTCACCTGTGCGGGCGAGCCGTGCAGGCGAAAGGAAACGATGCTGAAGACGGCGAAGATCGCGAGGAAATCTCCGAAGACGCTCACCAGCTGCGCAAGAGTCAACCGGCGCAGAGCCGGAATCGCCAGCACTTCCTTCATTCCCATTTGTGTTGCCGCGCCTGTCATCCCAGCAGGTTAGCAGGAACCGGGGCGGGGGGTCATGCGCCCCATCCCGAAGACTATAAAGAGACTCCCTGTCGTGGTGTTAAAGCCCGGTGCGTCGAACGCCGACGAACGGTTTCCCGTCTCTATCCATTCCGGGCTTTCGGGAAAGATGACCATCCGCAATGCCGGCGTGAAGGACTGCATCATCTGGGCCTGCGCGCTCCCCGGCAGCTATGTGATCGACGGCAACGGCCAGCTGTTCCCGGACCGTTACGATGTCGATGCTCAGTCCGCCACAGTCCCCACTGCGGAAAAATATCGAAAAATGCTGCAGGCGCTGCCGGCCGACCGTTTCGGGCTTGAGGTGCATCGGAAAGACCGGGGTTTTCGTCTGCAGAAGTCAAAAGGAGGAAAGACAAAATTTCAGCTGGGTGGTGGGTGACACCGGCATAGCGGGCACCTTCAATCTCAAGGTCGAGTGGCCGCAGCAAGAGCTAAAAGCGCACTCGGCGGGAGTTGCCCCTGGAGCTGCCCTCCGGTTCTTCAAATCTCTTCAGGAACAGGCCGGGCTCAGGCTGGTGGAAAAGCAGAGCCCGGTCGAAATGCTGGTTGTGGACCACGCCGAAAAACCGAAGCCGTAGGGCGGCTTACCGGAGAATCTTATACAGGTTGCTGTAGTCGTCCGTCCACATGCGCAGGCCAGGGATTGGCTTAATCGCTTCCGCCACCTTGAGTTCCGGGTTGTCGAAGAAGCCGGGGCGGGAGGTCACCAGCACCCAATCAGAAGCTGTCTCTTCGGTTTCTGTGCGTTCGTCCGGTTCAAAACTCACCATCTTTGCTGTTTTCCCGAATTCCTTCGCCGCCATTGCCACCACCGGGCCCAGTGTCAGGTACCGATTCGACACGTGCACTGCCAGCACGCCATCCGGTTTCAGATGCTTCCAGTAAAGCCTGTACGCCTCGCGCGTCAACAGATGGACCGGAATCGCATCGCCCGAAAACGCATCCACTGCCAGCACGTCGAACTGCTGATTGGGCTCAGCTTCCATGGTTAGACGCGCATCGCCCATCACCACATCGTGTTTGCCCATGCAGTCCTTCAGAAAGGTGAATTCGCTCTGCGCGATTTTCAGCACCAGCGGGTTGATTTCGTAAATGTGATAGGTGTCAATGGGCCGCGCATAAGTCGCCAGTGTGCCGGCCCCCAGACCAATGATGCCTACCTTCAACGCACCCTGCATATCCAACGTCTGAATGGTGAGCCCGATGCCGGATTTCTTCGCGTAATATGTGGTGGGGAACCGGCGGTTCTGCGGCCACAGGAACTGCTCCCCGTGGTCGATCGTGCCGTGTCGCAGAATGCGGGTGGGCCCCATTTTGCCGTCGGTTGGCTGGTCATACACCACCAGCGCCCCGTAGAAATTGCGGGCTAAAACCCGGGCGTGGGCGAGCGATTTCCAGGTGTCGCGCGCCAGAAAACCGGTAATCCCAAACGTAAGGCCGGCCGCAATTGCGAAGATCACCATCCTGTCTTCCACCGAACCGCGGGTGCGCCAAAGCATGTAGAGCGCAAGGGCTGCCGTAATGGAGAGCAGCACGATCGGATCATAGGAAGCGCTCAGGAAAGCGTGATCGCCAAGCGGCAGAGTGCGAACGAACCTGCCGGCCACAAACCTATAGGCCGAGTAGATCATCAGCAGCGAGACCAGCGCGTAGACCACCGGCTTATCGTACGGGGCATCAAGGAATTTCGAGGTCTCGACGGTCTGATCCGGGGCAGCTTTCTCTCGTTCCAGCCAGAGCAAATACAGCAGCAGGAAAGCGGTGAGTGAGAGCACGACGGGCAGATCGTACAGGGCGTTGAAGAGATAGGGTGCCGCGAAACCGATCAGCAAGCCGCCAATCGCCCCGCCCACTGAAACCATCAGATAGAACGACGTGAGCCAGGCCGGCGCGGGCCGCCGCTTCGCCAGTTCACCGTGGCACACCATGAACAGCACGAACAAGGCGGTGCAAAAGAATCCGACCGCCAGCTTGAGATCTGAAATGCCGCCGTCTTCGGAAATGGAATACGCGATGCCAGGTAACGCCACTGCTGCCAGACGGGCGAAGATCCAGCGCTTATACCAGAAATCGCTGTCGAAACAGAGAATGAAGCTGAGCAAATACAGGCTGAGCGGCACCACCCAAAGGAACGGAATCGCGGCGACATTCTGTGTCAGGTGGTTGGTCAGCGCCAGCAGCAAAGCCGATGCCGCAGCCGCCAGACCCATCCATAACAAACGGTCCTGCATGGTGGGTTCCGGGCCGGCTTCAAACTTCACTGCCGCCGTTTCCACATGTGCGGCGCGAGAACGAAAAGCCACCGTCATACAGACCAGCGCGAACAGGCCATAGCCGATGGACCAGCTCCAGGCCTGATGTTTGTTCGTGAGGTACGGTTCCACGAAGACCGGATAAGCCAGCAGCCCGGCCATGGAACCCGCGTTTGAGAGGGCGAAGAACCGGTATGGCATCGCCCCGCCGTTGGACCGTGAGTACCAGGTCTGCAGCAGCGGGCTGGTGGATGAAAGCAGGAAATACGGTAGCCCGACAGTTGCCGTCAAAAGCCCCAGAATACCCAGCAGCGGATCACCGGCGCCCGTCGGTTTCCACCAGACGGACGGCAAAATCGGCAGCGAAATGAAGCTCACCAGCAGCAAGCCGCCATGAATCAGCGCCTGCCTGGAACCCTTCTGTGAATTGAGCCAGTGTGCATAGGCATACCCGCCCAGCAGTGCCATCTGGAAGAACAGCATGCAACTGGTCCACACTGCGGCGGACCCGCCAAACCACGGCAGAATCAGCTTGGCGATAAGGGGCTGCACCTGGAACAGCAGGAAGGCGCTCAGCAGTATCGTGGCGCCGAAAAATACGGCGGGGACGCGCGGCGAGGGGCTATTTATAGGCGGCAATTCCGGTGACCCGCTCACCGATGACGAGGGCATGTATGTGGTCAGTTCCTTCGTAAGTCTTAACAGTCTCTAAATTACACAGATGTCGCATTATAGGATACTCATCGGTTATCCCGTTGGCGCCCAGCAGGTCGCGGCTCAGCCGCGCGCAGTCCAGCGCGATGGCGACGTTGTTCCGCTTCAGCATGGAAATGTGAGCGGGGTCGAGTTTGCCCGTATCCTTGAGACGACCGCAATGCAGCGCCATCAGCTGGGCTTTCGTGATCTCCGTGATCATGTCCGCCAGTTTTTCCTGCACCATCTGATGGCTGGCCAGAGGTTTATCATCGAACTGTTTGCGGAGGGTTGTGTACGCGCGTGCAGTTTCATAGCAATCCATCGCCGCGCCGATGACGCCCCACCCGATTCCAAAGCGCGCCTGGGATAAACAGCCCAGAGGGCCCTTTAAGCCTCTCACCCCAGGCAGCATCGCGGAATCCGGCACGCGGCAATCGGAGAGAGCCAGGCTTGATGTCACCGACGCCCGCATGGAAAGCTTGCCATGGATATCAGACGTGGTGAAACCCGGCGTTCCCCGCTCCACGAGGAACCCCCGAATCCCCTCCTCAGCCCGCGCCCATACAATCGCAACATCGGCCACGGACCCGTTGGTGATCCAGGTCTTTTCGCCGTTCAGAACCCAGTCCGAACCATCGCGAACCGCGCGTGTCCGCATGCCTGCGGGGTTCGAACCGAAGTCCGGCTCGGTGAGCCCGAAACATCCAATTGCCTCACCCGCCTGCAGCCGGGGCAACCATTTTAATTTCTGTTCTTCTGAACCATAGGTATGAATCGGGTACATCACCAGCGCACCCTGCACGGAGACGAAACTGCGCAGGCCGGAATCGGCGCGCTCCACCTCCTGCATCACCAGGCCGTATTCCACATTGCTCATGCCCGCACAGCCGTAGCCGTGCAGGTTCGCGCCCAGGAAGCCCATCGCCGCCATTTCGGGGATGAGTTCTTTCGGGAAGCGCCCGTCGCGAAAGCAGTCCCGCATCAGCGGCACGGCACGCTCATCCACAAAGCGGCGCGCGGTTTGGCGCACCATCAGTTCCTGTTCAGAAAACTGCGAATCGATCAGCAGGTAGTCGACGCCCCGGAATCCCATAGCAGCTTTTAGTCTAGCCGCCCGCCAGCCGCTGCACCTTCCGGAGAAGCGTGTTAGTCGTGGTGGCGGGATGGACCCTTGACGCACGCAGTGGAGGACTGCCCGCTGCGGCAATGCAGGCGGCCGGCACGATGCCGATGACTGCGGCGAACGGAACAATGCCAAAGACGCGTACCAGCGCGCGTGTTTGGACAGAAAGCAGACCAGGCGCTGCGTTGTCCGGCCTTTGCCGGGTTCCCAAAACAACGGGTCGGCGCAGTGGGGTACTGCGACGTCGAACCGATGATCCACATCGACCCCGAAGAAGCCCGCCGCCGACGCGCTGATGATCGGCAACAGATGACCGTCCAGACTGACGTTACGGTTCGTCACCGCGGGGTCTCCTGCAAATTCGCCTGGCCAGAACGCGTGGCTGATCACGGCTCCAGGCGATCCGCAGCCCGGCTGGTCGTCCTGGGCGTTGAACACGCGCCCGTTCACCACCGGAACCCGCAGCACTTTGAAGAAGTCGCCACCGACAGACAAGCCCTCCGCGTAGCGGGCCTTGCCGCCTTGTATAAGATCGAACCCCTTCGCGCTCCATGCCATCACGCCGGAAAAGCCCTGCTGGTGTTTCTGCAGGCTTTCCCATTGGCCGGAAATGAAGTTCGCGCTGCGAGTGCTCCACCAGCCGGAACGCTGTGAGTTCTTTGCGGACTGCCCACCGGCAAGGAACGCAGACGGATCGCGTCGGTCAATTGAAAAATTGCCGTGTTTGCGCCGATACCCAACGCAAGCGAAGCTATCGCCACCGCGGTGAATGTCGCACGTGAAATGCTTATACTCGCGAAGAGAGCAACGGCTACGAAAATGCAAACCCAAATTCCGCCCGCCCAGTGTAATGGCCTGGATGAGATCCGCGCCGGCATGGACGCGATTGACCGTCAGATTGTGGCGCTGATCGCGCAGCGCGTGGCCTATGTCCGCGCTGCCGCGAAGTTCAAAACAAATTCTGCAAATGTGGCCGCGCCGGAACGTGTGGCAGCGGTTCTGAAGACACGCCGCGAATGGGCGGAAGCTGCAGGGCTGAGTGGTGATGTGATCGAAGGGCTGTATCGCGAACTTGTTGCGTATAGCGTTGCCGAAGAGCACAAGGAATTCCAGGCGATGCATAAGAGCAATGCATAAGATGTAAGCGATGACCTTCATCCGAACACTAACGATCAGCGCATTCGCCTTGTTGTGCGCCGCCGCGAACCTCGGCACGTTCGAAGCCGACTCCGGTATTGCCGAAGACGTGAAACCCGGCAGCGCGGATTTCAATCCCGCAACCGGCGAGTATCGCATTTCCGGCGCAGGCGGCGACATCTGGGGTAAGTCCGACGGATTCCATTACGTCTGGAAAAAGGTATCGGGTGACGTTACCCTGAGTGCCGACGTGCAGTTCATCGGGGCCGGAGCCATGGCCCATCGCAAGGCCGCGCTGATGATTCGGCAAAGCCTGGATCCAGATTCCGCCTACGCCGATGCGGTGGTTCACGGTGACGGCCTCACCTCGCTGCAGTTCCGTCCCGCCGCAGGCGAGATGTCGCAGGATTTGCGTGTCGTCGCGAAATCGGACCTGAGCGAGCCTCTGCATCTCCGCATCGAACGCCACGGCAACACTTTCACAGCTTCCACCGGCTCAGCGGGTGGCTCCAGTACATCCGGCGCGCCGTCAACCGTCGTGATGACCGGCAACGTTTACATCGGCCTTGCCGTCTCATCGCACAAGGCGGACACTCTGGAAACCGCAGTCTTCAGAAATGTGGCCGTCACGCAGGCGAAATAGTACTCAACTCATCGCCCACGTAGCCCACGTTGAAGGCAATCGAAGCATAGCCGCCCGCCCCCGGGATACCCCGGAACCTTTTCCACGTTCGGCATCATAGTCCGGCCGTCGCGGGTGCTCCGGGCAGATCAGCTGCGGGTACTGGTTCTTCACCAGTTCCTTGTCTCACCGCGAACATATGGTTTTCGCCTTCGTCGATCCAGGCACTTCCAACGGTTTTTCTTTGCGTCTTGCCTGCCGCGAACATCGCTATTCGGCGGGTTCACGCCGTATGTATCGACGTGGCTGATTGACCAGACGCCACCAGCCACGCACCCGGAACCGCACGGTTGTGCCCGTGGCAGTTCGTGCGACAGGATTTTCCCTGGCGTATAGCCTGGCGACGGCGTGGCGCTCTCAGACAGGTAAACCGAAACCCCGCCCAGTTCCACGTCCCGCCGAGAAGCCCGCAGCAGCCGCCCCGGCGCCGCAATGCCAATCAGGTCATACCCGGCACCACCGCGATGAAAAGCGTTCCCACAGACAGCACCGCCAAAGTGAGAATCAATCCCGCGCGCCGCCCGTGTTTATCGATGTACGCGCCCAGCACCATTGCCCACAGGGGCGGCACAGTAGCCGAACACCATGAAGTCGTACATCTCCAGAAAGTTGCCCGCAGCCACACGTACCACGGCCTTCACCTTTGCGGATCTTTGAGAGTCTTACCTCACTGTGCGATGCCGTGCAACACAGTTTATCTCCCGCATCGATTGACACGATTCAAGATCCCTTATAAACTCCATTTAAATACGTCTGCCCGAGGGGTGCCAGGAAATGAAGTTACAGAAAAGTCTACTCAGCGTCACGTTCGCCCTGTGCGCGCTCGTGGTTCCCGCCTTTAGCCAGGAAACCCGCGCCGTCATTACCGGAACCGTAACAGACCCGCAGGGCTCCGCCGTGCCTGCCGCCAAACTCGAGATCCGGAATCTTGAGACGAATGTGGTGACCAATACCCAAACAAACGGGTCCGGCGTTTACACGGCTCCGCCCCTCAATCCAGGCCAATATACGGTTTCTGTTACTGCGCCTGGTTTCAAGGTCGCCGTTGAGAATAATCTGGAACTCCGCAGTTCTGACCGCAAGGCCGTCGATTTTAAACTCCAACTGGGGTCGGCGTCAGAAACAATTTCCATCACCGCCGAAGCCCCTCTGCTCGACAACGTCTCGTCGGCCCGAAGCAGCACCATCAACGAGAGCCTGGTGGAGGCCGTTCCCACCTACGCGAAGGATGTCTTTCAGCTGGCCCGCTATACTCCCGGCGCCACCGGCGGAACTACGGTAAGGCCGTTTGACGGAGGCGACAACAATGTCAGCATTCTGGGCGGGGCCAACAACGAAGTTCTGCTGAACGGCTCCCCCAACACTTACAGAGAAAGCAGCGGCGCCGCCAACACGATTTCGCCTCCGCCGGACGCTGTCGGTGAAGTGAAGATCATTACCAACGTCTTCGATGCCGAACTCGGGCGCACCGGCGGCGGCGTCATCAGCCTGTCCATCAAGAGCGGCACCAACCAGTACCATGGCTCGGTCAGCTGGCTGATGCGCAACCCGGCCCTGAACGCCAACACGTTCGAAGCCAACGCCACCCGCTCACCGAATTCGTCGTTCCGTTCGAATGAACCGGGCGTGGAGCTGGACGGTCCCATCCGCCTTCCGCACCTCTACGACGGTCGCAACAGAACCTTCTTCACCTACGCGCACGATATCTATCGCGACAGCAGGCCGACCGGCAACACTCTGACCTCGCCCACAGCCCTCGAAAGGGCCGGCGACTTCTCCAGAACTTTTGTTTCCGGCACCAGTGGCGCAGCCGTCGCGATTTACGATCCGCTGACCACCCTGCAGAACGCCGACGGCAGCTACACCAGATCGCCCTTCCCGGGCAGCGTGATCCCGGCCAACCGCATCAATCCGATTGCGGCGAATATCGCGAAGTTTTACCTGAGCCCCACGCAGATCGCAGCGCGCACGCAGCCGAACGTCGGTGTCTATCCCAACTACGATCACGAACCTTTTAATTCACAGGTCTTCCGTGTGGACCATAAACTGAGCGACTCCGAGTCAATCTTCATCACCTTCACCCGCGACCTTCGTGGACAAACCAATGGCGGCGGCGCCGGGCTCCCGGCCTTCCAGGCGCAGAACGCGGAGTTCGCCTCGAACTCGTTCTCGCATTACCGCGGCAACATAGCCGGCGGCATCAATCTGACCTCGGTGATCTCGCCCTCGATGGTCAATTCCGCCCGCGCCAGCTGGAACCGCCATGTCTTCGGAATTGCCTACTACGCGGTGGGTTACGACCCCGCCAAGCTGGGTTTCCCCGCGGCTCTGACGAAGCAGCTACAGACCGTCGCATTCCCGCAGATTTCGGTCGCCAACTACTTCACGCTCGGCGGCGGCAACAGCACGCTCAACTTCAGCAACAACTTCGCGGCGGGCGACACCCTGACGAAGACTCTCGGCAAGCACACCCTGAAATTCGGTGGCGAGTTCCGCAATTTGATGAACAACCAGTCGAGCCCCCCGTCATCGTTCAACGTCAATGCCACCGCGGCCTTCACGCAATCCAATCCGCTGGTGCCCAATGCACAGTCGGGGGACTCGATGGCATCTTTCCTCCTCGGCTATCCCAGCGCCCTTAGCAGCAGTTTCAACTCGTTCCCGGCCCAGGGCCAGCATTACTACTCGGGCTTTGCGCAGGATGACTGGCGCATCTTGAAGAAACTGACGCTGAACCTCGGCTTGCGCTGGGAGTATGAGTCACCCATTACCGATCGGTTCAACCAGGCTGTCGCCGGGTTTGATCGCTCCACCACATCGCGGATTGGTTCTTCAACAGGACCGGCTGTTGCGGGGGGACTTCTGTACGTCAACGCCAACAACCGTCTGCCTTATAAACGCGATCTGAATAATTTCGCGCCACGTGTCGGTTTTGCTTATCAGGCACTGGAGAAGATGGTGATTCGCGGCGGCTGGGGAATTACCTACGCGCCGACGGCCGACGTTTCGCCGACCACGGGCTTCAGCTACTCTACGGCTCCGGCTACTTCCATCTCTGCCGCCGGCATTGTCCCGCTCACCACCACGGGTTGCACAGGGGCCAACTGCGGCATGCTCGCAAATCCTTTTCCCACAGGTATTCTGTCGCCCCCGGGCAGTTCCCTTGGCCTGTTGACGAACGTTGGACAGGGCGTGTCATTCATCTCGCCCCTTCGGGTGATGCCCTACAGCCACACCGTTTCCATCGGCGTGCAGTATCAGCTGCCATTCCGTTCTGTAGTGGAGGTCTCTTACAACGGCCGCTTCGGTCGCGCACTGCCGACCTCCTACAACCGGAATAACGTCTCCTTCGCGCAGTACACGCAATACGGGGCCGCCCTTACCGGCACCAGCGTCCCGAATCCCTATGCAGGCCTGCTCCCCGGCACCGGGCTGAATGGCGCCACCCTCACGCTGCAGCAATCGCTGCTGCCGTATCCGCAGTTCACCGGGGTGACCGAAAGCCTCATGCCGCTTGGCACCAGCAAGTACAACTCACTCGTGTTTCAGTTCGAAAAGCGCCTGTCGCACGGGCTCTCCGTTTTGTTCAACGGCACCTTTGGCAAGAGCAGCACGTTCGCCAGCTACCTGAACAACGGCATGGACGCTCCTGGCCAGTTCATCCCGCGTGACGGTGGCACCCCGCCCCACACCGTTAACCTCGTCTTTACCTACACCGAAGAGCTCTTCAAAAAACAGAACCGACTGGTCAGGACGGTGCTCAACGGATGGCAGGTTTCCGGGTACACCCAGTGGGTCTCGGGTTCGCTGCTGGGTATTAGCGGCGCTTACTCGACAGGCGTCGACCCCACCCTGACGGACCGGACCTTTAAGCGCTGGTTCAACACCTGCACGCTGAACCAGAACACTAATGCGCGCCAGAACTGCGCCAGCGATTCCGAACAGGTGGCATGGCTGATCCAAAAGCCGTTTACGCTGAACCTGCAGCCGGTCCGGCAGTGGAATGACTATCGAAACCGAGCGGTCCCGGAAGTGAGCCTGTCTTTCTTCAAGCGTTTCCAGATTCGCGAACGCCTGCATCTGGAACTTCGCATGGACGCGGATAACGCGACCAACCAGCCCACCTTCGGCGCGCCGAATACAACGGCGACCAGCGCTCTGTTCGGGGTCACCACGCTCACCCAGGGCTTCAGCTACTCGTCGATCGGCCCGCGGCAACTGCAGTTGGGGGCCAAGATCAGCTTCTGATCTTTCGGGCATTTCGGCCATACCGCAGGCTGACAGTCCGAGGTGCGATAGACGGTTCCGTCTGTCGTTCTTAAGGCACCTGGAAGACTTTGTCAATTCGGTCTACCCAGAGAGGGTTGCGCCACCTTATGCCATGGAACCGGGCAAAGTCGGTGTCACGAGCCCCGCCGCCCGCGAGCGCACGAGCGGCGGCGGCGGGGCCCGCCAGGCCGCCACCACGCTCTCAGTGAACCGGCTCAACCTTCAGAACAGCACCGTCATTTTCTTCCGTAAGCAGGTAAATCAGGCCGTCAGGACCCTGCCGGATGTCTCGCATCCGCTGTTTCAATTCCGACAGAAACGTTTCGCGGCGGGTTTCCCACATCTTGTCGTTGAAGACCACGCGTTCGATGCCGCTTGCACCGTTGACTCGACCGCGGACTGTGCTGGCCACCATCAGATTGCCTTTCCACGCAGGGAATTTGTCTCCGGTGTAAAACATCAGGCCGGAGGGCGTGATGCCGGGAAGCCAGACAAGCAAAGCCTGCTCGATGCCGGGCACGTGGGGATCGGGCAAAGGTGAGCTGTCGTTCTGGCGACCATAGCTGTAATCGGGCCAGCCATAGTCGGCGCCCGGTTTGAGAATGTTGACCTTGTCGCCGCCGTAAGGGCCAAGCTCAACCTGAAACATCTGTCCGGTGACGGGGTGGGGTGCCAGGCCGAACTGGTCGCGGTGGCCGACCGAATAGATCTCCGGGCGCGCGCCGGGCTTGCCGTTGAAGGGGTTGTCCGGCGGGATCGAGCCATCGTCGCGAATGCGGATGACTTTGCCAAAATCGGTATCCGGCTTGCGGGGGTCCCAGCCGGAAGTGCGTCCCAATGCCCCGCTGATGGTCATGTAGAGGGTGCCATCCGGGGCGAAGGCCATGCGGGAGCCACCTGCGAAGACGGGGTCGGTGACGAAGACATCCTGGACGCCGGAAAGCGCGTTGCCTTCATAACGGCCTTTGGCGATCACCATCACGCTGCGGCGCTCATCCACCGCCCTGGCGTAGCCGAAGTAGACCAGCCGGTTTTCGGCGAATTTGGGGTGCAGGGCCATATCGAACAGGGAGCGCATTTCGGGCAGTCCGCCGAGCGGGTGTGGGTCAAGGACGCCTTTGTGGATGGCCTTCACTTCGTGGGTGTAGCGGAGGCTGACAAGCATGTCGCCATCGGGGAGAAGGAGCAGGCTCCAGGGGCGGTCCAGCCCGC
>JBBQDH010000078.1:0-23593 GCA_038319515.1 Bryobacterales bacterium
GTGCTGATGTTTGACAACTCCTTCCAGTGGGCCATACCGATCCGCAAGGCGGAAGACAAATCGCTGCTCAAACGGCTGATTTCCGGCATTACGCCGGATGGCGGCACGCAAATCGCCCCCGCACTGAATGAAAGCTATCGCCGAATTGTTGGCCTGAACTCCACCTACAAACACATCGTACTTTTGACCGACGGTATTTCCGAAGAAGGCGACAGCCTCACGCTTTCGAAGGAAGCGGCAACGAACCGCGTGACCATTTCGACAGTCGGTCTGGGGCAGGACGTGAACCGGGCCTATCTGGAACGCATCGCCACCAACGCCAAGGGCAAATCGTATTTCCTGAACGACCCAACGGGCCTTGAACAAATCCTCCTGAAGGACGTCAGGGAACATACCGGCACCACCGCGATTGAGAAGTCAATCAAGGCCGTGGTGAAGCACCCGTCAGACCTGCTGGACAAGGTGGAAGTGGTGTCCGCGCCCGCGCTCGCCGGCTATGTTCGCTTCGACCTGAAGCCCACCGCCGACGAGGTGCTGGAAGTGGACGAGAAAGACCCGCTGCTGGTGCGCTGGCAGTATGGCCTCGGCCGCTCCGCCGTTTTCGCGTCTGATGCCAAGAGCCGCTGGGCAGCAAGCTGGGTGGGCTGGAACGGCTTCGACCGTCTCTGGACAAACATCTTCCGCGATCTGCTGCCACACGGCAACGAGAGCGAAGCGGTGGCGCGGTATGACACAGCAAATGAAGAACTGGTAGTGGACTACCGGCTGTCCAGTCAGGCCACTGAACCCACTGCAGTTCCGGATCTGTTCGTCATCGGCCCCGGCAACTTCCGCAAGCCGCTGGAGCTGAACCGGGTTTCACCAGGAAACTATCGCGGACGCGTTCGTATCGGGACAACCGAAGGGCTGTTCCGTATCCGGCCTTTGAATGAGACGCGCGCCTTCCCCGAAGTCGGTCTCTACCGGCAGGAATCGGAGCTCTCTGATTACGGCTCGAACGAAGCGTTGCTGAAGTCCATCGCAGTAGCCACCGGGGGCCGCTTCAACCCCTCGGCCCGCCAGATGTATGACACCGGCGGGCACTTCATCGATTCGACGCTGCGACTCTGGCCCGGCCTGCTGGTGATCGCGATTCTACTCAACCTGATTGAGCTCGCCATGCGCAAATAGCGCGGGATTGTCGAGAGCTTAAGAGGCCGGCGTCCGGCGTCCCAGGAATAAATCCCGACCCGGAGCCAGCGCCGCAATCTTCCGGTCTGCCACACTGCGCTTCAACATCCAGAATCCGCAGTCGGGGTGGATCCAGCCAACGCGCCCTGCGCCTGCCACCTTCTCCACCGCCTCAATCCGGCGTGCAATCTCTTCCGCCGTCTCCACGTGATTATCCTTGATATCCACCACGCCGATGCCAAGCTTAATCCTCGCGTCGACATCTTTCAGGGCTTCCAATTCGTTCGCCGGACGGCGCGCCAACTCCATCACCACATGATCCGCATGCAGTGAGTTCAGAAAGCCGGTCAGCTTCGCCCACTCGCCCTTCTGGATCGTCTGGCCGCCATAGTTACCGAAACAGAGATGCACGGCGCGATGCTTCGAAGTCACCGCATCCAGCACCACGTTGATGGCGCGGGACGCCAGCGGCGCGTCTTCCGGATTACCAGGAATATTGGCTTCATCCACCTGCACGCAATCGCACGGCAGGCCGCGAACCTGATCCGCCAGCACATGGGCAATCGCCATGGTGAGTTCTTCGAAACTGCCGTAGTGCAGGTCCAGCAGCGTGCGCGACAGCATGTACGGGCTGGTGACAGTGAACTTGAACGGACCCGCTGCCACGTTCGCCGCCATCTCGCAGTCAGCGAGCAGATTCAGCCCGCCTTCACCAAGCGGCCCGACTACCGCAGCCGCCGGTTTCCGCCGAAACCGCATCTGGGTAAGCTGTGAGAACTTGTCGCAATCGCCCCGCCCAAGCTGCGTGCGGATGCCCTCCATGGGCCGTACAAAGTACTCGATCATGCCGTTGGTATCGGGATGATTCACGTCGAAACGATAGAGTTCGCCGTCGGTTGGAAGATCAATACCGGCGCGCCTCTGGATATCGAAAACGACGCGTGTCGCGTCTTCCCGCGCCTGTTCACTGGGCAGGGCAGCAAGCCATTCGGGGATCGGATAGGAACCGACAGTCGTGGTGAGAATCACAAGGACATTCTATGCTGGGAGGTATATGCAGGAAGTCGTAACGTTAGGGGGAGGCTGTTTTTGGTGCCTCGAAGCGCCGTATCGGGAGACCATCGGCGTCAGTGCAGCGGTTTCCGGCTACATGGGCGGCGCGCGGCCGAATCCGACTTATGAGGCGGTTTGCTCCGGCACCACCGGACACGTCGAAATTGTACAGGTTACGTTCGATAATGAGGTGATTTCGTTCCGTGAGATCCTCGAAATCATGTTCGTTCTGCATGACCCCACCACGCTGAACCGGCAGGGAAATGACCGGGGCTCCCAGTATCGTTCCGTGATCTTTTTTCACTCGCCCGAACAGCAGGTGACGGCACAACAGTTCATTGCGGACATGACTGCGCAGCGGGTCTTCAGCGACCCGATTGTGACGGCTGTGGAACCCGCGCAGCAGTTCTATCGCGCCGAAGAATACCACCAGGATTATCTGGCGAACAACCCGAATCAGTCGTACTGCATGTTCGTGGTGGCGCCGAAACTGGAGAAATTCCGCAAGTCGTTTGCGGCGAAGCGCAAAAAGGCTTAGGCAGGCTGCTGCTGGGTCATGCAGTGCAGCGTACCAAGGCCCCAAACCAGCTCCACGCAGTTGATGCCGACCACGGACCGGTCGGGGAAGCATTCGGCCAGGATGTTGAGCGCCACCCGATCATTCGGATCATTAAACGTCGGCACCAGCACCAGTTGATTCGCGATATAGAAATTCGCGTAGCTGGCCGGCAGGCGCACACCATCGAACACCAGTGGCGCAGGCATGGGCAGCTTACGGGCGCGTACCGGGAATGCTTTCAACAGCTCCCAATTTTCGCGCAATGGTTCATAGTTCGCATCAGTGGGGTCGTCTTCAGAGACCATCACGACGGACTCCGAATCAGTGAAGCGCGCAAGGTCGTCAACGTGCCCGTGCGTGTCATCACCGGCAATACCATTGCGCAGCCACAGGACACGTTCGATTCCGAGGTGCTCTCCCAGCATCGCCTCCACCTGCCCGCGCGACAAGTCCGGGTTACGCGCCTGGATCGGGCTCAGCAAACATTCCTCCGTCGTCAGCAGCAAACCCGCGCCATTGACGTCCAGACTGCCGCCTTCCAGCACCATGTCAGGATGTGTCGCCCGCATGCCCAGCAAGCCGGGAATCGCCTGCCCGGCGGCTTCATCCAGCAGATGATTCTCATACTTCGCCCAGCCGTTGAAGCGCCACTTCGCCGCCGCCACCTGACCCGCCGCATTCTTCACAAACAGCGGCCCGAAATCGCGGGCCCACACGCGGTCTGTCGGCCGGCGATAAAAATCGACCGCCGCCAGATTCGCGCCACACATCTGCAGCACCTGTCGCGCCGACTCTTCCAGGTCTCCGTCGGCAACCAGAATGCGGACGCGCTCCACCTGTGAAAGTTTGCGGACAATCTCGCCGTAAACCCAGGGAATCGGCGCGAAACGTCCTGGCCAGTCTTCTTCGTTATGCGGCCAGGCAATCCAGGTTGCCTCGTGCGGCTCCCACTCCGCAGGCATTCGGTAACCGTTCAGACTCACGCGAGAAACCTGCTGGTGATGGGGCCATACGCGTCAATCCGGCGGTCCCGCAGGAATGGCCAGCCACGGCGCACCTCTTCCATCTGCTGCACATCGCACTCCACCACCAGAATCTCTTCTTGGTCATGCGAAGCCTCGGCCAACACCCGTCCAAACGGATCGCTGACGAAGGACGCGCCCCAGAATTCCAGACCGCTCTCCGGGGTGCCTTCGAAACCAACACGATTCACCGCCGCCACATAGATGCCGTTGGCAATCGAATGCGCGCGTTGCGCCGTGCGCCAGGCATCATGCTGTGCCACGCCGTACTCCGCTTTCTCCGCCGGATGCCAGCCAATCGCCGTGGGATAGAACAGGATATTCGCGCCTGTCAGCGCCGCCAGGCGCGCCGCTTCCGGGTACCACTGATCCCAACAAATCAGACAGGCGATGCGACCGAATTTCGTATCGAAAGCACGGAAGCCCAGGTCCCCCGGTGTGAAGTAAAACTTCTCAAAGAATAGTGGGTCATCCGGGATGTGCATCTTCCGGTAAATACCCAGTTGCGTGCCGTCCGCATCAATGATCACCGCAGTGTTGTGATAAAGACCCGTGGCGCGTTTTTCAAAAAGCGACGCGATGATCACCACGCCCAGTTCCGCCGCCAGCGGGCAGAGCACGTCGGTTGAAGGGCCAGGAATTGTTTCCGCCAGATCGAACAGGCGCGCGTCTTCCTCACGGCAGAAATACTGCGATTTAAACAGCTCCTGAAGGCAGACGATCTGCGCGCCTTTTTCAGCAGCTTCGCGGATCTTCTTCACTGCGTATTCAAGATTCCCCTGCGGGTCAAGACCGCACGCCATCTGCACCAGTCCAATACGAAATTTGTCGGGAGTCACTCCTTCCATTCTAGAATTTCGGACGGTCTGGTTGGTTACAATGTCGGGTAATGTCAATCGAAGATCATCTGGAATCGGCCAGGAGGGATTTGGAGCCGGCACCCAGGCTGTTGAACCGGCGAGGCTCATCGAATATCACGGACGCGGCGAGGCGAGGCGCCGCGATGAACATCGGCCGGCTGCTGAGGCGGGCCGAAGACATGCAAAATAGCGGGTTAGAGTCTCTGCAGGGTCTTGCCTGACTTGCCCAACAGCCTGATCCTCTTCGATATTGACGGCACGCTGGTCCGCCGCACCGGCCCGTACCACCGGCAGGCGCTGATCCACGCGGTCCGCCACGTCACCGGCCTCGAAACCACCACCGACGGCATCCCGGTTCACGGCATGCTCGATCCCGACATTCTGACGCTGATGCTGCAGGCCAACGGCATCCATGACGCCGCCATCCGCGCCCACATGCCGGCACTCTTTACGGCCGCCGAAGAACACTACCTCGCGGTCGTGCCCGATGACCTGCGCGACAAGTGCTGCCCTGGCGTGCCAGACCTCTTGCGCGAACTCCACACCCGCGAAATCCACCTCGCTTTGGTCACCGGCAACCTGACCCGCATTGGCTGGCGCAAACTCCAAAGCGCCGGCCTGCACCACCACTTCCCCTACGGAGCCTTCGCAGAGATGGCTCCCACCCGCGGCGGTCTCGCCAAACTCGCCATCGAACGCGCCCGCGCCGAAGGCCTGATCTCAGCCAACTCCCGTATCACTCTCATCGGAGACGCTCCACAAGACATCCGCGCCGCGCAGGAGAACGGCATTCAATCCATCGCCGTACGCACAGGAATCACACCGCCCGGCGACCTTGAAGCCTGCCAACCAGACCACCTTCTGGACGATTTGACGCGCCTGGATCTGTCCATCATCTAAACTGGGACCTTGCCCAACAGTCCCCTTACGCGCAGCGCTAACTGGCCGCTGCTTTACCTGGCGGTCTCTCTCACCACCGCCGCAACCCTGCTGCTGGAACTGGCGCTGACGCGTATCTTTTCGGTGGTTTTCTACTACCACTTCGCGTTCCTCGCCATCTCCACCGCGCTTTTCGGGCTGGGCGTGGGTGGCGTTTTGTCGTATGTAGTTTCAGGCTGGAAGGGTGAACTCTTTCGCAAGCTGGGCTGGCTCAGCCTGGTGAACGCGGGCCTTGCGCTGGTAAGCGTACTTGTTGTGCTTTCCCGGGGCACCGACGTCAGCACGTTCGACCTCGCACTCATCTACTTCACGAATTCCCTGCCCTTCATCGGCGCGGGAATTATTGTTTCGCTGGTGATTTCCGAGACCATCGAACGCGTCGACAAAGTCTATTTCTTCGATCTTCTGGGCGCGGCGATGGGCTGCCTCACACTGGTGCTGCTGCTGAACTACATCGGCGGCGAGAACACCGTCATCGCGGTTTCCGTGCTGTTCGCAGCCGCGGCCTCCATCTGGTTCAGCCTTGCCGGACTCAAGCTGGGCCGAATCGTCAGCGTCGGCGTGGGCCTCGCCTTCACACTGCTCGTCATCGCGAACCTGAAGTATCACGTAATCCACGTGCAATACGCCAAGGGCCTGAAGCTGCGCGACGAACAGTTCACAAAATGGAACCCCATTTCGCGCATCGGCCTTGCGAAGGATAAGGACGCGGGCGAGATGATCTTCATCGACGCCGACGCCTCCACCGCCATCGCCAATTTCGACTTTAAGAACCTGACGCCCGCGCAGCTCAACGACCTTGTGCATCAAGGCCCCGGCGTGCCCTACACCCTCCGCCCCGGCGCCAAAACGCTGGTCATCGGACCGGGCGGCGGCTGGGATATTTCCCGCGCGCTCGCCACCGGCAGCAAAGACGTCACGGGCGTTGAGATCAACCCGATTATCGGCACCACCATCATGCGGCAGAAGTTCCCGCAACTCAGTCAAAACCTCTACCTGCGCCCGGACGTCCACATCCAAATTGAAGACGGTCGCAGCTTCGTGCGCCGCAGCCCGGAAAAGTATCAGGTGATTCAGGCCACGCTCGTCGACACCTGGGCCTCCACCGCCGCCGGCGCGTTCGCGCTTTCCGAAAACAATCTCTACACCACAGATGCTTTCCGCGACTACCTCTCGCACCTCACCGACGACGGCATTCTGACCTTCACCCGCTGGGGTTTCGATCCGCCGCGCGAAAGCCTGCGCCTGCTGTCGCTGGCCATGAGCGCGCTGAAAGATCTGGGTGAGACGGACCCCGCGCGCCACGTCATGGTTGGCCGCGCCGGCGGCAAAGCGGATCTTGCCGGCTGGGGCGCAACCGACACCGTCATCTTCTCCCGCAAACCGTTCTCAGATGCTGACGTCGCCCGCGCCAAACAGGCGTTCGAAGAAGCCCACATGAGCGCCGTCTATATGCCTGGCGACGCTCCGGTGAACCCGTTCGGCCAGTTGCTGCTGGCGAAAGACCCGGCCGAATACCAGCGCAATTATCAATTCGACATCACGCCGGTGGACGACAATCGCCCGTTCTTCTTCTACACCGTGCAACCGCGCGACGTAGCTGATTTCATTCTGAAAACCGGCGGCGGTTCCGCGGATCGAAAAGTGAACGTCGCGGTGCCCAAGCTCTTCGATGCGATGTTCGTCAGCGTGATTGCCGTGCTGGTGATTCTGGTGCTGCCGCCCCTGGTCCTCGGCACACGCCTGCCTACCGACAATGCCGTTCGCAGCTTCCTCATTTACTTCCTCGCCATCGGCGCGGGTTACATCCTCATCGAAGTGGCGCTGATCCAGAAATTCGTCCTCTTCCTGGGCCACCCCACGTACGCGCTTACCGTCGTGATCTTTTCCATGCTGGTCTCAAGCGGCGCCGGCAGTTACATGAGCCGCAAGGTGGTGGGCGATAAGCCCGGAAACCTGCGAAAAATACTTGCCCTTACGGCCGTTCTGGTTGCCCTCATGGCTGCCATCCTGCAGCCGCTGCTGAGCGGTGGCGTCGGTCTTCCCTGGATCGTCAAAGTGATCGCCACAGTAGCCCTGATTGCCCCCCTCGGCTTCGTGATGGGCCTTCCCTTCCCTACCGGCCTACGCATGCTGGAACGGAATCATGATTCGTCTGTCCGCTGGGCCTGGTCGCTCAACGCAGCGGCCAGTGTGCTCGGCTCCGTCGGCGCACTGGTACTGGCGCTGTACTTCGGCCTGGTGGTCACGCTGCTCTTCGGCGGAGCCCTGTATCTGGTCGCGCTGGCCGTCACAGCGACTAACCCGATCGCCAAAGCCCGCGCATAGTCGCCCTGCGGAGGGGGCAGGCCCTTTTGAAATACCGCAACCGTGTGCTGGGACTGATGTCCCTGATGATGCTCATCATGTACCTGGACCGGGTCTGCATCTCGGTTTCCGGGCCGCGCATGCAGGATGAACTCCACATCACTCCCGTGCAATGGGGCTGGGTGGTGGGAATCTTCGGATTGTCCTACGCGCTGTTTGAAATTCCCAGCGGAATTTTAGGTGACCGCCTCGGACCGCGCCGCGTCATCACCCGGATCGTGCTCTGGTGGTCCGCATTCACCACCTTCACCGGCATGGCGACCGGCTTTGCCCCACTGCTGGCAATCCGCTTCCTCTTCGGCATGGGCGAAGCCGGCGCTTATCCGAATTCGGGTGTAGTTGTCGCGCGGTGGTTTCCCTTGCCGGAGCGCGGACGGGCGTTCGGCGTGACTCTGATGGCCTCCCAACTGGGTGGAGCGTTAGCCCCGCTGGTGGTGGTTCCCATTCAGGTCCACTACGGCTGGCGCGCCACATTTTATCTGTTCGGGATGGTTGGAATCGTCTGGAGCGCGTTCTGGTATTGGTGGTTCCGCGATTCCCCCCGTGAGATGGCGGGCGTCAGCCCGGAAGAGTTAGCAGAAACGCGCGCACTGCCGGCGCTGGCACACCACGCCCTGCCCTGGACAGCGGCGATCCGGTCCGGAAACCTGTGGGGGCTGATGGGCCTGACGTTTTGCTATGTCTACGTGCTGGCCTTCTACGCCACGTGGCTGCATACGTTCCTCGTCAAAGGGCGTGGCTACCACGAAGGCCAACTGGGGATGTCATCCCTGCCCTTTTTCGTTGCCGCCGCATCGAACTTCCTCGGCGGAATTGCCAGCCGCCGGATGGTGGGAAAGGTCGGTATCCTGTGGGCACGGCGAGGAATCGGTTTCACCGGCCTGGCGTTCTCCGCGACTGTCGCGCTCGCCGTGATGCTGGTCCACAACCAGGCGCTGACACTGCCCCTGCTTTCGCTGCTCATCGGCGGCATTACCTTTCAGCAGCCCAGCGTGTTCGCAGCGTGCCTCGATATCGGTGAAGAGTCCGCAGGCGCAGTGGTCGGCGCGATGAATACGGCCGGCGCGGTGGGGTCTTTTGTGGCCCCTGTTGTCTTCGGCTATCTGGTGACCGCTTCCGGCAGCTACGACGCACCGTTCGTGCCGATGGCGGCATTGCTGCTCACCGGCGCATTCTTATGGCTGCGCTTTGACCCGACCAGGCGATTGGCCATTACTTCCTCGCATCCAGATAATCCCGGTTCAGAACCGCATTGAACCCCGGAAAAAGGTGTACGTGGCGGGCGGGTCCCCTGCGCCTGGAATCGAAAACAAGTGCCACTCTCCATTCGCCATCAGCCGCGCTGAAACGCAGTTCCTTCATGTGCGCGTGACGGTCGCCGTTGAGCCGACGCGAAAGTCTACGAGCAGGCGATCATCGCAGAGTTATGAGAAGCGGACCAAAGCGCGTGCTTATGGCTGCCACCGACCCGGCGGTGCGATGAACCGTTATTTCCCGGCATCCAGATCATCCCAATTCAAAATTGCATTGAAACCAAGGAAGTAAGTCCCCTGCGTCTGCCAGCGCCAGAACGGGCGCAGCGCAAACATCACGATGTGCCCCTTACCCACCGGCGCATCAATCGCCAGCGCGCGGCCTGCCAGAGCCTCCCCGCCATCCAGCGTGCCGGAGAGCAGCATATCCGCCGCATTCGTCGGGAACTGCATGATCACGCGGGGGCGCGGTGCCGGAGGGTTGTCCACATTATTACCGCCCCGTCCCCCACCGCCTGCTCCACCGCCACCGCGCCCGGCTCCAGGTTCTGCACTCACCGGACCGGCCCCACCCAGCACAGGGGCCGGCGGCAATGCAGGCAGTCCCTCCACACCGGCCACCCGAACCGGAGCCGCATTCGGCGTCACATTCTGACCCGGGAACGGCGTCGCAGCGCCACCTCGTCCACCGCCCGCGGCCGCAGCCACGGCAAACACAGGGTCCTGATTAAAGTAAACCGGCAAATCCTTCTCGGAATATCCGTAAGCAATCGGGCTCTTCACATCGGCAAACACACCGCGCAGGATCGAACCGCGCGCGAATAACCCGGCCGGATGTTCCACCGTGATCCCCGACGAAATCCCGGCATCGGGAATCAGAGCTGCGGTAGACCCTTCAGTAATCAGCGTGCCGCCCGCCCGCACAAACTTCTCCAGTTCCGCCAGCCCTTCCAGACCCATGCCGCCGCGAATATCATCACTCTGATCATTCGCCCCCAGATTCGGCGTCAGTTCCGACTTCTTATACGGAATCGGATCGTTCCCCGTCATCGCAATCCCCTGCAGCATCGTCTGCAGCGTGCCACCCGTATGCGGGAACAGAATCACGTCATACTTCGCCCGCAGATTCCCCTCACGCAGTTTCTGGTCTGCAAAGTAGGTGTAGGGCACACCGTAGAAATCGAGTGCCGCGCGAACCCAGCCCTCGTCCTGAGTACGCGCCCAGGAATGCACGTAACCAATGCGCGGAACGTTGAGATCGTGCGATTTCACCGTGGGCACCGCCGCCACCGCAATCGCCTTCAGCCCCAGTTCCTTCAGAGAAGCATCGAGCTTTGCACGGTCCGCATTGGGAACTATGAACGTGCCCGCCCGCATCTTCACGCCGTTTACTTCAAACTCTTCTTCCGCCGCCAGCATCTTCACGCCGGCATTGCGGAATCGAAACGCCATCAGCGCATTGTCCGTGGTGTGCTCAATGATCAGGGTTGAAGCATTGCTCAATGTGGGCCCCTCAATCCCGCCCTCAGGCTTCGTATCCGCATTCAGCAGCGTCATCCGCTGGTCCAGCACCACCTTGCTCGCCACCGGAATCACCTTCACATTCCGCATATACTGCATCGTCCAGCCCGTGTCGTCATAGGGACGCGGATTGGCCGGCGGATAGTTCTGCACACTCATATACATGTCGACCAGAGTCCGATACGGCTGGTCCGCGCGAATCACATAATCCCCGGCCATCACATCCAGCGCGCCGGCCTTGAACGCGGCGTCCGCGCGATGAATCTCCACCCCCTGATGCCGCAGTTCGTTCACCAGATCCGCCGCATCCACTCTGCGCCGCTGCCCTGCCGGAACCACCCAAGCATACGTCGGGCCTTCCTTGCCTTTCTCCACCGCGCGCTTGCTCTTGGCATAGAAATTCTCCAGATACAGTTCGTGATCCTGCGCCACCTTGTGGATCGCGATCATCAACGCCGATTCCTGAATGTTGGTGTTATTCCGCGGCCCCCATTTGATCGACGGCAGCGGCGGATTTGGCCGATACCATTCGCGGCTTGTCGCCGTCGGCTGCAGCTGCAGGTTCGCCGTCACATCCGGCCCATAACTCTGCACTTCATAGAAGCGACCGAACAGGTTGTGCGTCGTGGAAATCCACAGCAAATAATTCGGTACCCAGCCGTCATAAAACCCATACGTCCACACGCCAGGCACACTGCGCTTCGCCATCTCCATTACTTCGGTTTCCGCCAGCAGCCACCATTCGTCCACGGAAATCGGATCAAGCGAATTGTTGTAGGGCCCCGTACCGGTCGACACATACAAATACGACTGCGCCTCGTGCAGATCATGCCCCACGGTCGGATGCCATTCCAGAATCGTCTTCGTCAAAGCCTTCGTCAGCTGCAGATACTGGCCCATGCCGTCGCGATTGTTGTCATGCTGCACATATTTGCCCCAATACATCAGCGGCGGGCGCGGCTTGCCCGTCTTCTTGCCGTAATACCAGGTGTCCACCTGCTTTTCGCGCCCATCCACCTCCACCACCGGCGTCAGAAAAGTGATGGCGTTCTTACGAATCTGCTGAACAAAAGGCGTCTCCTCCACAATCAGCCGGTAGGCCAATTCAATCAGCATCTCCGGACCACCGGTTTCCGGTGAATGCACGCCGCTCATCGCCCAGTAAATCGGTTTCGCGGTCTGGATCAGCTCTCTCGCCTGAGCCTCTGTGATCCTGCGGGGATCACCCAGCTTCTGGATCATTTCCTTGTACTTATCCAGGTTCCTGATCGTGTCCTCGTCCGCGATGGCCAGAACCACAATGTCGCGCCCCTCTTCCGTCTGCCCGATCTTCCAGTACTTCGCGCGCGGAGACGCCTTCGCCAGCGCTTCGTAATACCGCTGGATGTCCTTCGCATACGTCAGCTCACCCGGTTTCCCAGGTATACGCCCCAGAAACTTCAGGGGAGAAGGCACCGTGTCAGAGGCAGGCATATGATCCACCAGTTCCGTGGTGATACGAGGGTCCTGCAGGTATTCCTTGATGAGTTTTCCGTACTCCTCATCCTGCTTCTGGGGTGCGAGGGGCCCCGGCTTTTGGGCGACTAAGGGCGCCTTCGGCTTCCTGCTTTGCGCCGAAGCAGTAATGGCCACCAGCGACACGAACACAAACAGGCAGAGTGCGAGGGAAAGAGATCGGATTCTCATGATAATGATTTCAGCAGTATACCCACCGCAACCCTTACCACCCAAAAAAGCATGAGAACATCCGTATTTTTCCGAACTATCCAATAAGTATTTACCTGACGATATAAATAAGTATTTACCTGACGATATAAGGGATGTGAGCGGCATGCTTTCTCTGAAGAAGACCATTGACGGGCTGGACCGCGAAGAGCAACGTTTCCGGACACTTCTCGACTGCTATCTGGACGCCATTCACGGCGTGGAGGAGCAGGCCGTGGAGGTCAGTCCGGAGCTGACCGAGCACTTTCAGGCGCAACTCCGCAATCTGCACCGGCAAGTAGGCGAGGATTCCAGCCCCTCAGCACTGGAGAAAAGCCGGGGTGCCCTCGTAACCGCACTCAAAGACTACAAAAAGCAGGCCGCTGCGAGCCTGCTGCGCAAAGAAGACGACCTGCGCGGCATCATGGATGTGCTGGGGCAGGCGGCGGAAACGCTGGGCGGGCACAATGAGAACCACACCTCACGGCTGAAGGACTTTACAACACAGCTGCAACTGGTCTCCAGAGGATCAGACCTGCCCCGTATGCGCGCCGAACTCAGCCGCCGTGTGGAAGAACTGCGGCAAACTACTGACGGCATGTGGCGCGACAACCATACATCCGTAACCGACATGCAGGTCCAGCTGGCCGAATTCCAGAAACGGCTGGAGTGGGCCGAAGACCGCGCCTGCATGGACGCCCTGACAGGCCTGATGAACCGGGGCGAAGGAGAGTCACGATTGCGAAGGACCATTAGCGACCGGAAAGTGGTCAGCATTATTCTCGTCGATCTGAACGGATTCAAGCTGGTGAACGACCGCTGGGGACATTCGGCCGGCGACCAGGTGCTGAAGACCTTCGCGCACGTCCTGAGGGACAACGTGCGCCCGGCAGATACAGTCAGCCGCTGGGGTGGAGATGAGTTTCTGGTGATGCTGGGCTGCAATGAGGAAATCGCCCGGCAACGCGCCGCTCAACTGCGTGGCAAACTGCGCATTACGGCGAAGATTGTCGTCCTGGGAAAGGTCATTTCGGTGGAAGTCGGCGCGTCTCTCGGCGTGGCGCAGGCCCGTGCCGGCGAACCGCTGGAAGATCTGCTGACCCGTGCTGATGTGGAACTGTACGGCAACAAGAAACCTTGCCGCTCGCCAAACGTGGAGCTACCGGCCGAAAGCAAAGTCTGAGTGAGTTGCGAAGTCCCGGTGCACTCAAAGCACAAAAAAGGGCGAACCGTAAGGCCCGCCCCGCAGCGCAAAGAATGCCGCACTGACACGCAAGTTGTGTTGCCGTGAGACTTATGCGCTTCGCAGTTTCCGGATGGCGACCATACCAGAAAGGACAGCACCCATCAACAGCATCGTCTCCGGTTCGGGTGCTTCCGCAGTGATCGCGGCTTCGTCGTTATTTTCCAGAATCAGGCTTCCCGGCAAAACAATCTGACTTCCCGGTCCCGCAGTAAAGTTAATCGCACCCACCAACTGCCTGATGCCGCCGGGTGCATTGTTCACAAATGCCGAGGCGAAAAAGGGAATCGGGCTGCAAACAATACAATTGACGAAAGGCGAAACAGTGGTGAGAGAAAACGACACGATCGGAGCCACCGGCACACCGATCGGGGTCGAAAGATAGTTCATCTGCGCCTGGGTCGAGGCAGCAACATCACCGCCCACGCCCGCCACGCTCTGAAATGAACCTACAATTCCGACGCCCGCGTTCCCCGGAAGCGATGCGTTAAAGATATCGCTCACAATGAAAAAGTCGTCGGAAATAAGTCCGCCGCCAATGTTGGTATTGGTGGCGATAATGTTCGTGACGCGCAGTTGCGCGGAGGCCGTGTTACCAAAACCGTCTCCCACAATGATCTGCCGTACCAGGCCCTGGACATTCAAGCCGTCGGCCAGCAGATTCTGCGTATTGAATGCCACAAAGCCGGAATCGCACGCAATCGGGAAACAGAGCCCGAGATTGCCGACTCCGCCAACTGCAACAAAACCGCCGGTTCCGGTGAATCCGACGATAGCCGCGTTCGCCTGATTCGGAATGAAATACAACGTTACAGCCGCCGCCGCGAGGGCAACCGCCATGCCTTTTTTCATACTATCCGTCCTCCTTGCGCCCCGGCCCTTGTGCAAGGACGCAGCGCTTGTCACATGAGTGCGGAAGAATTGCCGGTTGTTTCAGGCGGTTATTTGTCTTTGATTTCTTTTTTAATTTCAGGGCGGCTTTCCGGTTTTGGTTCCGGTCGCGGCTGTTCCCGTACCGGCGCGGCCCGTTCTTCCCTGCGCGGCACAGCGGATTCCGGGCGCGGCTCACGAACGATGGGTGCGCTCTCCCGCCGAACTTCGGGCTGCGGGCGCGCCTCCGGTGGGCGCACGGTCGGAATCGGTCTCGCCTCCGGTTCCGGCCGGTTCGGGCGTTGGCGGCTGAAATCAGGCCGCTCCGGAACCTGCGTTTCCACGGGACGCTGACGTTCCGGTTGCGGTCGGTTCCGCCGAAATTCCGGAGCCTGAACCGCCTCAGTTTCGACCGGACGCGAAGGCTCCACACGCACGGGTGCCACACTGTTCACCGCTGCTCCCGGATGATCCTCACGACCTCCGCGCGTCGCCACCGGTCGCGTCGCCACCAATTCAGAGGGCCTCGGCACCGTACGATTCGTCTGCCTCCCGATGACACTCTCCCGTGCGGGCGAAACGCCCGGCGTGGCCCCCAGAACCTCGGTTTGCCTTAACCCCTCCGGCGAAATCCTCTGACCTGATTCCCGCACCGGGCGCGACCCTACAAACCCCTGCTGCGTCACCGCGATCACAGCGCCGGGCACATGTTGGTTGGCATAGCGCTCCACCCGCCCGCCGCCCACCACCACATTCGGCGCATGGGTGCTGTTCACCTGCCGAAGGTAGTTGCCCGACACGCGGTACGCCGGGTAGTAAGGCTCTCTCGGCCCCAACGGGAACCAGCCCACCTCACCCCGCGGCCCCACAAAAATCACCAGTGCCGGCGCATAGACCGGGTGGTGCACCACCGCACCTGGTACCCACACCCATCGGCTACCGGCGAACGCCCAGCGTCCGTAGTGGAACGGCGCAAAGCCCCACGGCGCTTCGTCAATCCACGTCCAGCCCCACGGTGCCACCCAGCACCAGCGCCCCTGCTGATAAGGAGCCCAGTCCGCCGTCACACGCGGAGCCCATGCCCAGCCATAGTCCGTCGTCTCATTCCAGCTTCCGTACTCATCCAGATCCTGGTACCCGACCATCGATTCCGATACGTGCACCGGCGCCGCGACCCGGTCATCATGCAGGTTCCGGTCGGCACTAAACCGGTCAAAGTCATCAATCGCATTCGCCGCCCGAATCTCCGGCTCCAGCCCGTCAGGAATATAGGCCGTTTGTCGGGCGCGCACGATAGACGTCTTACCGTTGGCCGACAATTCCGCCTCGCCCGACCACACCGTAAGCATCGTCGCGTTCCGCGAAGGGTCCGTATCCAGCCGGTAATCTCCCGCGCGTAAAAGCGAAATCACAGCCTGCGGCGTGTCAATCTCCCAGATGTCATCCTCTTCCAAACGCCGGACCCGCACTTCCATCGAACCCTCGGTGAACCGCATCTGCACCGTCCGGTCGTCCAGAATCTGGAAGCCGAAGTTGCTTTCACTATCCAGCCGGATCGCGTTCGGGCCCACGTGCATTTCGGCGCGCGCGCGGGTGTCGGTGTAGAGATGATCGCCGGTGCTGAGTGGATAGTTCAGCGTGGCGCCAGTCCACGCATCATTCCCGGCGGGGCGCAAAGAAACGTCGCCAATCAGCCAGTTGAGGCGTGCGACTCGTGAGGGAGGATCCTGCGCGAAGGCCGACGTGGCCAACACGGCGAGCAAGGCAAGTGAGGGGATCTTCATGGCTCTATTCTCCTGCTTATTGAACACGGATGGCGGTGGAAGGACGGCACAAGTCTAAACCGAAAATAATATTTTTCTTGACAGCATAATACATGCGGTGGCAATATCTTCATTATGCCGACCGTGCTGGAAATCGTCCGCGACGCCGTCAAGGTCTCCGCCTTACTGGAACCCCAACGTGCCCGGCTGCTCGCCATGCTGGCGGAACCTGACTCCGCCGCCGGACTGGCCCGCCGCCTCGAATTGCCCCGCCAGCAGGTGAACTATCATCTCCGCGAACTGGAACGCGCCGCTCTCATCCGCCTGGTGGAAGAGCGCCGGAAGGGCAACTGTATCGAACGGCTGATGCAGGCGACCGCGCTCTCCTATCTCATCAGCCCGGATGTCGCCGGGACCGTGCCCGACCCGGACCAGCAGGATCGCTATTCCAGCGCCTGGCTTGCAGCAGCCGCCGCCCGCACGCTTTCCGAACTTGCTGATATGCGCTTTCGCGCCGATGCCGCAGGCAAGCGCCTGGCAACACTGGCGCTCACCGCCGACATCCGTTTCGCTTCCCCCGAAACCCGGGCTGCGTTCGCGGCAGACATCACCGAAGCCTTCGCCACCATCGTGGCCCGCTATCACGACGACACAGCCGAAAACGGTCGCACTTTCCGCGTCCTGTTCGGTGCCCATCCCAAACCGAGGAGTATCTGAAATGGAAGAACGTAAGCTCGAATTCGAAATCGAAATTCCCGCACCCAAAGAAGCCGTTTGGGAAGCGATCTCAACCCCCGAAGGAATCGTCCGCTGGTTCGTGGAGGAAGCCCGCGTGGAGCCAGGAAAGGGCGGCAACATGTGGCTCCAGTGGTGCGAAGGGATGGCGGCGGACAATGAAATCCTTGAGTGGGAAGCCGGCGAAAAGCTGGTCGTCGGCTTCGGTGGCAAGCGTCTGGAATATTCGCTCACCGGCGAGGGCGGAACCACGACGCTGCGTGTGGTGCACTCCGGTTTCAGCGTGGACAGTAAGTTCGACAACGAATTCGAAGCGACCTTCGGCGGCTGGTCCACCTATTTCGCGGTCTTAAAATACGAACTGAGTCACAATCTCGGCGAACCCGCCGCGAACGTCACAGTGCTGCGCAGTCTCCCGGTTCGCCGCGACACGATATGGCCCATCGACCCCGCGACTTTCCTCGGCATGCCCGTGAACGAAGTGGCCCGCCCCGCCAACGGCTACGTCGTGGTCAGCGTTCCCGACCTTGCGGACTCCGCCGTCGCGTTATGCTGTGAAGGCTTCGGTGAGAAGACCTACCTGACGGTGATGGCCTATTTGAGGGGCGCGGCAGCCGGCCAGGCCGTTGCAGTCCGTGAACGCATCAACACCGCGATGGAAGCCTATTCCAATACCGGCAGCGAGATCCTCGACGCCTCTGCGCCACCCGCATAAATCCTCTCCGTCGCCTTCACAAAATCTGCCGGAACGGCATTCGGAATATCCAGAAATTTCTGCGGATTCCTGTCCGTCAGCGGAAACCAGGAACTCTGAATCTGCACCATAATCCGGTGCCCCGCGCGAAACGTATGCGCCACATCGGGCAACGCAAACGTGATCCGTTCCGGCTTACCCGGCTGGAACGGAACCGGCGTTTCGAAGCTCTTCCGATACTTACCGCGGAACGGCTCCCCACGCACCAGTTGCTGGTAACCACCCATGGGCACCGTATTCGTCGGGTCGGTGGGGAAATCCCCCGGATAGACGTCAATCAGTTTGATCACGAAATCAGAATCGGTCGACGACGTGGAAACCTTCAGGTCCACCGGAATCGGTCCAAACACAGAAACATCGTGATCCAGCACGCCTGTCTGATAAACCAGCACGTCGGTTCGCGACCCCGCAAAACGTTGGTCTTCCGTCATGTAATCGCCTTTCATGCCGAACGACAGTGATCCAATGTAAGGCACCGGCTTCGCGGGGTCCGAAACATACTCATCCACCGTTTCGCGCCCGGGCCTCTGCCAGTTCAGCGAGCCCTTCTCACCCGGGAACAACTCCATAGTCTTAGCCGCCTTCGGTGGCCACGCATCAAACTTCCGCCACTGGTTCAGCCCTGTCTCAAACACCCAGGCCTTCGGAAACTTCCCATCGCCCTTGCCCTTCAGAACATGCAGGAAGAACGGAAACTCCATGTTCTCCCGGAAATACTTCGACGTGCTGGACCCGAATATTACATTGCCCACACGGTCCCCATTGCCCCGCGCAAACCCGCCGTGCGTCCACGGTCCCATCACCAGCATGTTCGTTGCCGGTGGATTGTTCTTCTGAATCTGATCGAACGTGCGCAGCGGCCCCTGCAAATCCTCCGCATCGAACCAGCCGCCCACCGTCATCACCGAAGGCTTGATGTTCCGCAGATGCTTCCAGATAGAGCGGGACTGCCAGAACGAGTTGTACGTCGTGTTGGCACTAATCTCCGTCCAGAACGTGTTCGCATGTTTGAAGTACTTCTCATCAGCGTTCGCAAGCGACCCCATGTCGAGAAAGAACTGGTAGCCATCCGGCGTGCCAAACCGCGCCGGCATCATCGGCTGCGGCGGTTCCGGGTCCCCGGCGCGCGGCTTGAAACTCTGATAGAAACCGAAATTCGCAGCCAGCATAAACGCGCCGTTGTGATAATCGTCGTCGCCCAAATAGTAGTCGGTCACGGGAGCCTGCGGAGATACCGCCAGCAATGCCGGATGCGCATCAATCATCCCCGCGCTCGCATAGAAGCCAGGCTGCGAAATGCCCCACAAACCAACCTTCGGCTCGCACCCCGGCACATGGTGAATCAGCCAATCGATGGTGTCGTAAGTATCGGTGCTCTCATCCGTGCTCTTCGCGCCGGCTTTGTTTGCGACATGCGGCTTCAGCTGCGTTGGCTCGCCTTCGCTCAGATACCGGCCACGCACATCGGCGTAAACGAAGATGAATTTCTCTTTCGTGAAAAGCTCCGATGGTCCCAGCGAAGCCCGGTACTGATCCACCCCATAGGGCGCGACACTGTAGGGCGTCCGCGACATCATCACGGGATAGGTTTTCCCTTCCGCAAAGACATCTTTCGGGACATAAACCGACACAAACAATCGCACCCCGTCCCGCACAGGAATACGATATTCAAACTTCGTGTACTGTTCGCGGATAGCCGCTGCAGCGACCACCTGAGGATTCGGGGCGGGTGGTTGCTGCGCCGACACTGACACAGCGCAAAACAACAGAGGCAGAGTTCGTTTCATAGAAGACCAGTGATTCATTTTAGCGAAGCCTGAAGCATTTTCAGCTTTTTTAGCTTCACCGCAGACTGACGGATCGGGTGCGATAGGCGGTTCTGTCTGTCTCCATGGCACTGCGTGCCGCGAAACCTCATGAAAGCGAAGAAACCGATGGCAAGACCACCGTCTGCGGCCACAAACAAAAACTGCATTTTGCCGGGCACCAGCGCCCTGTATAAAACGAAAAATACGGATGCGGCAAATGCCCGATAAAGTAATTCTCAATCTTCAGATCGCGGTCATAGACCGGCAGCACGCTCGGCATCGCATCCCAGTCGTGAATCAGCTCGCGTTCCGGATTGTGATGAATCCGGCCCTCGCCATCCCGCCGGCTCAGCCCGACCCGCACATGCGGATTCTTCGCTTTGATTGCCTCCGCACGAGCCACATCATTCTTGAGCGAAGGCGTACTGATGTGCAGCACAAACAACTCATAGTCATTCGCGATCGCCGGCACATCCTCCATGGTCTGCCGGTGCGGAGGCGCGTCCATCAGTTTGCTGCCCTTCACAAGCGCAGCGGGCTGGGCAAACCACGTCGGAAACCAGTGAGACGTTACTTCCCGTTTCGCCTGACAGCGCGCGCCCGCTGAGCCATCAAAACCACCAACCGAAGGGGGGCTCAGAAAAAGTGTTTTCAGCACGGCTTTACGCCACCAGTTTCGTACCCCGAGGTGCGTATTTGCAGGAGAATGGTAACCTTCATTTGCAACGTGAGTACTGAACTAAACATCGAAAAGCTTGTCTATGGCGGCGACGGACTAAGCCGTCTGGAAGGCGAAGTCATCTTCGTCCCCTATGTTTTACCGGGCGAAATCGTCCACGCGGAACGCATCGGCGCCCGCAAACATGTGCAGCGCGCCGAACTGAAAGAAGTGGTGACCCCGTCACCGGACCGTGTCGCCCCCGTCTGCCCCGTCTTCACCCGGTGCGGCGGCTGCCAGTACCAACATGCCGGCTACGAAAGCCAGCTGCGCTATAAACAGGAAATCCTCCTGGAATCCCTGCGCCGCACGGCAAAAATCGAGATCGACCCCACGCGCATCAGCACTGTTCCCAGCCCGCCGCTTGGTTACCGCAACCGCGTCCAGTTCCACTTCGAGTATGGCCGTGTCGGGTTCCGTGAAATGGGCTCGCACAAGCTGGTCCCCGCCGAACAATGCCCCCTCATTTCGCCCAAACTGAATGAAGCAATGAAGGCCCTCAGCACCATGGCGCGGGATCGCCGCTGGCCCGGGTTCCTCGAATCGCTGGAAGCTTTCACCGACGAACGCCACGTGCAGTGGAACGTCATGGAAAGCGAACGCCCCGTCGCCAGACACTTTTTCGAATGGCTGGCCGAAGAGGTTCCCGGCACCGTCCATGGGCCGCTGGACTACCTGGTCAACAACGACGAATATCGCGTCAGCGGCCAGTCTTTTTTTCAGGTCAACCGCTTTCTTCTCTCCAGCATGGATGAGTGGGCGATAGGCTCCGCACGCGGCGAATCTGCCTGGGATCTCTATGCAGGCGTCGGCCTGTTCTCCCTGCCCCTCGCGCGCCGCTTCAACCGCGTCACTGCCGTGGAATCCGGTCGCGCAGCCGCAGCCGATCTGGAAGGCAACGCCCACCGGGCAAAGCTCCGCATCAACACCGTGCAGCAGCAAACAGCGGACTTCCTGGCAGCCCACAAAGAAGCGCCCGATTTCGTTCTCGCAGACCCGCCCCGTTCCGGTCTCGAAAAGGCTGTCACCGCGCACCTGCTGCGCCTGAAGCCGAAGGAACTGGTGATCGTCGCCTGTGACCCGGCCACCCTAGCCCGCGATCTGGGCGTTCTCAGCGCGGAGTACAACATCGAGAGCCTGACCATTCTCGATCTCTTCCCGCAGACGTTCCATATCGAAACCGTCGCCCGTCTTCTTGCAAAATAATTTGTCCGGACCGGAGAGGTGGTCGCCGCCGGTTCCGTTGCCGTGAAATTTTGCGCCCCGCACGGCAAGGTGGTTATTGCAAAACAGGCAGTTCCAGATAGTTTGGTTTCACCAGCAGACTACCCTGCGTTACACCGCCGGGTGCCGTTGCCCGCAGTTCTTTGTGCAGTTGCACGAAGCTGATTTCACCCGCCAAAGCCCGCCGGAAAGCGATCACCACATCCCGCACCTGTGCCGCCGTCTCGTGCACAAACTCCAGCCGGAAATGCCGAATCCCGCTGGCCAGCCAGGCATCCATATGCGCACTGGCCTCCTGCGCCTCCGCCCCAAAAACCGTATTTCGACAACCCACATCCGCCAGCACCGGGTGCGACCGGCCCGATTGATCCCGCAGCGCGACCGTGTGCGATTCGCAGGGCCTGCCGCAATCGCGATAACTTGTACCCGTCGACATGAACCGGCAAAACACACAATGCTCCGTGTGGAACACCGGCAGGTGCTGGTAAGCCACCACTTCCAGTTTGTCCCCGCCCACCTGACACGCCAGATCCGCCACCTGCGCCGCATTCAGATCATGCGTGGGCGTGATGCGGGAAACCCCGCGTTCCAGATACTCGCGCGCCGTCGCGGAATTCGCGGCATTTAAACTGAAATCTCCAATCCGCTCTCCCCGAAGCGACTCCAGCATCCCGGCGGCCCGCACCACCACGCAACAGCCCAGGCTTCCCAGAAAATCCACAATCCTCGCCTCGCCCGGCTTCAGCACCCGCGGACTCGCCACACGCGCCGCAATCCCCGCCCCCTTCACGCGCTCCACCGAAGGCCGCAGCCCATACAGATCCAGGTAGTCGAGCGTGATGCTGGCAGGCCGTAAATCCAACGCCGCTTCCAATTGCTCCTGGGTCCGCACCATTACGTGCAACTCAGGCGCGCCGGAAGCCACCGGAGCCGCCACAGACCGCGCCATTCGGGGAACCCGAACCTCCCGCACCAGCGCCGCAGCCTGCAGCGCCACAAGCTTCTCCACCGCATCCCGCCGCACCGCATTCAGCAGCGACGCCGGAGCAAACGGCGCGCCGGTCGTTTCCAGATTCAACTCCGCCAATTCGTACGCCGTATTCCCCAACCGCCCAAACTGCTCCCGCAGGGTCTCCGCTGAAAGCGCCTTCTCGCGGGCAGTTCCCAACAAGCCCGGCGACGTCACCGTAACCGTCACTTCCGGCCTTGCCGACAGCCACCATTCCGAAACCAGCGCCAGGTTTTCCACCGCCGTCACCTGCACCGAAACGCCCTGCTTCCTCACCGGATTCGTCGCCTCAATAAACGGCCGCGCCACCGCCGCCAGAGTCGGATCCTGCGTTCGCCAAACCAGATCTCCCGCCCGAATCCGCCCGAAGCGAACCGCGCCATTGCCGAAACGCAATTCCAGCGCGCGCCCAGCGAGTTCCAGTTCATAAACACGCCCGCCCTCTTCCGGCTCACCAGGGCTTCGCCAGTCCGCCGCGTCGAACACCACGCCGTCCCCGGGCTTCAAAGGCAGCACCGCGTGCGCCTCCGCCGGAGCCAGCAGAACGGATTCCGCACCCACCGAAATCACCCGCCCCATCAGCACCCCGCGATGCCGGGGCGCACGCCCGTTCACCACCGTCTGATGATTCGTGCCCGTTGCGAAATGCGCACCCAGGCCGCGCGAATACACCTGCTCCAGCCGCAACTCGTCTTCCCGCGTGATCTTCGGAACAAGTCCCGCCCAGGCTTCATCCACGGCCTTGCGGTAGGCGTTCGTCGTGAGCGCCACGTAGTCAGAATCCTTGTATCGCCCTTCGATCTTCAGCGCGCCAACACCCGCCTGAATAATCTCCGGCACCTGCCGCAGCGTGTACAAATCCCCCGGCGAAAGCAGATATCGCGCATCGGCCAAAGGCTCATGCGTACCATCCACCATCAGGTCATAAGGCAATCGGCAGGCCTGCGCGCACTGCCCCCGATTCGCGCTTCGACCGCCCCACGCCTCCGATGAAAAACACTGCCCCGAATACGCCACGCAC
>JBBQDH010000079.1:0-23386 GCA_038319515.1 Bryobacterales bacterium
GTGGCCGCATGCTGGTGCAAGCCATCGGCGTCTTCGGTGGCGCGCCGTTCGTTGTGCTTTGCGGCATGACCAGTTCCATCGCATGGCTGATCTTCGCGCTCACCGCCTGGGGCTTCTTTAAAGGCCTGTACGACGCGAACATCTTCGCCTCGGCCTTCGATATTGTTGCGCCTGCGTATCGCGGCCGGGCCGCCGGTTTGATGAACACGGTCGGCTGGCTGGCCGGAGGCGGCAGCGCACCGCTCGTGATCGGCTGGATCAGCCAATCGCAGGGCCTCGGCACCGCTATCGCAATGGCTGCTTCTGTGTATCTGCTGGCCGGGGTGTTACTGTTACTGGCGTCTCGCGTCCCTCAGTTATCCGGATCGTCCGGTTCGCCTGCACTGTCGTAAACATCTGCGATTCGCCATTCGGCCATCGCACCGTGATGCGGTCCACCTGCGCGGCCTTGCCCAGTCCGAAGTATTGCGTGAGAGAGTTCTGCGAGTAGTAACTGCCGCCGCCCGTCACTTCTGACATCTGCTTGCGGCCACCGGCTTCAATGATGACCCGCGCGCCAATCGCACTGCGGTTCGACCTGGTGCCGGTCAGCGAAACCGCCAGCCAGTTCCCGCGCGGCCCGGAGTTCTTCAGCAGCGTGGGGCGTTCGTTCATATTCACGATGACAATCTCCGGGCGTCCATCGCCATCCAGATCGCCCGTGGCCAGACCGCGCGAAGGTCGCGCTACCGCAAAACCCGGTCCCGCCGCCGCAGTGATGTCCCCGAACCGACCGTTCCCCAGATTCCGATACAGCAGCGTCTTCTGGCGATAGGTCTCGCCCACCTTCGACCGGTCAATCTCCGGGTAAACATGCCCGTTCGCCATCACCAGATCCGGCCAGCCATCTTCGTCGACATCGAGGAACGCGATCCCCCAGCCCAGTAACTGGTTCCGGCCGAGGCCGGCTTCTTCGGAAACGTCCTCAAAGAAACGGCCATCCTGATTGCGGTAAAGCGAGGGCCGGTCGCCGGAGAAGTTCGTCTTGGCGATCCCGAGGAAGCCCTTCCCCTCGTAGTCCGCGACCGCAATTCCCATGCCGGCCTGCAGGCGCCCGTCGGCGTTGTAGGCGACGCCGGAAGGTCCGCCGATTTCGGTGAAAGTGCCGTCGTGATTGTTGCGATAAAGCAGGCTCGGCGTTTGGTCGCAGGCCACATAGATATCCGGCCAGCCATCGTTGTCGAAGTCCGCCGCAAGCACTCCGAGTCCGTTCCGCCCGCCCGGCTTCAGGATTCCGGCCTTCTCGGAAACGTCGGTAAAAGTCCCATCCCGGTTGTTGTGATAGAGCGCATTGTGGCCGCTGGGAAGTCCATGCGGACCGCACCAAACGGGGATTCCCTTCCAGATGCAGTTCTTCCCGCTACCTGGTTTGGGGGCCGTCGCGAGGTCGAAATCGATATAGTTGGCGACGAAAATGTCGAGATAACCATCGCGATCATAGTCGACAAACGCGCAACCCGACCCCCAGCGAATTCCGGAATCGGGCAATCCAGTGCTTTTTGTTACGTCCGAAAATCTTCCATTTCCCAGATTCCGGTACAGGCTATTACTGCCGTAGTAGGTAATGAAAAGGTCAGGATGACCATCATTATCGAAGTCTCCGGCACACGCTGCCTGCGCCCACCCAACTTTAGTCAGGCCCGCCTGGCGTCCCAATTCAGTGAAATGCCCCTGCCCGTCGTTCTTATAGAGAAAGGACGGCGAAGGGGCGCCACCGGCGAGCGTTGTCCCGTTGGCGATGAACAAATCGTTCGATCCATCCCCGTCAAAGTCGAAAATGGCCACGCCAGTGCCCGTACTTTCGAGGATAAGGTCTTTCTTCTCTTTCCCGCCGAAGGTATTCGGTTGTGTCAGCCCGGACGCTGTGGCGATGTCTGTGAAGCTGATGCGGGGAGAAGACCCGCCGAAGAGGAGCAGAAGGGCCAGACTGAGCGGGATCTTCATCGCTGGGCCATTATATCGCTCCCGATTTTCATAGGACTGAAATAGAGAATTTAGTAGTGTGCCGCCCTCATAGAAATCGATTACTAATCCTATCCAAACGATTGATTCGATTCATCCAAGGTGATACGATTCTTTACAGTTCCAGTCTTGCCAAGTGGCAGGAGAGGGGGATACAACATGACTCGTTTTTTTGCAGGGCTCCGAATTGCTCTGCTCGCTCTGTTTTGTGCGTGCGCAGTGTTTGCGCAACGCGATCTTGCAACTATCACCGGCACCGTGACCGATTCTTCCGGCGGCGTTATCGCCAACGCGAAGGTCACCGTTACCGAAGTGGCCACCGGCCAGGTTTACGAACTCGTAACCAACAGCTCCGGTGAATACACCCGCCCGGCACTGAAGCCGTCGACTTACACCGTCACGGTCAGCGCTGCGGGCTTTAAAAAAGCTACACAGAAAGATGTTCTTCTTGGCGCCGGTGAACGTATCGGTGTCAACATTGCACTGACTGTCGGCGACATTGGGCAGACCGTTGAAGTGACGGCGAACGCGCCGCTGCTGCAGACGGAAAGCACCCAGGTTGGCGCGGCAATCAACTCGAAGACTTTGACCGATGTGCCGCTCGGCGGCCAGCGCAATTTCGCCTACCTCGCCCGGCTCGTTCCTGGCGTCGTTCCGGCGGAAAATGGTGCGCGCGATGCGAACAACGGCGGCTTCTCGGCCAACGGCGTCCGCTCGAACGGTCAGAACAACTTCCTGCTGAACGGTGTGGATAACAACATCAACACCATCGACTTTTTGAACCAGACTGCGTATGCTGTCGGTCCGTCGGTTGAAGCAATTGGTGAAATGAGCATCATCACCAACGGCTACAACGCGGAATACGGTCGCGCGGCGGGTGGCGTCATCAACGTCAACCTGAAGTCCGGTACGAACCAGCTGCATGGCAGCTTATTCGAAATCCTGCAGAACAAAGAACTGAACGCCAACACCTGGAACAATAACCTGGCGGGCGCAAAGCGCGCTCCTCTGGCGCAGAACCAGTTTGGCGCAACCGCTGGTGGCCCGCTCAAGAAGAATAAGCTCTTCATGTTCGGCGACTATCAGGGCACGCGCATTGCGACGGCTGGCGGCACCGTTGGCGGCCTGGGTCGTTCGGGCTTCCTGACGATTCCGACCGATGCCTTTAAGGGCGGTGATTTCAGCAGCCTGCTCGGACCCGTGAACAACGTTCCGAACGCTGCGGGCATTTCCACCCCGCTGGCCAAGGGTTCCATCTACGACCCGAAGACCACCACCTTCCTGACGGATGGTCTGACGGCTCTTTCGCGTACCGCTTTCCCCGGCAACCAGATCCCGGCCAGCCGTTTTGACCCGGCCTTTGCGAAGATCCTGTCGGCGTACCCGAAGACGAACCAGTCCATCATCAACGGCAACACCCCGACCCGTGACTTCTACTACGTCTCGGCCGGCGGTCAGACCACAGATCAGGGCGATGGTCGCGTTGACTATCGTCTGAGCGACAAGGACAGCCTGTTCGGTTCGATGAGCTGGTCGAATACCAGCAAGTTCAGCGGTTCGCCGTTCCCCGGCCCGCTGGATGGAGCCGACTTCAACGGCGCGCAGGAGATTGATCTGGCCCGTAACGCGCAAATCAGCTACAGCCGCGTCTGGAGCCCGACCTTCATTTCCGAAACCCGTGTTGGCTTCACCCGCCTTGTCACCTCGCGTGGTAATGCGAATCCGGATACTGACCTGTTCAGCCAGTTCGGCATTGGTGGCTACAACCCGACCAAGGCGACTACCGGCAACGGTGGGCTGCCCCAGATCGGATTCAGCGGCTACCAGCAGACCGGTTCGAATGACTGGATTCCGACCAAGGAATACAACAACGTCTGGGATTTCATTCAGAACGTTGCGATCAGCAAGGGTTCTCACTCGCTGAAGTTCGGCGCTGAGTTCAGGCCGATCAAGTTCCCGTTCTTCCAGGTTCCCGATCCGCACGGCAACATCAACTACAACGGCAACCAGACCGCCTACCCGGCCAATAACAGCCAGACGGGCGACCCTGTGGCCTCAGCGCTGCTGGGTCATATCAACGACGCCGCGATTTCGACGACCAACTTCATCTCTTCCCAGAAGACCGCGTGGGGTTTTTACGCCCAGGACGACTGGAAAGTGACGCCGAAGCTGACGTTGAACCTCGGCCTGCGTTACGAACTGTGGTCGCCGATTGACGAACGTTTTGCACGCCAGGCGAATTTCGACCTGGACAGCCTGACCCTGTTCATCCCCAAGGGACCGAACCAGGACGCAGCGCTGCCTCCGAACTTCGCGACCGCTTACCCGACCGTTAAAGTTGTTCGCGGCACGGTGCCCAGCACCCTGATTCCGTGGGATAAGTTTGACATTGGGCCGCGTATCGGCGCAGCTTACCAGATCATGCCCAGGACCGTGCTCCGCGCCGGTTTCGGTATCTTCTACGGTGGCGAAGAAAACCAGGGCGGAAGCCCGAACCGTGGTGAAGGCGTGCCGTTCAATGAGACGGTGGTCCTGGCCCGCGGCAGCACAACGAGCGGCTTCATCGGCGTCTCCGATCCGAACTGCGTGGCTTGCAACTACTTCCCGAACGGTTTGACCGGTGGCTTCCCCACGAACGTCTTCTCACTGCCTGCCCCGCTTTCTTTCCGCGGCGTGCAGAAAGACTTCCGCAACCCGCTGGTACAGAAGTGGAACGTGATTCTGCAGCGCGAACTGCCTGGCAACATGGCCCTCGAACTCGGTTACGAAGGCAACCACCAGTCACATCAGCTGATTCTGTGGAACTCGGATCCCTGCCCGAACCTGGGCACCAACAACACCACCACGCTGAGCTGCGATAACACGCGTCTCGTCCGTGGACCGGCCGGCACCGCGATCATTGGTTCGGGTCTCTCGACGACCTCGACCTTCGGTTACGGCAACTACGCTGCATTCTCTTCGAAGCTGGAAAAACGCTACAGCAATGGTCTGCAGTTCATGACCTCTTATGTGTGGGCGCATGCGCTTGCCAACAGCGGCACCCCGCTGAGCGGCGCGAGCGGCTTCGGCCAGCCTGACCCGACCGATTTCGCGAAGGGTTATGCATCCGCCGCGTGGGACGTTCGCCACAACCTGACCACAGCGTTTAACTACGATGTGCCGTTCGGCAAGGGCAAGAAGTATTTCGGCAACATGAACCGGCCAACCGACTTCGTGGTTGGCAACTGGCACGCGAACGGCATCCTGTCGCTGCGCACCGGCCAGCCGTACGGCATCAATGGAACCAGCTGCGTCGGCAACTGGGGCAAATGCCGTCCGGACGTTCTCACTTCGGGACTGACACCGAACGCGGCTCCCTCCGGCGGTCGCGCGATCAATACGGACGGCTATTACTTTAATCCCGCGCCGTACGTCCCCGCTTACCAGAATGCCGCTGCCGGTGTTTACACCGGTGGTAATTTGGGCCTGCTGAGCAACACAGGCCCGCCCACCCGCACGATGGACTTCTCGGTGTTCAAGGATTTCGCGTTCACCGAGCGGATGAAGATGCAGTTCCGCGCGGAAGCCCTGAACATTGGGAATACGCCAATCTACAACACCCCCGATGGCAACCTTGGGGATGCGAAGATTACAGCCGGTGTAAACGGGACCACTCCCGCGATCAACGGTAACGGCAACTTCGGTCGCGTGCTTGGTGCGAACGTCGGTACAGAACGTCATGTGCAGTTCTCACTGCGCTTTTCGTTCTAATTTCCGATTAGTCGCTGTAACCTAAAAGAAGGGCGGCCCGCTTCGGCGGGCCGCCCTTTTTCTATGTTGCGGATGATTTTGGCTATCGGCCAATGATTCTTGTGATGTCCATGATTATCTGGGTTATCGGATTGTAGACCACCGCATATCCGTCCACTACCCCACGTTGATAGCCCTGCGGGATAGGTGCCAGGCGACGGTCAATGTCGGGCGGCAGCGGGCGGAAGCGCTGTTGCCAGCCCGGGGGTAGCTGGCCCGTCCGAGCGTACTTTTTCTGCAGGCCAGGGGGTAGATTCCTGTACTGAGGTCCGTAGTAATCGCTGATAATCCGGACGTCGCGGGGCTGAAACCGGCAATTCGCGCCATCGTGGTCGCCATCCCGATCATCGTTGTCTTTTTGGTGCTTTTCAAAATGCTTTTCGTCGTCATGCCAGTGCTTGTCCGGTTTGTCGGCCAAAAGGATCAAAGCACCGGAGAGAAGTAGTGGGAAGAGTCGTTTCACAGGATTCCTTTCTTGATGTTCATGGTGATACGTCCACCCCGGAGACCGGGGTGGACAGGTTTGCTATCGATTGTCAGGGAACGATGGTCAGGGAACGATGGTCAGCAGGGCGGTTGCAACCTTCGACCATGCCGACTCGCCGTTCGGTGTCTTGACGAGGACCACTCTGGGTCCAGGCGCCGCGGCACCGACTTTCACGGTTGCAGTCAATCCGGTACCAGCGGCGTTCACCACTACGTTGGTGACGAAGAACGCGCCATCAGCGTTCAGATCCGGCGAGTCGCCTTTGCCCTTGCCTTTACCATTGCCGTGTACATCGCCCGGACTCACGAACACGACGTTATCGGTGCCTGTGAAGCCGGAACCGATCAACGTCAGAGTGAACGTCGTATTCGCGCGCGCCGTGAGGGGGGTCACGGTTGTGATGACAGGAAGATTCGAAGAGTGCTCACGGTCGCTGTGGTTATCTTCGTTATCATCACCATCGAGACCAGTGCGGACGCCATCAATGCGACCGACCACTGCGAAGGTTCTGAGATCCACCAGGACGATTGTGCCGCTGCCGTCGTTGGTCACCAGCAACAGATTATCCTTCGTATCCACCGCGAGGGCCCGGGCGCCAAGGTCGACCTTCACGATAATCGGCGGTCCTGTCGGAACACCGTTTGCCGTGATTGAAATGACGGAAACTGAGCCGCCGGTCTGATTGGCAAAGAACAGCGTGGATCCGGACACCGCGATATCGCTGGAGCCTCCGCTCAGGGCTGAGTTGACGTTGATGGTGGTGAAGGACCCGTCGTTGATGTTAACGATCAGTGTCTGTCCCGCACTGCCTGCCACCGGGACTGCGACTGCAAGAAAGTTGGAGTTCGCGATGCGCCGAATGCCCGCAGGCCGAACGTTGGGCCCGAGACTGAAGGTGTTGACGACGGTAAGGCTGGTGAGGTCAATCACGGAAATCGTGCCTGACGTCTGGTTGGTGACCCAGGCTTTGAGCAGGATCGGGTCAACTGCGACCGCATGCACCCCGGCGCCCGTCGGCAGAGTCTTAATCACCGTTTTGGTTGTGAGATCGACAATGGAGACGGAACCGGCATTCCCGTTGACGACGATGGCCAGGTTGCCGGCGATGGCGACATTCAGGGGGCCCGAACCGACGGCGATCTGGGAAATGACGTTATAGGTAGTCAGGTCCAGAACAGCCAGTTGGCCGGTGCGGCGTTCGGCGATGACGGCCACAGTTCCCGCGGCATTTACCGACACGGCGATCGGGCCGGCTCCTGAGGGCAACGCGACAGTACGCACGACCTTGCGGCTGGAGAGATCGATGACCCTGATCACGTCGTCGTTCTCATCGGCAATCAGCGCCAGGCTGGTGCCGGGTATCCAGGCGATGGAGGCTAGTTGGCGGCTACGGGGCATATCTTCGTCATTGTTGGGGAACGGACCCTCGCCAACGGCGGGGAGCAGGACGATTTCAACGGTATTGCTGACGAGCGCGCCCGACTGGACGGAGACCGGCACGCGCCCGGCCCCCGATAACGACGCGGGCAAAACGACATTGATCTGTTCCATGCCAAGGCAGCACGGGCTTGGTCCGGAGAAGAGCACTTCGACCGGTACGCCGCCTACCGTGACGACAGGGAATACCGAGGTGCTGAGGCCTGTAAGGAAGAGCGAGAGGTAGGTGCGGTCTTTCCCGCTGCGCACCGTAAAAGTCCCGATTGCGAGAGTCAGCGGGTTAATGATGGCTCCGTCACCGGTGCCGGAGCCGAGGAGTGAGAAGATGCCCGGCTGGGCCGTTGCGGTAATGTTGACGGGCGCGGAGAACGTGCCCGCGGAAGAGGTGACGGTCAGATTTTGAGAACCCGTGGGTGTGGCGAACGCCACGACTGCGTTGATTTGCGTCGGGGAAACATAGTAGAGCGGGGTGGGAACGCCACCTACTGTAACGGTGACGCCGCCTAAGGTTGACGGCGGAGTGGCTGAGCCCGACCCTGCTACGGTGTTCCGGGCAAGGTTGGAGCCGAAGATGGTGACAATGGTGCCTGGGGCCGTGGGGCCTGAGACCTGGGACGCTGCGTTCACCACAGCGGTAATTTGTGCCGATGCCGGCAGTAAAAGAGCTGCGAGCAGAACCGGAAGTCGTAAATATTTCCTGTCCGGTGAGATGGTACGGAACATAGTGTTACCTTCCTTAATTGAGTTGAGATGGTTGCGCCCTCCGTTGTGCAGCGCAACAGCCCTGTTGGTGCACCTGGAGGGCCACAGCGAAGGTCTTGCGGGCGTTTTGTGAAATACATTACAACGGCGCTCCCGGTGCATTTTTGACAGCCATGCGAATTTCCATGTTGTTGCCCAGTCTGGTTGTTTCGGTTGCTCTTCACTCCGGACTCGCACAGAACCCGGCAGGCAGAAGCAGTGTGCGGTATGAGCGTGGCGGATCGGCTTCCGTGCCTGCGGTTGCGCGGGAAATGCTGGTCGCACCGGGAACGGCTTTACAGGTGCGGCTGAACGAAACGGTGGATACGCGTCGGAGCAGGCCGGGGGACGTATTTACCGCAAACGTCGTCTCGTCTGTGGTGCGAGAGGGCGTCACGGTGATTCCGGCGGGGGCCCGGGCTTACGGGCGAGTGGTGGAGGCTCAGGCTTCCGGCAGGTTCAAAGGGCGCGCGATGGTGGCGTTGCGGCTGGAGGGCGTGGAGGTCAGGGGGCAACGCTACAACCTGCACACGTCCGTTGTCAGCCGGTCCACTACGGGACAGAAGAAGCGCAATTTTACACTGATCGGGGGCGGAACTGGTCTGGGTGCTGCGATCGGAGCGATTGCGGGAGGCGGTGCCGGAGCGTTGATCGGTGCCGGTGCGGGGGCTGCGGCGGGTACGGTGGGGCAGGTAATTGCGGGCAGGAAGCAGATGCGGATCCCGGTGGAGACGGCCCTGTCCTTCCGGCTGCGTCAGCCGGTGATGGTGCGGATTTCCTGAGAAAACGAGCAGGTTCCGGTTCCGCCACGGGGCGGACGTGCCCGGTTTCCTCCCACTGTGATGCGCCGTGCGGCGCTGGCCCCCTGAGCTAAGAAGCACTGCCTGTTGAGAATGGTGGCTGTTAGAATCCGGTGATGCGCGCTCGAACCGCGGTTATGGTGGGGCGTGCGATCGTTCTCGCGCTCTATTACAGGTGGAGTGCTGCTGCTTGCTCTGGGGTTGTGCCAGGGCGATTGCGGGCGGATATTGTTTTTCGTCGGCAGTCCTGTGGTTTGTATTGCCGGTGTCTGGCGACGCGGGATTCTGGTGATGGTGCGGGCTCCGCGGGCTTTGGTGGCATTCGCCACGCCTTTGGTTCTTCCGGGTTTGGCCATCGGGGTTTCCAACTATGAGCGGTTCGGGAGCGCGACCGAGTTTGGGGTCCGGTACCTGCTGACGGGGAAGAATCAGAACCGGATCCGCCCGGAGTTGGCGAACGTCGTGCCGGCGTCTTTCTATTTATTGGCGGCGGCTCCGGTGACGGACAAGGTGTTTCCGTGGATCCGAATGGCCTGGCTTCCAGCCGATTTGGCGCGACCAAAAGAGTTCTTCCCGGAGCCTTCCATCGGGGCGATCTGGCTGGCACCGTTTATGCCCGCGATTCTGCTCATACCTTTGTTGGGTGCGGCGCGATTGCCGGTCTTCCTGCTGGTGATGGCGGCTGGCGGGGCTGGGTAAGGTGGAGCATGCAGCGTTGCGTGGGGTTGGGGCGCTGCTGGTTTTGGCGGGAATCTGCGTGAATCTGGCGGTGGCGGTCAGCGGGCCGCTGGATGAGATGATTCGGAACCGCCCGGACCGTTTTGTACGGTTGTCGCGGATGCTGACACCGGTGGAGCGGTACCGCTTGCGACTGAACGCGCCGTTTGAGCTCAGATGCCCGGTTTCCGGAGCGGGTACCATCGTCTCGCCGGGGAGCCCGATGTATCCGTTTTGCCTGGTCAACCTACCAGTGACAAGAAATTCATAAGACTGTAATCTCTTTGGAGGTATGCCCGGTTTACTCTCTAAAGATAGTCTAAACATAAAGACCCAAAAAACATGAAAAGAAATCTTCTTCTCCGGCTTGCGGTGTTTGCCGTCGCGCTTACCAGCGCATTCACCGCACCCGCTCAGGTGATCAGTCAGGTTTTCGGAGGCGGCGGGAACGCGGGCGCTCCTTATAACGCCGACTTTGTGGAACTGTTTAACCCCACAGCGGCGGCGGTCAGCGTGAATGGCTGGTCTCTGCAGTACACCAGCAGCAGCGGCACGAACTGGGCCGGCAAGTTCAACCTTCCTAACGCGTCGATTCCGGCGGGCGGCTACTATCTGGTTCGAATGAGCGCCACCGGTGCAACCGGAGCGGCGCTGACAGCCGATGCAACTTCAGGTGCGATCAACATGGCCGCTGCCAACGGTAAGGTGATCCTGGCGAACTCAACCGCCACACTGACGGCGGTCGCCTGTCCGACCGATGCATCAATTGTCGATTTCGTTTTCTATGCCTCGGCGACATGCACGGCGAACTCAGCCGTTCTTTCGAATACGACGGCGGCCATTCGCGCCAGTGCGGGCTGCGGGACGACTTTTGCCGTCGCGGCACCGACGCAGCGCAACAGTTCGACCCCCACGAGCCCCTGCTCCGGCCCGACCAATCCATCGGGCACAGGCACGGCGGCGCCGAGTTCGGTTTCGGCGGGGAGTTCGACCACGCTGAGTGCGAACATCACGGCGGGTACGAATCCAGGATCGACGGGCCTTGCGGTGACGTGCAATCTGACCACTATCGGGGGCAGTTCCACTTTCAGCCTGCCTTTGGCGAGCGGGACCACCTATTCGGCGGCCTACACGGTACCGGGCGCGACGGGTGCTTCCGGCTACACGCTGCCCTGCTCGATTTCGGATGCGCAGTCCCGCAGCGGAACGTTCAATATTGCAGTGACGGTGACGGGTAATGCTTCGAACCCGACCGCCACGGGCAGTGCGAGCCCGAATCCGGTGACGGCGGGAAGCTCGACGACGCTGAATTTCGCGGGGGTTTCGGGAACGAGTCCGACCGACAACAATCTGACTGCCGCGTGCAACCTGACGCCGATCGGCGGCGGGTCATCGGTCGCGCTACCTGTTGTTTATTCGGTGCCTCAAGCCACGACGCCATCTGGTTATTCAGTTTCGTGCACGGTGACAGACGGAGTTCCGCGATCTTCCACGTTCAGCATCAGCGTGACGGTGCAGGCTCCACCGCCGACCACGCGGCTGATCTACGAGATCAACGGTTCGGGCACGGCGTCTCCGCTGGCGGGCACGTCTGTGACCACGCGGGGTGTGGTGACGGCGCTGCGCGGCACGACGGGCGCAACGAAGGGCTTCTATATCGAAAGCGTCACCGCTGACCGGGATGCCGATCCGAATACATCGGAAGGCCTGCTGGTCTTCACCGGCAGCACGGCGCTGCCTGCCTGCGCGGTGGTGGGTAACAACGTTTCGATTCAGGGCACGGTATCGGACTTTGTGCCGAGCACGGCTCCGGTTGGTTCAGTGCCGCTGACAGAACTGAGCGCCACCAGCAACTGCACGGTTTTGGGAACCGCGGGTTTGCCTGCGGAGGTCACGATTGACAATACGAACATCACTGCGGCCGGTTCGGCGACGCAGGCGCGTAAGTTTTTGGGTATGCGCGTGTTGATGGCGAATACGACGGTGGTGGGGCCGACGACAGGTAACCTGGACGAGCCGACTGCGCAGGCGACGGTGGCGAATAATTTCTGGGTTACGGCGCAGGGAATCAGCCGGCCTTTCCACCAGCAGGCCGGCATTCAGGCGACGCGTCGTCCTTCCGATGCGGCGGCGAGCGTTCCTTCCTGGAGCGGGAATCCGGAAGCGATTGAGATTGACACGACCGGCCTGACCGGCGGCGGCACGTTCGAACTGCCGGTGGGGTCGACGGTTGCGGGGATCAGCGGCATTGTGGATTACGATACCAGCGGCGGGCAGTACCAGATTTACACCAACGCCGCGGGGATTGCGGGAGCGGTTACGAACGGGCTTTCGGCGACTCCGCTGCCGACACCGCTGGCAACGGATCTGGTGCTGGTGGATGCCAATATCGAACGGTTTTACGACACGATTTCGAATGGCGGCGACGTGGTGCTGACGCCGACAGCGTATCAGGGCCGTTTGAACAAGCTGTCGCTGGTGGTTCGGAACGTGATGAAGATGCCGCACATTATTGCGCTGGAGGAAGTGGAAGGTCCGGCGAGCGGCACGGCGTTTCCGGTGCTGCAGGATATTGTGAACAAGATCAATGCGGACGCGTCGGCGGCAAGTCAGGGCAGCCCGAATTATGGGTTCTGCGGTGGCGTGACGAATGATGTGGGCAAGATTGCGCCGGCGGTGATTTACAGGCAGGACCGGATCACATCGCTCGAATGTTCGCAGTATGGTATTTCGACGATTTATACGCTGCCTTTCACGACGACACCGACAACGAATACGCTGAACGACAGGCCGCCGGTGGTGTTTCGGGGTCGGGTGACGGCTCCGGGTTCCGATTCGTCATTTGATCTCCGGGTGGTGGTGAACCATCTGCGTTCGCTGAACGGGATTGACGCGCCGGGAACGGCGAATGGTGATCGGGTGCGCACGAAGAGGAATGAGCAGGCGAAGTATCTGGCGAATCTGATTACGGGTAACGTGGATCAGAGCACGAACTGGAACCTGACGGACAACCTGCTGGTGGCGGGCGACATGAATGCTTTCGATGTGAACGACGGGTATTCGGACAGCGTGAACTGCATTGCGGGTTCGCCTGCTCCGGCGAGCCAGATTTACACGACGACAGCGCAGAACAACGCTTCCGCCCCCTGTACGGCAGTGGCGACGCCGGCACTGACGAACCTGACGATGACGGATGTGGCGCAGCGGTATTCGTACAGCTTCAGCGGCATTGCTCAGCGGATCGACCATGTGCTGGTGAACAGCAGGCTGAATCCGAGGGTACGGCTGACTACTTATACGCGGAACAATGCGGATTTCCCGGAAGGTCCGACGTATCGGAATGATTTTACGCGGCCCGAGCGGTTTTCGGACCATGATGCGCCGGCTGTTTATATTAAGCTGCCGGTGGAAGTGACCAGCCGGGTTCGGGTGAATGCGAGTGCGCTGGCGCTGAACCGGGCGACTGGTCGGCAGAACGGGACCATTACTGTAACGAACACCGGGACCGCGGCGCTGACGGGGCCGGTGTACGTGTTCTTCAACGGCCTGCCCGCGGGTGTGACGCTGCCGGATCTGCCGACCTCGAATGGCGTGCCGTATGCGACGGTCAATCTGCCTTCGGGGCTGGCTCCGGGGGCGACGAGCGGAACGGCGGTGATCAGTTTTGCGAATCCCTCGAATGTTCGGGTGAGCTACACGACCAAGAGTTTCGATACGAATTTCTAGGGGGAGGATACATGACAAAAAGATTTTTAATGCATACTTTGATGGCCTGCAGCGTTGCTGCAGGTCTGGCGGTGCAGCTAAGCGCGGGGACGGTGACTTATCAGATCGATATCAATACGGCGGGTCTTGCGGCTAATACGGCGAGTTTCGTTGATTTTCAATTCAACCAGGCGAGCACGAATTCGCTTTCCGGTTTGGCGACGGTCGATTCTTTGAGTTCGGTCGGGTACACATTTGACGAAGGCACCACGGTGTTTTCGACAGGAGTTACGGGCAGCAGAATTTCGTTGCCGATCTCGATTCCCAACGATGTGGGTGGGATTAACTACTATGCGCAGGGCGTGAGCGTGTTCGGCAGCACACTGAGCGTATTTGTGACCCTGAGCGGGCCTGTGATTGGCGGAACGGCGACGGATCCGAGCCAGTTCTTCGTTTTCCTGGAAGACAGCAGCGGAGCTCCGTTGTTTGGCGCGGAAGTGGCCAGCCTCCTGGTGAATGACGATGGCACGACGACTACGGCGGGCAGCACCTTCGCGGGCGGCTTCGCGACGGTGGGGCTGGTTTCGACGGTTCCTGAGCCTTCAACTTTCCTGCTGGGCGCGGGTCTGATGGCGGGCCTGGGCGTGCGTTTCCAGCGCGTTCGGTAGAGCAGAAGTAAAACGGTAAGCAGGCCGGGCGACCTGGAATTCCGGGTAGCCCGGCTTTTTTGCGTCAGGGGCGGAGCCGGAGTTCGGCAATTACGTAGTTGGTGCCTACCTGATAACGACCTACGTCCAGTCCGTTGGCCGGTGCCAGGGATTGCAGCCTGGCTTCGAGGGTGCGGGCACCATCGGCACTCCAGCTGCGCCCCACACAATAGATGACGGCGGAGGGAATCCCTTCATGGATGAGGGTTGCCGCCAGCACCTGGTACGTTTCAGGATCGGTCAATTCCAGGTGAGGCTGATTCTTATTTTGCAGGAACCTGGTGGGTGGATTCTGTCCGTCATCGACTTTGTAGGCCGTGATGCGCTGCTCCTTTGCCAGAAAGCGATCCTGTAGTGTCCATCTGGCCCGATGGTTTTCGCCGAAGTAGAAGATGGCCGAAGATTTGTCGACATAGATGGTGGCGGGGTGGGGGAACAAGGACTGCAGTTGCGAATATTCGGTGTGGCCGAGTGCGGTGGAACTCCATGGGTACACCGCCCAGCCGAAGGCGAAACCTGCTGCGACCAGCAGCCCGGCGGACGCAAATAACGTGTACTTCATGCCGGGACGGGGCAGATGATCTGCGATCCGGTCCAGAAGCAGGAAGCCCGTGATGAACGCGAATGGCGCGAGAATCGACTGGTGCCGGAACTCGCCGCCGAAGGGGTAGATGGCAAACAGGGACAGAAGGGCGATTTGGAGGAGTATGGTGACGAAGAGGAACGGTGCGTGGGCGGCAGCGGGGCGGCTGGGCCCTCGCCGGACGAGACCGAACCAGATGAGGGCGGGCAGGAGGAGCAGAAATGCGATGGCCGTTGCGATGCCGGAGTCGGGTTGAAACGGGGCGAAGAAGCTGAGTTCATTTGCCAGATTCGATAGCAGAAACCCGTCCAGACTGACCGAAGGATCGTTCCAAAGGAACGACTGAAGATAGCGCTGATCGGATGCTTTGACGGACAACTGCAGGAACGCGAAGGCGGCGAAGAGGGCGGCAGGAAGAATAGCGGCGAACAGGCAGGCTTGCCGATGCGCGCGCAGGGATGCGAGGCAGGCTTCGCGAAAAACCGGTCGCAGGAGGAATCGCAAAACCAGGATGGCGAAGCAGCCGGCAAGGAAAAAGATCACGTAGTATTCGGAGAGGATGGCGAGTGAGGACCAGAGGCCGAAGCGCAGAATGGCGCGGCCGGCGAGCGCGCCGTGGGGGGCGGCGTTCCAGTCCAGCCAGGCGTTGAATGCGAGGAGGACGAACAGAAGAGCGAGGGAGTAGGCTCGCACGTCGCAATTGAGATCGATGATGCTGAATGCGAACGTCCAGGCGGCGGTGAGAAGCAGGGCAGAGAGTTTATAGCGGTAGATCTTCGCGCCAACCAGACCGATGACGACGCTGCTGAGAGTGCCGCAGATGATGCCGATGGAACGAAGCATCAGGGGGCTTTGTGGAAGGTGGGCGGCGAGGCGCAGGAGGGGATAGAAGAGGGGTGGATGCGCGATCCATTTCCACTCGGCTGCCACCATCAGCCAGCGATCCTGGGTGGCTACGAAGAGGTGCCACCAGCCGTCGAGGGAGATGAATTGTGAGTAGCCAAGGGCGAGGCGCGGGATCAGGCCTGCGGCGGCAATGGCGAGCAGGAGGCGGAAGAAATTGCGATCCAGCCAGGAAGGACCGGATTCAAATGGGCTGGAGGCGGACAAAGGAGAAGAATAACAGGCTGAATGGTGGGCGCGCAGGGACTCGAACCCCGGACCTCCTGCGTGTGAAGCAGGCGCTCTAACCAACTGAGCTACGCGCCCCCTGGTGAAGAGGCAAAACTCCAGTGTAGTACAACCCTGTTATTCGCCCCGCCCGCCTCCACATTTGCCAATCAGCAACCGTTCCGTAGTCCGATATTGACGCTGTCGTCGTACCCTGAAAGTATGCTTACCAGCTTCAGCCGCTTCCTGCAATTCACTTTGCTTGCGGCGTCCCTGTCGATACCACTGCTTGCGCAGTCCGACTCGGGCGCTACCCTCAATGGAACTATTCTTGATCCCACCGGCGGTTCTGTACCTGCTGCGAACGTTTCGGTGAGAAACCCGAACACCGGTTTCGTACGCAACACAGAATCCACGGGCGCGGGCCTTTTCAGCTTTAACCGCCTGCCTGTTGGCGACTACGAACTCTCCGTCGGGAAAACCGGATTCAAGACTCTCAACCAGAAAGGCCTCACGCTCTCTGTCGGCGCAACGGTCACGCTGAGCCTCACCCTGGAAGTCGGATCCACCTCGGAAACTGTGTCGGTCACCAGCGAGGCTCCGGTGATTGAAACGACAACCTCCACCGCGGCGACTACGGTTGACGAGCGGTCGATTGTCGGCCTCCCTGTGAATGGCCGCAACTTTATCGATTTCACGGTCCTGACGCCCGGTGTGGTGAAAGACCCGACGCGCGGCGGCGACCTCTCGTTCGGCGGTCAGCGCGGGACGAACAATTCGTTGCTTGTCGACGGCGCGGATTCGAATAACCTGTTCTACGGCCAGGCGACTGGTCGCACCGGTTTCCGCCCGTACGCCTTCAGCGAGGACGCGGTGCTGGAATTCCAGGTGAACGCCAACACGTTCCCGGCGGAACTGGGGCGCGCAAGTGGCGGCGTGATCAACATGATTACCCGCAGCGGCAGCAACGTGATGCACGGCACGGCGTTCGAATACTTCCGCGATAAAGGGATGAATGCGAATACTTTCATCAACAATCGCAACGGCGCGCGCAAGAATCCGTACCACTTCAACCAGTTCGGCGGCACGGTGGGCGGCCCGGTCATCAAGGACAAGCTGTTCTACTTCCTGAGCTATGACGGGCAGCGCAACAAGCAATCGCAGATCGTTTCTCCGAATACGCCCGTTCCGGCGGCCTATCTGAACACCTTCGGCAAGTACCTGACACCTTATCTGATCGGGCTGAACAACAATGTTGGCCTGGTGAAGGTGGACTGGAACATTTCGGAAAAAGATCGGCTTTCGGTGCGCTACAACCTGAGCCGCTACACAGGTATTAACCAGGAATCCTTCGGCACCAACGTTGCTGAGGAGCATTCGGGGAACAACGAAGTGAATACCGATAACATCGCCACGGCGTGGACGCATGTGGTGAATTCCCGCAGCCTGATTGAAGCGCGCTTCAACTACGTGCAGGACAAGCAGCCCGGCTATGCCAACACGACCGGCCCGGAAGTGAACATCATCAACGGTGTGCTTTTCGGCGCCAACAACTTCAGCCCGCGCTTTACGAATGGCTATGCTTACCAGCCGATTGTGAACTGGACGCTGGTGCATGATCGCCATACCTTCAAGGCCGGGCTGGACTTCAATTTCGTCAAGCAGGAGAACTACTTCCCGGGCTTCTTCAAAGGCGGCTATACCTACAACAGCTATGCGGATTTTGTGAACGGTAATCCGGCCAGCTTCCGGCAGGCATTTCCCGGATCGGGCACTGACTTTCCCATCAGCAATCCGAACGTCAACGAGTATGCGTTCTTCGTGCAGGACGCATGGCGCATCACCGATCGTCTGACGTTGAACTATGGTCTGCGGTATGACAAGTTCGATTACAAGCAGCCCACTTATCGGAATCCGAATCCGCAACTGGTTGCAGCAGGCTTGCTGACCGACCGCATTCCGAGGGAAAACAAGAACTTCGGCCCGCGCCTTGGCTTTGCTTATCGTGCTCTGCAGGGCGACAAGCTGGTGATCCGCGGCGGCTACGGCATATTCTATTCACGTACGCCTGGCCTGCTGCTGAGTACCGCGATCCTGAACAACGGTTATGCCTCGCAGACCTACCTGATCACGTCGAACATCCCGGTCTATCCGAAGGTTCTGACGGCGCCTCCCGGCCCGGGCAATCCGCCCGACATTTATGTGGCGGACGGCAACTTCAGCACGGCCCGCACGCAGCAGTTCAGCGCGCAGGTGGAAGTGGCCGTGGGCCAGAGCTCCAGCATTACGGTGGGCTTCCTCGGCGTGAATGGCACGCATCTGACCCGCACCCGCGACATCAATCTGTTCCCGTCGGTTCCGGTGAACGGCTACATCTGCCCCACCTCCGCGGCCTGGACGGCGACGGACGGCAAAGCTGTTACCTACTATCGCCACCCCGGCACCGGCGTGGTTCGTCCGAACCCTGCTTTCGGGCGCATCTCGCTGTTTGACAGCGGCGGCAATTCCATCTACGACGGTGCGTTCGTCCACTACAACCGGCGCTTCTCAAACCACTTCAATGCGCAGGCTTCATACACCTGGTCGCACGTGATCGACACCACGCCGGACGGCACTTCAGTTGTGCCGGGCAATGCGGGTGACGACGCCAAGGTTGCGCAGGATACGTTGCTGCCGAATCTGGATCGTGGTCCGGGCAACGCGGATATCCGTCAGCGGCTGGTGATCAGCGGCGTCTGGGATATCAGCTATGTGAAGGGCAGCGCGCTGGCGCGTGGCATCTTCAACAACTGGCAGCTGGGCATGATTACGCAGGCGCAGTCGGGCCGTGCGTTCAGCGAGATTGCGACGGGCGATCCGGGCAACGACAGCAACACGGCGAATGACCGTGCGCCGGGCATTGGCCGCGGGACACTGCGGGGACCGGAATTCATCACGGTGGACATGCGCGTGACGAAAGAGATTCCGCTGCTGCGGGAACGTGTGAAACTTCGGCTGATGGGTGAGTTTTTCAACATCACCAACCGGGCGAACTTCAACGGTATCCAGACTACGCACTACACGTTCAGCAACGTGGCCGGCACCGGTTTCTATCGACCGACCACAAACTACCTGACCACGCAGACGGTGTTTGATCCGCGCATTATTCAACTCGCGGCGAAGATCGTATTCTAGGTGGACTGACCGCGCCCTGTCCCGTTCGCTAAGCTGGCAGTGAATGGGACAGGATCCGTATCCGGGCCGTATCTACGCTGAACGCCTGGAACAAAGGCAGAGCAGTCTCAGGGTTCTGGAGCAGCGCCGTCTCCGTTTGGGAAACGTGCGGCTGCTCGTCTTTCTTTTGGCCGGGGCGCTGGGCTGGTTCGCGTGGAAGGGGCAGGTTCACGGAGGCTGGATTGGGCTGCCACTGGCCGGATTCGTGGCGCTGGCCGTGCTGCAGTCACGCATCGAACGCGATGCCGAACTGGTGCGACGCGGCATTCGGTTTTACGAACGCGGCATTGCCCGCATGGCGAACCGATGGCAGGGCGAAGGCGAAAACGGGGAGCGATTCCTGCATGCCCACCACCCTTACGCTTCTGATCTTGATATCTTCGGGCGCGGCAGCCTTTTTGAATTGCTTTCCACGGCGCGAACGCGAGGCGGGGAGGCAAAGCTGGCGGAGTGGCTAAGTGGTCCATCCGCACTGGCGGAACTGCGGGAACGCCACGCGGCGGTGGACGAACTGCGGCCCCAGCTCGATCTGCGTGAGAGCCTGGCCGTGCTGGGGGATGATTACCGGGCGGGCGTGAAGCCGGAACACCTGATTGTATGGGCAGAGGCGCCAGTCCAGGCTTTTACACAGGGTCAGCGCATTACAGCGCTGGTCATGGCACTGATGCAGGCAGGACTGATTGGCTGGTGGTTCGGGAGTCTGTTCAGCAATGTGTGGGCAGAGATCTCGGTGATCGTCGTTGGCCTGGTGGAGGGTGCTTACGCGCTCAGCCTGCGGGGGCGGACTCGCGCCATTCTGCACTCGGTCGACGAAGCTTCTCACGATCTGGATCTGCTTTCGAAGATACTCGAAGTGCTGGAGCGGCAGAACTTTCAATCACCGCGCCTGCGGCAGCTGAGCGCCGCGATTCACGCAGCGGGGAAACCGGCGTCGCACCGGATCGCCCGTTTGCGGCGGTGGATGGAACTGCTCGATTCGCGCGATAACTTCTTCGTGCGCCTGTTCGGCCCGCCGCTGATGTGGGGCACGCAGATCGCGATGGCCATGGAGAACTGGCGCGCGGACCATGGGTCTTCCGTGCGCCGCTGGCTGGATGCGGTGAGCGAGATTGAGGCGATTTCATGCCTTGCGAATTACGCCTGGGAGCACCCGGCAGACCCCTGGCCCGAGTTTTCGGAAAGTCGGATTTATCAGGGCGAAGAACTGGGGCATCCGCTGCTGCCGGACGAACGCTGCATTCGAAACAGCGTGGCGCTGGCGGAACCGCTGCGCCTTCTGGTGGTCAGCGGCTCCAACATGTCCGGCAAGAGCACGCTGATGCGCGCGGTGGGCATGAACGCCGTACTGGCGCTGGCAGGCGCTCCGGTGCGCGCGAAGCGGCTGGTGATTTCCCGCCTGTCCCTGGGCGCTTCCATCCGCACCATGGATTCTCTGGAGGAAGGCCACTCGCGTTTCATGGCGGAGATTCTCCGACTCAAGCAGATCCTGGAACTGCCCGCCCCTGCGTTGTTCCTGCTGGATGAGCTGCTGGCCGGGACGAATTCGCACGACCGCGCGATCGGGGCGGAAGGGTTGCTGCACGGTTTATTGGAACGCGGGGCCATCGGGATCGCCACCACGCACGATCTGGCACTGGCGCGCGTGGCGGACGAACTGGCGGAGTCCGCTGTCAATGTGCACTTCGAAGACCGCCTTGAAAACGGGCAACTGGTCTTCGATTACAAGATGCGCCCGGGCGTGGTGGCGCGAAGTAATGCGCTCGATCTGATGCGTGCGGTGGGGCTGCAGGTTTGAAACGCGTTGTATTCTTGGATTTGAATGACGGGAGCCACGCTGATCTTGCCGACTAAGCTTCGGCAGGTGGAGAGCGCTATCGAGACCAGCATCCGCGGCAAAACGGAAGCCGTTCGGCTGGCCCTTGTTTGCCTGCTCGCGCGCGGCCACCTGCTGATTGAAGACGTGCCTGGCGTGGGGAAAACAACCCTGGCGCAGTCGCTGGCGCGCAGTGTGGACGGCAGTTTCCACCGGCTGCAGTTCACCAGCGACATGCTGCCTTCTGACGTCCTTGGCGTCAGCATTTACAACGCGCATTCGGGGCAATTCGACTTCAAGCCGGGGCCGGTTTTCACGAATTTCCTGCTGGCTGACGAGATTAACCGCACCACGCCGAAGACGCAGTCCGCATTGCTGGAAGCGATGAACGAGCAGCAGATTTCCGTGGAAGGCAAGACCCTGCCGCTGCCCGATCCGTTCATGGTGATTGCGACGCAGAATCCGGCCGAGCACCACGGCACGTATCCGCTGCCGGAATCGCAGCTGGATCGGTTTCTGATGCGGGTGCGGATTGGGTATCCGGATCTGGCGAATGAGCGCGAGATCATCCGCCAGCCTGAAGCAAGGCATGGGGAAGCCACGCCGCGCGTGCTTTCGCTGGAAGCGCTACTGGAACTGCAGGACGCCGTGAAGCAGGTGAGGGTGGACGATGCGATTGTCGATTACATGCTGACAATTGTGGATCGTACGCGTTCGCATGAGGGGCTTGCACTGGGCGTGAGCCCCCGCGGGGCGCAGGCGTTCTACCGTGCGGCGCAGGCGTACGCGTTGCTGGAAGGGCGTGAGTTTGTAGTGCCGGACGACGCCAAGTCACTGGCGCCGAAAGTCTTCGGGCATCGCGTGGTTCCCGCGGCGCGTGCGGGGCTGGCTTCCCGGCGCAACGGGACCTCGATGTCGACGGGCGTGATGGCCGGCGAACGGATTATCGAAGAGCTTTTGGCAGAAATAGAAGTCCCGCTGTAAGCAGCGCGCAGAGGGCCACGAACCAGTCGCCAAAGCGTGTGTAGAACGTCAAGTCCTGACGGTACGCGTAGCGCATCCGGGCGGACGCTTCCCGGAATTCCGGTTCTGTTCTGAGGATGCGCCCGGCCGGGTCGATCACCGCCGAGACGCCGTCGTTGGTAGCCCGGATGATCCAACGGTGGTTTTCCGCGGCTCGCATCCGGACAATCTGCAGGTGTTGATAGCGGGCGCTGGTCTTGCCGTACCAGCTGTCATTGGAGAGATTGAAGAGCGCTTCAGCGCCGTCTGCCGCGAAGCGCCGCACGTACGAAGCGTACACGGATTCGTAGCAGATAAATGCGCCGATGTGGTGACCGCCCACGCGGGAGACAGTGGCTTTCGCGCCGGGGACGAAATCGCCCGCGCCGGTGGAAATCTTGTCGGTGACTGAGCCAAATGGCCAGGGAACAAATTCGCCGAACGGCACCAGGTTCACTTTGTCATAACGGCTGATTTTCGTGCCGTCAGGCCCCAGAAGGAGGGCGGAATTCAGAGGCCGGCCATTCGGGTTACGCCCCACGGCGCCCGTCAACAGCCCCGCCTGCGCGGTCCTTGCGACACCGGACAGCAGTTCGGCAAAACGCGGGTCGTTCTCATAAAATGGCCCGGGGATTTCCGGCCACACAATCATGTCCGCCGGTGACTTTGGTCCTACCAAAGAGAGCGACAGGCGCGCCATCTGTTCTTCGGTACGCGTTTGCAGTTCACCGGACCAAACGGTTTCGTTATCAATGTTCGGCTGCACCACCACGACGGTCTTGTCGCCCCGTTCCGGAGCCGGCAGTTCCGGCAGCAGGAAGATGCCGAGCAGCGGGAACAGCCAGAGGCTCGCGAAGCGCTGCCGCAGCAGCAGGGCGGCGATGACGGCCGACATCAGCGCGAAAGCGAAGGAGATGCCCCAGACACCGGTCACCGGAGCGAGCCGCAGGGGCAAAGACATGTCGCCGGCGGCGTTGCCGAGATTGAGCCACTCAAAACCCGTATAGTTCTGGGTCCACTCGACCACGACCCAGAGCGCGGCCACGCCGGGGATTCCGAAACGCGGAACGTTCATCAAGGAACCTGCCAGTGCCGCGAAAACGCCCAACTGAACCGCCTTGGCCAGACAGAGCAGAATGAAAATGGCCCATGCACCGGCGGCAGGCACGTCGGCGTGCCGCACCAGCGTCCACTGGATCCAGGGGGTGAGGCCGAACCAGAACAGGAATCCCGCGCCATAGCCCAGCGCAAACCGGACGCGGGAGCTCGGTTCGCGGGCAC
>JBBQDH010000080.1:0-23305 GCA_038319515.1 Bryobacterales bacterium
TGGCGCTGCCGCCGTCGCCGGTGCCGAGCAGCATAGACGCGACTGCGTCACCCGACGTGGACGACACCGTGCGGGGATTCGGACCCTGCGTCATATCAGCGCCGAAATTCATCAGCAGCGGATTGGTCTGGAAGAAATTCAGGAAGTAGTCGCGGTGTTCGCCGCCGACCGTCAGCGTGTGTTTGCCGATGATGCGCATCAGCGTGCCGGAGGTGATGTAGTCGAGTTCGTGGCTCTCATAGTAAGGCCCGCTCTGGTTGCCCAGCAGCGTATAGCCCTGCACGCCGATGCCGGGGAACTCATCCACATCGCCCTGCTGCAGATACTGCTCGGTCGCTTTGGGTAAGCCGAGCGTGGTGAGCTTAAAACCAAGTCCGTTGCTGGGGCGCAGTGCGTTGAAGCGGTTTACACCCGCGCGCAGCTCCATCACAGTGGCGCTGCCAATAGTCTGCGTGTAGCCCAGTGCCAGGTTATGCGAATGCACGGTCATGGGCCCGAAGCCGTTGTCCGCAAGGTTGCCAAAGAAATTCGGCGAGCCGGCGACGTTAAAGAGATAGGCGTAGCGGCCGAACACGCGCTTGTTGGACTGGAAGTTATGATCCACTTTGGTGGTAATCTGCTTCAGCGGGTTGGCGCTGACCGCGGTTTTGTTCAGGTTGTTGGACAGGCCGGGCAGATTCGGGGCAGGCCAGTACGTTGCCGCATTTTTACCCACAGGGTCAACCATGCTGGGCGGAATAATGTTGCCGGGGAACGGCGTGCGGACGGACTGCCCAGCATTGTTCGGATCAGAAACCGTGCTGAACGGATTGCTGATGATTTTCAGGTTACCCGCGGCGTTGAAGGCACCGGAAAAATCGCCATTACGCTCGGCCGCCGTGGGCACGGTGAACAGGCCGAACGCGCCCGCGTTGTTGATGTTCTGCTCGTAGACGCCGAAAGCGAACGTCTTGTTCTTGACAATCGGGCCGCCGAGGGAGCCGCCAAACTGGTTCTCGTGCAGCGGTGCGATCTTCGCGCCGGAGCGGTTGGCGAAGAAGCTGTTGGCGTTCAGCCCGTTGTTGCGCAGGAAGTCGAACGCCGTGCCATGCAGGGTGTTGGTGCCGGACTTCGTCACCATGGTGGTGATGCCGCCGCCGCTGCGACCATAGCCGGCAGAGTAGCCGTTGGTCTGCACGCGCATCTCATCCACGGCGTCTACTGAAGGCAGCATTGTCAGGCCCATGATGCCAGGAATATCGCTCTGGTTGAGGATCGAGATGCCGTCCTGCTGGAAGTCGGAGGTCGATTCAAGACCGCCGTTGAACGAGTAGCGAATGGCGCTCGTGAAGAAGTTGCTCGAGTAATTGTTCTGTGTGGAAGGCTGCACGCCGGGTTCAAGGGCCATCAGTGCCAGCACGTTGCGGTTGATGATCGGCAAATCGACAATTGCCTTGTTATTCACCACGCCGCCCAGTGTGGCGTTCGTCGGGTCTATTGTCTGCACCTGTGCGGAGACTTCGACCGATTGCGCGGACGTACCGAGTTGCATGGTGATATTCAGGCCGGCTTCCTGTCTGGCCTGAAGGGGAAACGAGTCCACTTTGTAAGTCTGAAAACCCGCCGCTTCCGAAGTGATCCTGTAAGTACTGGGGATCAGGCTGTTGATGATGTAAACGCCGTCCTGATTGCTCATGGTGGTGAAGGGCACGCCGCGCGCCACGTCAGTCGCCGTGACTTTCGCGTTGGGCACCACGGACCCGCTGGGGTCGCTGACGATACCTGTAACGGAGGCCATGAAGCTCTGCGCCCAGGCGTTCGGCTGCAAAAGCAGCGGGCACATTACAGCGAGTAAAAACATCTTCTGACAGAAGTGCCGGCTGCACGCAACCGACGAGGTGCGGGAACAGGAGAATTTCATTTGATGGGTAACATATCAGAGCGATTCCTCAGGCACAAGATTATTTTCTGCAATGCGGAATGTGGTTTCACATTTATCGGGGAGGCGCAAGTCGATACGTACGGAATCGCACATATTGTGAAGTGCAGCGTCTGCTTTCCGCAATTCGGAAGGTGTATCCTCGCGACATGGCTCCCGCCGCTGCCGTTCCCTTAAAGCTGAAAAAAACAGCGGACCGGCGCGCCAGTATGTCTTCCAGTCTGAAATGTTTTGAAGCGCTGGAACTTCTGGCGTCTCCGCCATACGAGTTCCCGCTGTCGGAGCTGGCCGCGGAATTATCGCTGCCTGTCGCTTCGCTGCATCGCATCATGAAGACGCTGTGTGTGGCGGGAGTTGCCGAGCAGCACAGCAGGACGCGCTGGTACCGGCTGACCAGCAGAACGCTGTGGATCGGAACGGGCTATTTGCGTCGTTCCGCAGTGCACCGCGCGGCCTTTGTTGTGCTGCAGGAAATGGCCCGGAAGTGCTATGCGCAGGGTCTGAATCAGGCCCTCACTTACCTCGCGACGATCGAAAACGATCAGGTGCTTTACCTGCATACCGTGGGCAACCCGAGCGCGCTGCACCTCTACGCCAATACGGGCGAACGCCGTCCGATGCACTCGACGGGCCTCGGTAAAGCGCTGCTCGCTTTTCAGCCTGCGGAAGTTGTGGAGAGGGTACTTTCGTGCAAATTGCCGAAGCACGGACCGAATACGATCACGTCCCCGGCGGCACTGCGGGAAGACCTCTGCGCGATACGGAAACGCGGGTATGCGATTGATGAAGAAGAGAACGTGCAGGGCACGCACTGCGTCGCTGCCCCGATTCTTGATCAGTCGGGCCACGCCGTTGCGGCCATGAGTATCAGTGCTCCGGCGAGCGCGTTTCCGTTGGAGCTGACAGAGCATTACAGCCTGATTGTGCGCGAAGCGGCGTTGCGCGTTTCCGTCCAGATCGGCTATCATTCGCGATCCGGCCATGTTTTCGTTTAATGGTTCCGTATTGCGGAATTTGATTCCGTTGACACAGCCGCAGTATCCGATGTAGGCTGGCATTGCGCGGAAACAGTCGTTTCCACTGCTTCAATTCCGGAGGTTCCCATGTCGTTCCGCAGTCCACTTTTCACCGTTGTGTGTGCCCTCGCGATCACGCCCGCGGCGATCTCACAACAGAACATCGCTCAACAGACAACCACTGACGGCGTCAGCAAGGAGAACGCTGTCAACCGACCTGACCGCCCGTACCGCCCGGCGGGACCGTCAGATCCGCGTGATTCGGGACCCCACGTGGCGAAGGGCTTTGGCAAACGCGACCATAGACTGGTGTACGTCGCGGTGCCTGGCGGGTCCGCAGGCGGTCAGTTCTCATCCGAAGGCACAGGCGTTGGCATTGTGGTGCTGGACGTGGACCGGGACTTCGAGTTCGTCAAACGAATCCCCACGTGGAACGTACCCGCAAGCATGAGTCCCGAAGAAGTTTCCGGGATCGCCGCGAGCCGCGCCACCAACATGATTTACCTCTCGACGCGCGGACGTCTGGCAGCCTTCGATCTCGGCACCGACAGGAAGGTGTGGGAGCAGACTTACGACGGCAGTTGCTGTGAGCGGCCCGAATTGACGCCCGACGGTAAGACGCTGGTGGTCGGTTCCGATCTGAAAGACTTCTGGTACGTGATCAACGCGCAGGACGGCGCGCTGAAAGGGAAAATTCAGGCGCCGAAAAGCAACTTCGCGCACAACATGGGGCTGAGCGCAGACGGCAACACAGTCTTCATGGCACCGAACGGCGTCACCATGACGGTCGGCGACGTGCCGTCTATGAAAGCTCTGAAAACCATTACTTTCTCTGACCATGTGCGCCCCTTCGTCATCAATCACGACGCCACCCGGGTCTACGCGAACCTGAATAATCTGTTGGGTTTTGAGATTGCCGATGTAAAGACGGGCAAGGTGATTAAGCGTATTGAAGCGCCCGCTGCGATGTGGAAGCCGCAGTGGAGCGACGTGACGAAGCACTTCTTCGGGCATGGCTGCCCGAGCCACGGCATCGCGCTCACTCCCGACGAGAGCGAGATCTGGGTAGTGGACAACATCAACTACGGAGTTTTGGTTTACGACAATACCGGCGAATGGCCGGTGCTGAAATCGACCTTCGCCACCACGGCGTCCGCTGACTGGATCACCATGGGAATTGACGGGCAGTACGCCTTTCTTTCTTCGGGCGATGTGGTGGATGTGAAGTCGAAGAAGCTGGTGGGCCAGATGAAAGACGAGTACGGCAAGCCCATGCACAGCGAGAAAGTTCTGGAGCTGGCGTTTTCAAACGGCAGGCTGGTGAAGGCTGAGAGTCAGTTTGGCGAAGGCATTCCGGCGGCGGTACAGGCACGGCTGGCCGGGCATTCGCACCCCGCGGGCACACGGTGATTTCTGTCGCGCTGGTCGCTGTCTGTGCCATGTTCGGGCAGGAAAGTCCCGATCTGCAAGCCGTGAAGGACGTTTGCGGCAAATGCCATGCCGTCAATATGTTCCTGAACAAGCCCCGCTCGTGGGAACGGTGGAACGACGTGTTTGCCGATATGACCAGGCGCGGCGCGGACGGAACCAACGATCAGCTCGCGCAGGTCACGAAATACTTTCTGCAAAACCTGACGCTGGTGAATGTAAATACTTCCCCGGCGGAGGAACTGGGTTGGGTGCTGGAAGTGAGCGACGATGTGGCCGCCACCATCGTGGAACGGCGGCAGGTGAAGCCGTTCGCGAATCTGGCTCAGCTGAAGGCACTGCCCGGTGTGGACGCGACCAAACTCGAGCAGCGCAAAACCCGCATCGCTTTCTGAAATATTTCTTAATGGCATTCTCAGCGTTAGCGTGGTCCGCAGAAGGCGCGACAGGTGGTTCCGCCTGTCGATTTTCCTCAAATTGGATGAAGTCTCAGCCGATTGACCGAGCTGGCCTTACTTCCCTGGGAACGGTGCCTGTCGCGTCCTCACGTTAGTAGTAGATGTCCCTGGCAAACAGTCCTTATGCTGTAGAAGAAAGTGGCTGCTGCGGTGGAAGAAACTGGCTGCGCACAATGTGCCTGAACGACGCGGCTGATTGTTCGGCCCACGTCATGTTCCCGGAAAGGTGCCGTCTGTAAGGGCCGGAGAAGGTCTTGAGGACGCCCATCCGGATACGCGGTCTCTGGCGGCCGAAATCATGGAAGGGAACATTGCAGCAGAATGTGGGTCGGCTGCATCGCCTTCGTGACATCACACGATTTGTTTAAGTTTGCGGGATGTTCGAGCGCAGGTTGAAGGCCTATGCCGGAATTGGGTCGCGGATTCCAATGATGTCGATCCGAAGTGATGGTGATCAGCGCGGAGCGAAGCGAGGCTTTTTCAGTGTGAATCAGTGATCGGCATCCGTCAAGGCAGCCTACTCACCATCTTTTTCATTCCGGCCAGCTTTCTTCTTTTGCATCGATTCTCTCTGCATCTCCAGCCGATGCGCTGCATGCACCAACCGGTCCAGAATGCTGTCGGCCACCGTGGGGTCGCCGATCTGTACATGCCACTTCGCCACAGGCAACTGGCTGGTCAGCAGCGTCGCTTTGCTCTGGTAGCGCTCGTCGCAGATCTCCAGAAACACCCGCCGCTCCGCATCGGCTAACGGTGCCATTGCCCGGTCATCGACGATCAGCGCATCCACCTGGTCAAGCGCCCGGAGTTTCTTCGCGTAGCTGCCGTCAGCCCGCGCCAGATACGTTTTCCCGATCCCGGTCAGTCCCACCGGAAAAATATGCCGGTGACGGCGAACCCGGTCGGAGTCCTGAATCAGCGAACGCACCACCTGTTTATCCAGCCCCCGCGAGGCGCGATAGTCGATGTCTTCCATGCACGCCGTACCCTGCAGACGCGCGTCTCTGAGCCGGCGCTCCAGTGCCCGGTTCTGCCGCCAGTTCCACTGGCGGACAACCAGCAGTCCCAAGCGTTCCTCGAAAATCAGTAGCATGGTTTTCCGTTCTTCCTGATGTTGTGTGAATGCCTCGGCCATGCCGCGCAGGCGCATGATGTGCAGCTTCTCTGTCGTTTGTGGGGTGAGAATGTTTTTCCTTTGGGAACTGCTGAACCTTGTCGAAGTAACCAGCGCCGCGGATGTTGTCGTGCTCCACTCCTCAATTTACGGCGGATGCAACGGCGGGCTCGCCGGGTATCGGCAGCCGGTCGAGCTGATTCCTGAGAATCGACTCCATGCTTCGGGAACTGGAAGCCCGCGCCCACAGCGCTCGCTGCGCAGCCGCTTCCATGCGGTCGGCAGGATATGTTTTCGCCAGCTTCAGAATCCCCAGACACGACCGGTACCCCTGCTCCGGATGCCGCCGGACCGCCAGCGTCGCTTCCACCAGTTGACCGGCAAACAGGCCTATCCGTTGCGCCTCTTCCACCAGGCCCGATGGCGTTCGCCCCTCATATTTCTGGTGCGACTTTGGCATGTGCCCGATCACCGTAGTTGCTTCTTCCGGCGTGGCATCTTACGCCCGCACTGCCCCTTCTGGTGCAACGGTCAGAATTCGATTTTCAAATTCCGGATCAATGTAAATATTTTTCCGGATTCCCTCCACATGATGGAGTCGCCATGCCGCGGGGCTTTGTCCCTCTATAGCCGCAAAGTGCCTCGTAAAATGATGAACGGTCCGAAAGCCCACCTGTTCGGCGACTTCCTTCAGCGTGTAGTCGGAATACCGAATCAGTTCTTTCGCGCGGGCGATCCGGTGCCGCTGTAAAAAGGCCAGAGGCGCGATCCCCACTCTCGCGTGGAAATGCTGGCGCAGCGTTCGCTCGGTGCAATCCGCCGCGCGCGCAATCTCGCGCACGGTCAGTTGCTCGGAGTGCTTTGAGCGGACGCATGCCAGAGCGCGGTCGATCAGGGGGTCGTTCAAAACCTCCGGAGCGGCGGCGGACGCATCTTCGGCTGAAGCGCGGGCCGGTCCCTGTCGCAAACACAACATCAGGATTTCGGAAAGGAGCGCGCCGCAGATCTCCCGATAGTAAGGCAGCTTTTGTTCGCCCTCCGCGCGGATGCGTTCGAGGCGCCCCGCGATCCCCGCATCTTTCCAGTGCGCGCAATGAACTGCGCCCCGAATGGCGCGCTCCAGAGCCCCGGGCGCCACCCGAAACTTTACATCCAGCGTGCGGATCCGGGAGTCCGCGCGCAGCCCGTGGATCTCGCCCGCCGGGATCAGAAACAACTCGCCGCCCACGATAGGCAGAGTTTGCCTGCCGAGGGTAAAAACGCCTTTGCCGTCGAGGAACAGGATGATCTGAAAGTAATCGTGCTCGTGAAGCCGCAGGCTCCAGCCCGCCCGGTAATCGTAGCGTGCGATCCAGAGGACGTCCACGCCCGTTTTCAGGATCAGGCGCTCAGGCATGCATCCAATTATGACCTGGATCGGCCCGGGACGAGGAATCCTCAATCTGGGCTGGTACCAAGACCCGGGCCGTCCAGACCTGCCGTGTCGAGATAGCCGTCTCTTACATCGAAGATGCCTGGATAGCGCTTTTCCCAGCCTTTGCTGGCGGCTGGAACGTACTCCCGCGCATTGGCCTCCACCGCGGCGGTCCCGGGGATATGCGCCGCAATGCTGACCGAATGGACCAGTGCCGCTCCGGGACAAGTCAGGTCCTGCACACAGCGAAACATCTTGTACTTCTGCGCCGCGGCTGCGAGTAGCAGCGTTTGCGATTGTCCTTTGCAGGCCTTCAGGGCCACACCCGTATAACCCATCCCGCGCGCCATCAGCAGTGCGTCGAGGCCGGTGAGAGATTCGTCGATCACCACCGGACGCAGCCTGGCGGCTTCGAACATCGTGTTGCCCCGGTTCGCTGCAAGGTCCCGCGCCGTCGGCTGTTCAATGTACTGCACTTTATCGAAGGCCGCGGGGGCAATCTTCTTCAGCTCCCGGTCAAAGTCCAGCAGGTATTGCACGTTGGGGCAACGCTCGTTGAAGTCCAGCGAGTAAACCCAGTCGCGAAAGTCTCGTTTGTTCTGCGCGGCCGTCGTGACGCGATCAATCTCAGCAACCCGCGTGGCATCCCACACCAGATCGCTGCCGTTGAGCTTGATCTTGATTGCCGTTACGCCGCTGTAGGGGATCCAGTCTTCGAGAGTCTCGGGCAGACCATCGCCGATTTTCGTGTGTAACTCAGATGCGGTCAGGGGATCCGAGGCACCCACGGAATGGTACATCCGGATGCGCTTCGCCATCTTCGGGGCAATGTAGCGGTCCAGATATTCTCCCCGGAACTCCGGGTTCAGATAGTGCGCAAGATCGTGACGGACGAAACTGCTGCCACAGGTTGAGAAGGCATTCCGGTTATGGAGCCTCCCGAATGCGTCGTGGAGCGCAGCGTCAAAAGGGCTTGCGGTGACCAGCGTGCATAATTTCGGGATCGGCACGGACAGATGCAGCTCACGCGAAACGTCTGCCGCTGCCTTCAGATATTCGGGCTCCAAAGCGTGATCCACATCGAGCGGATGAGCGAACTCCGTAAAACCGCGCGTGATCTTTTCAATCTGCCCGGCCAGTGCCTTCATGGCCCCAAGGGTCGTTTCATAGGGGACGCCCGGCGCGGGGAACGACCAGATATTTCCCATCGGCATGGCTGCGAAACCGGTCGCGCTCCTGCCGCTTTTCAGGCGCAGGCGGCAGTTCACGTTGAGCATGGTGACCCGGTCGACTTCCTTGCCGCCGAACTTGTAGGGGGCGCGGTACCTGAAATCCTCAAAGGAGATCGAGATCTCTTCGATGCGGGCGTCGGTGGCTTTCGCGCTCAGAAACAACGCCGGCATGCCGAGGAACTCCCTCCGGCCCAGACTCATAAAGCGGCCTGCGCCAGGTACCCGCGCAGTTTCCCAAGATCGCGCCGCATGGCTGCTGCCGTCTGCGTCGGGTCACCGAGTTCGTATTCGAAGTGGATCTGCAGGGGTCCTGAGAATCCGGCGTTCGCCACCATGGTGAAAAACGTGGGGAATTTCACCATGCCTTCGCCGAGCGGAACCCATTGAGCCTGCCATACTCCTTTGGCGTTCCTACCCCAGACATAGTCCTTGACCGCGATGCCCCGCAGATAGCTGCCTGTGATGTTGAAGCTATCGATCCAGCCGCCCGCTCCGCCTTCGATCATCGCGTGGCCGACGTCGTAATTGACGCCGACGACGTTGGGGTCCATCCCCTCCAGCAGCACGAGCAGGTCCCAGATCGGCGCGCCGACCAGTCCAACTCCGGAATGCGTGTGATACATCGCGCAGGCTTTATAGCGTGCATTCAGTTCGGCCAGCTTCGCAACGCGCGGCCGGAACGCTTTCAACTGGGCTGCGATCGGTGTATCCGGGGTATATTTGAAACCACCCCGGCGATAATTGTGGATTCCGAGATCCGCCATGGTGGCGAGAATATCTTCCGCGAAAGGAGTTGTCGCATCGACGATATCCGTCGTGATCATCGGGACTTCCAGATGATTCCCGCGGATAGCCTGCACCAGGCCGGGCAGTTCCTGCCGGACTCGGTCCGGCTCCACATGACCGCCTTTGCGGACCGTAATGTCGATGCCGTCAAAGCCGATTTCGGCGGCGGTACGGGCCAGCGCTTCACCCTTCACGAACTGCAGATGTTTCGAGAAGATGCAGACCCTGAGCTTGCCGGCGCCGGCGTGCGCAGCAGGAACCCGGCTTGCGGCGAGCAACCCGGCACCCGCAGCGCCCAGGAAGCCTCTGCGTGTCGTCATGCTGGCTTCCAGGGCGCCCGATAGGGCCGAACCAGCCAGGAATTCGCTTCCGCATCACCCGCGATCTGTTCCTTCGCGGCGTCCCATTTTATAGACCTGCCCAGGCGGGTCGAGATGTTCCCCAGATGGCACATCACAGCCGTACGGTGACCTTCCTCAATGTCGGCGGTGGGCTTTTTACGGCTCCTGACGCAGTCGAGGAAGCTGCGTGCGTGCGGCGTGTTGAGATCCGCCCCCTTCATCGACAATGCTTCGATAGCGGGAGCGGTGGAGCCTTTGGATGTTTCGGGATAGACATGGAACCCGGCGCGGGTGAGGGACATCATGCCCTTTGAGCCGTACACATCAAGCGTGGAGGGTTTCCCCTCAGCCACCTCGCTGGTCGACCAGAGTACCGTAGCTTTCGGGAAGCGATACAGAACCTCCTGAACGTCCGGAGTTTCGCCGCCATCCGTCAGGCCGAAGCGCCCCCCCAGACCAGAGACTTCAAGCGGCGCCTCCGCCGCGAGAATCCAGCGCGCGATATCCAGGTGATGAGCGCCCCAGTTGGTCATTTGGCCGCCCGAGTAATCCCAGAACCAGCGGAAATTATAGATGGCGCGGAAGGAGTCGAAAGGCCGCTTCGGCGCAGGTCCAAGCCACATGTCCCAATCGAGTTTGGACGCATCGAAATCGGCGGGCTTCAGGCCGGGGAAAATATTGCGCTGGAAGCCGGCATGGATGCGGTGCACGTCGCCCAGTGTGCCGTCCTGAATCAGTTTGACAGCCCGGATGTAGTGCTCGCCCGAACGTTGCTGGCTGCCGGTCTGCACCACCCGCTTCTGCGCGCGTGCACTGTCGAGCATCTTACGGCCTTCCGCGACCGTCAGCGAGAGCGGCTTTTCGCAGTAAACGTCTTTACCCGCCTCGCAGGCCGCGATGGTGATCAACGCATGCCAATGGTCCGGCGTTGCCACGATCACAGCGTCAACGTCTTTGCGGTCCAGCAGCCGCCGGTAATCCTTATGCCCGGCAGCATTTCCGCCGGCCTTTGCGGCCATGGAAATGCCTTGGTTCAGAAAGTTCTCGTAAACGTCGCAAACGGCCACGGGCTCAACATCGGATTCTTTGAGAAACGTGGCCCAGTCTTCCCGGCCACGGCCACCCGAACCAATCAGCCCGAGGCGTAAACGGCCGTTGGCACCGAACACCCTGGACGCGCTGAGGGCGGTACCTGCGCCCATCGCTATGGAGAATTGACGTCGTGTCATAACAGATCCCTAAAATGGAAAACTCAGGTATAACGCAAACCGGAGGTTCGCACAAGGGCGGCGAACGCAGCGTCCATATGCCGCTGGAGACAAAAATATTCCCGGTTCCGGCACGTTCACAGCTACAGGCTGCTTAAAATCTGCCCACGTATCCGCTTCCGCTTGCCTGTCCCCGTCCAGGCAGCTTCCGTTTTAGATAAAAAATAGTCCGGTCTCAGTCTCGGCACCAGGCCAGTGGCGATTCTAATGTAATACCAACCGTCTCAGATTTACAATTGCCTGTGCGGCCGCGCAGAGTAAACGCAGCTCTGGCGTTCCGCATGATTTTTTCTCCGAAGGCGACTATTGGTGGCCGGACCCGAAGAATCCCGACGCAGCCTCTATCCAGCAGGACGGCATGACCACGCCGACAACTTCGTGGAACATCGTAAGTTCCTCATGAAACTGTCGGTACCAGTGCCGGTTCACCGGCCGCGGTACCGGCGTGATCGACACCACCGATCTGGTTGAAGTTGCCCGCGCGATCCCGTTTCTCGCTGATGTAAATGCGCTCTCCCCCGCAGATTTCGAAGCGATTAAGAAGCGGTTCGCCGAGTATAACCCCCGACGGCAGTCACCCCCTGGAACTGCGCCGTACCAAGCCCTGGGGCTACCGCCTGTTCAATCTCGATGCGTTGGCTACGGCCTGTCAGATCCTGTCCGAGGGTGGTGAAAACCTCCGGGCATTTAACACCCCTGACGGACGAGGCGTCAAAAAGGCCATCGAGTACATGTATCCGTTCATCAGGGACAGGAAAACCTGGCAGAACGCTCCGGGCATCATGTATTTCGAATACTGGTCGATGCCGCAGGAAGCGCTGCTACATGAAGCACTGGCGTGGGGGCGCGCCGGCTACAGGGAGCTTTTGAAGAAACTGCCCGCCGACTCCGATGTCGACGAGGTGTGAGGCAACTATTTCATTCGCCAGCCCGTGCTCTGGATGGCGCAGAAAACTTAGATTGGAACAAGCAACAACATCGAATTGGACAGGTTCGCCTCCATGCCGCATCACGAAATCATCGAACCCGGTTTCATTTCGAAAGCGCCGCGCCGAGAAGCATAGCAGTCAGCCTGATCAGACATAAGTAAACCATGCCGTCAAATAATCGACGGCAAGACGAACTCTCGCTTATATGGTGAACTGGCTGACCAGCGGGGATTGCCCTGCGCAGACACTTTATGAGTAACGCGAGTTCTGACGACAGGCACGAGTAACTTTACGGCTTATCGTGGGACCATCAGGGGAACCTCAAGACCTGACTGAGCAAAGAACAGCCATCCACCTCTTGCAGCCGCCTCCAACCCCAAATACTGACGCTCTCCGAGCCACCTGTGAGATATCCGGGCTCAGTCTGACGGCTTACCCGCTGAACCGCTCTTACACGCTTCTGGTCTTTTCTTTGAGTCGCACACCAGCGATCTGCTAAGCTAAAGCATTCCCCAGACCAAGGCCCTCAAACAAAGCGCTCCTCAATACAGCTTTCCACGGGGCGCCAATGGAAGTTCCGGCGGTCAGCTTTAGCAGCCCGAACTGAAAATTATAAGGCGAAAGAAAAAATGCAAATCCATAAATCACAACGCTATATTATCGTGCGGTCAGCCGTCTTATTACTGTGCGGGCTCGGCTTACAAGCCGCTCCAGTCGCTTACACTTACACTTTTTCCGGTGCGACTTTTAATAATTTCGTCCGTAACGACGGCACAGGCCCTAACCACGACCTGGTTCCGTTTACGACCCAGAATTATGTCACCGGCTCGGTTACTCTGGACGCAGCTTTGCAGAACACCTCAGCGGAGACCGACTACACCGGCCATGTTACTTCCTGGTCTCTGACTGTCGAGGGCGGGTTCACAAAGTCTTCGGCCTTCGGTAATACATTGCAGAACCTGTCTTTCGGGACCACGAACGGAGTCATCACGGCTTGGGATGTATTTTCCGACGATGGTTATCCCGTGGGCGGCAAGCCGGTCGATTGGCAGGCAGCACGCATCGTGACGTCATCGACGTCTACGTTCGCCAACAGTCATCTTTGCACCGGATGCAATGTGTACGACGGTGGCCTGGACGGATCGTTTCAGTACAGTACCTTCAACACTGCCGGCACTACGTCGTCAGCCGGTTCCTGGTCGGGTGAGACTGCGGCTGCGACGCCCGAGCCTGCCACGCTACCTATGCTGTTGGGCGGCTTCGCCCTGCTGGCAGCAAAATTTCGGCGTAAGTTCTAATCCAGGGTAACTGGTAAGGGGGAGGCGCGGGCGTTTCGACTGCGCTTTCCCAACCACGGACACTTTTAGCCCCGCCCTATCCGCCCCGGACGGCCACTTCAGGATTCGGGCAGGTCCCCTCCGCGCCCATCCCCGGTCTTACCCTCTAATAGCCTATCGGCCGGGTTCTCTTATCTCGCGGGCTTGGCGAAAATGTTCGTCATTGTCATTCCGGGTTTTCTCTTTCCCGTCCTGCTCATTAATTGCGGTTCCACATGATATCTCAGTCCTGTTGTTACAGAGGGCGGGAACTATCACCAGCGGCGTACTCCGGAAAGACAGAATCAGACCGCTTGAGAGCTTATGTTCTGACTTCTGCTATCATCAGCCGGAAACTCAAACATGAAAACTTTGCTTCTTGCACTTCTTCCTGCACTGGCGGTGCACGCCGCGGAACCTTATACGGTAGAGTCCAACGTCGTCTACGGGATGTACTCCGGCACAGCGTTGCTGCTCGATGTTTACAAGCCCGCAAAACCGAACGGATATGGCGTTATTTTTATCTCCGGCAGCGGATGGACGTCGCCACTCGCTTATGGCGCTCCGGAGCTGAAATCCAACAGCCAGTCCAGGCTTTACGCCGCCGCGCTGGCCAAGGCAGGCTATACGGTTTTTCCGGTGAATCATCGCGCCGTGCCCCGATTCCGCTATCCGGCGCCGGTGGAGGATGTGCAACGCGCAGTACGGTTCGTCCGTCACAACGCCGCGCGTTTCGGTATCCGCGCGGATCGCATCGGCGCGTCGGGCGGATCGTCCGGCGGGCACCTGGTGAGCATGCTGGGTACGCTGGACGGCAAGGGCAGGCCTTCCGACCCCGACCCGATTGAGCGGGAGAGTGCAAAGGTGCAGTGCGTCGTCGCGCGTGCGGCGCCAATCGACTTCCTCACCGGCAACAACGGCAACTTCATTCTGGGGATGGCGAAGCCGAAGGAAGGTGGGGAAGGTGGGGAAGATACCGAGGAGTACCGGCTCTTCAAAGAGGCTTCACCAGTCAACTACGTCACACCCGACGATCCGCCGTTTCTGTTGATGCATGGCGATAAGGATGAGCAGGTCGCGTTCTCGCAGTCCATCGAGATGGAAGCCAGGCTGAAGGCTGCGGGGGTACCCGTGAAATTGCTCATCGTTCCCGGAGCGGGACACGGCCCGACCTTCTCAGGCGCCGTCAATCCGCCGGATTATATGGGTGAAATGGTCCGCTGGTTCGACACACATCTGATGAAGAAGTGACCGCGCACCGGTCGCGGCGTCAGTTTCCCAGCGCTCCCGATCGTTTGAATGACTCAACATGGTAGTCGAACCAGATCTTGCTGTACCGCGCGAGCACCTCGTTGTGCTTGTGGGCAAGCCCTTCGATCTCCAGATAGGTGTGGTCAACTCCGGCATCGAGCAGGGCCTGGTGAAACTGCCGGACCGTTACCAGATGCCCTGGGTCCTGCGTCCCGCACCACACCTGAATGCGCATACGACCCTTGATCCTGTCAAGGTTCTTCTGCAGCAGCAGATAGGCGTCATTTTCGATATAGCGCTGTTTGTCCGGTCCCAGGTACCAGATCGACGGCGCATCAGAGGGCTTGAAATCCTGCGACGTATGCATCACGTTGCCCGACTGATCGAACAGCGAACAGAACATTTCGGGATACTTCATCGCGAGACGCGTCGCCCCGCGCCCGCCCATCGAGAACCCTTCTATCGCGCGGCCCTCGCGCGTTGCGACGGTGCGATAGCTCTTGTCGATAAACGGAATGAACTCCCGGATGATAAGCGTTTCGGCAGGCCATTTGCCATCGTACGAATCCTGGTACATGGTGGCGATTCCGCCGTTGGGCATGGCCATGATCATGGGCGGAAGCTTTCCGGTTCGGATTCCCTCGTCAAGGAATTGGGCCTCTTCGAGGCTGTGCAGTTCATTGCCGCCCGCGCCATGCAGGTTGTAAATCACGGGGTAGCGCCGCCCGGGCGAAGTTTCGTAATCGGGAGGCAGATAGACGAGATACCCGACGTCAGCATTGAGGGCCTTCGAAAAGAATGTCTTGTGAATCACCCCGTGCGGCAATGTCGTCTTCGGTTCGTTGACCCATTTAGTGGCCGCAATCCGTTTGGGAAGTTCGGCGGCAGGAATTCCTTCAGGCGTTTGGGCCATCAACGGCGAAAGAAGAAAGAACAGGAAAGTGAGCAGCATAAAACGGTAGGGTCATGTTACCAGCGAGGACTGCTGCCGTAGCAGTTTGAGCGCAGCAGGGCAGCACCGGAAGTAACGGCAGCCCTGCACCTTCCTCAGCAACAGGGTTTCGATTTCCGGCTTCACTTTGTCCACGGCCAGCCATCGCCGCGAGGCCACGGCGATTCGCTTCCTGCGTAACCAAAGCCTGGTCAATCAGCCAAGCCGATGTTCCAGCGCGCAGACTTCCCGCTCCATTTCATTTCGGATGCGCACGATCCCGATCCGCCGACTTACCGGAAACTTCTGCTGTTTCGGACAAAGGAATTTGCCGATCTTGGACTAGGATTACTACAGCTTTCCGTTTTGGACAAAAGATTGACCGATCTATGTACTGGACTCCGGCGTGTGCCGGTTATACCATTGTGCTAACGTTTTTAAGCTCAGGTTCAGGAGTCAGGACAATGTACGTCTTCCAGCGTTCGTGCTTCCTTTCCGCACTGCTCATACTTTCCTCAACCGTCCTTACGGCGCAGGATTCCCGGGGCACAATCTCCGGCCGCGTGGTCGATCCTCAGGATTCAAGCGTGGCAGGGGTAAAAGTCAATACGACCAACCAGGAATCGGGAGTGGTATCGAGCGGCATTACAAACGAAACCGGTGCCTTCCGCCTGCCTTTCCTGCTGCCTGGCAACTACCGGCTGACAGCCGAAATCCCTGGCTTCAAGACTTACTCACAAAAAGACATCGAACTGCACGTCGCCGACTCGCTGGAATTCACGATTCGCCTGCAGTTGGGTAATGTAACCGACACCATCGACGTCAAGGGGTCCACGCCGCTCCTCGACACGGCCGACAGCTCGGTGGGGGACGTAATCGAGACCCGCCGTCTCGCTGAACTTCCGCTGCGGGGCGGTAACCCGCTGGAACTGGAGCGCCTCAGTCCCGGCGTCGCGAACACGACTACGCTGCGCATCATGAAGCTGTCGTCCCCCGACGGCACATCCAGCATGACGGTCAACGGCAGCGGTAACGATCAGACCCAGTACAACATCGACGGCGTCAACGACACGACAAACGACCGTGGCAAGGGCTATGCCCGCGTGTCGTTTATACCGCCATCCGGTTCCATTCAGGACTTCAAACTTCAGGCCAACCCTTACGACGCCAGCTTCGGCCACGTCCTTGGCCCGGTCATTAATGTCGCCACCAAGAGCGGTGGCAATCAGGTTCACGGCGAGGTATATTACTGGGACCGCAACAGCGCCTTCGACTCATCCGACTTCTTCGCCAACAAGGCAGGCAAGAAAAAAACCGTTTACCAGGACCACCGTTTTGGCGCCAATATCGGCGGCCCGGTCTTCATCCCGAGAGCATACGACGGCCGAAACCGCACATTTTTCTTCTACTCATGGGAAGAGAACCGTTACGGCCAGCCTTCAACTCAAAACCAGACGAGCACCGTACCGACAACGAACGAACGCTCCGGCGACTTTTCAGCTCTGTTGGCACTGGGGTCCGGCTATCAGATCTACAACCCGTTTACGACCACCGCGATCGCCGGCGGTCGTTACCAGCGGACAGCCTTCCCCGGAAACATTCTTCCGAAAAGCCTGCTCAGCGCGCCGGGGCTGAATCTGGTCGCTCTCTACCCTTTGCCCGACCAGACGGGGACCAGCAACGGAACGAACAACTTCTATTACCCGGACTTACGCCCCCAGGAATTCGATTCGCACCTTGCGCGTTTCGACCACCAGATCAGCCAGAACCACCGATTGTTTGTCCGCATTAACCACTTCAAATACGACAACGCGAAGAATCTGCTGGGCGTGCCCGCCTCTAAAGAAACTTTCAATCAGACCAACCGCGGCGGCGGCATCGACTACGTAGGTATTCTGAGCCCGAGCCTGGTCCTCAATATCAGGTATGGCCTGGCTTCGGGAACGTTCCCGGAGGCTCGCGTTACGCAGGGCACCAACCTCGCCGATCTGGGTTTCCCGACAGCGCTGACCAAACTTCTGAACCCGGCCGTTTCAACCGTGCCGAGGGCTGCCGTCGCCGGATTCGCCACACTCTCAAACTGGGCGGACGGCGACGGCTACGCCTCCGCTGCGACACACACGCTGGTGGGTGTTCTGAACAAGGAACTCGGCAGCCACGCTGTCCGCTTCGGCGCGGATGGCAGGCTGTTCCGCACTTTCAGCAATCGTTATCCGGGCTCGATTTCGCCCGACTTCACTTTCCCCAACACCTACACAAAAGGGCCGCTCGATAATTCCGCTGCCGCCTCGCTCGGCCAGGAACTGGCCGCCATGCTCCTCGGCATCCCGGGTGGCAGCATCACGTCCGGATCCACGCTGAACTATGCACTGCAGAACAGGTATGCCGGGGCGTTCGTGCAGGACGATTTCAAGCTGACCAAAAAGCTCACGTTGAACCTTGGCATCCGCTACGAACTGGAAACGGGTCCGACAGAACGCTACAACCGGCTGCTGGGCACCTTCAATCCATCGGTCGCCAGCCCGGTCGCGGCTGCGGCGGCTGTGGCCTACGCGAAGAACCCCATCCCGGAACTTCCCGTCTCCGCCTTTTCGGCGAATGGCGGCCTGACGTTTGTCGGGCAGAACGGAACGGGCAGAAGCCCCTACGGCAACAGCAACAACTGGCTGCCTCGCGCCGGTCTCGCCTGGCAACTGAACGACAACACGGTGATTCGCAGCGGCTACGGTATTTACTTCGGCACCATTGGCGTTGACACCCTCCAGCCGGTTCAGAGTGGTTTCTCGCAAGTGACGCCGATCCAGGCTTCCCTGAACAACGGTGTCACCTATACCGCCACACTGGCCAATCCCTTACCCAACGGGCTGATCCCCGCTGCCGGTGCCGCCGGCGGACTCGCCACGAATCTGGGCCAGGCCATCCAGTTCTTCGATCCGAAGATCAAAGCCCCCTACTCGCAGCGCTGGTCCATGGGCCTGCAAAGGCAGCTCCCGATGCAGTTCGTTCTCGATGTCAGCTACGTCGGCAACCGGACCACTCACCTGGCCGTCACGAAGCAAATCAACCCGACCCCGGCGCAGTACCTGAGCACTCTCCCGACCCGCGACACCGCTGCCATCAACTTCCTGACCGCCGCATTCCCCAATCCGTTCTCCGGACTGAATTCGGTTTATCCCCTGACGAGTTCGCGGGCGAACCTGCTGGTGCCTTATCCCCAGTTTGGCGCGATCTCTGCCCTCGAGTCTCAGGGCTATTCCTGGTACCACAGCCTGCAAACCCGCCTGCAGCGCCGCTTCAGCAAGGGCTACACGCTGCAGATCGGCTACACCTATTCGAAGTTCATGCAGGCGACGGAATTCCGGAATGCAAGCGACCCGCGGCCTTCCCGTGTTGTCTCAGAGCTCGACCGGCCACAGATTCTGACCTTCAGCACCGTGTGGGAACTTCCCTTCGGCGCGGGGAAAACCTTCGGCGCACACGCCCCTGCCCCCGTCAGGGCTGTTCTGGGCGGATGGCAGCTCAATGGAACCGGGATCAGCCAGACAGGCACGCCGCTGGGCTTCGGCAACGCCCTGTTCATCGGCAATATCAAGAATATTCCGCTCCCTGCGGGGAAGCAGAGTCCCGACCAATGGTTCAACATCGGTTCCGGCTTCGTGACAGCGACTTCAAGTCAACTGGCCAATAACATCCAGAATTTCCCGATTCGCCTCAGCGGAGTCCGCTCCGCCGGTCAATCGAACTGGAGTTTCTCGCTGTTCCGCAACTACGTGATTCGGGAACGGGTCACGGCCCAGTTCCGCACGGAAGTGTACAACGCGCTGAATCACCCGGTCTTCGACGTACCCAACACCACGCCGACCAGCGCATCGTTCGGTATCAGCACTGCGGCGGTGTCCGAGCCACGCAACTGGCAATTTGCTTTAAAACTGAAGTTCTAAGGACGACATGGTCAACCGCAGAGAATTCCTGGGGGGCTGCGCCACAGCCGCGCTGGCGGCCGCAGCTACGCCCGCCAGGCCGAATATCCTGTTCATCACCACCGACCAGCAGTTCGCCGAATCCGCCAGCTACCGGATCGGCAGGAAGTTCATCGATACGCCGAATATGGATTCGCTTGCCGCGTCCGGGATGGTCTTCACCCGTGCCTATTGCGCCAATCCGCTTTGCGTGCCTTCGCGCGCCTCAATGTTCACAGGCCGTTATCCCACGGAAACCGGCATCATGGATAACGACGACCGGACCAGAGTACATCTTGATCCGGCGAAATTCCCGCTCATGGGCCGCATCTTCCGGGATGCGGGGTATCAAACCGCTTACTACGGTAAGTGGCACCTGCCGTTACCGGAAGCGGAAGTTCCCACCCACGGCTTCGAAACTTACGACACGAAGATGGATGATCCGCTGACGGCGTCCCATGCGTCGGCGTGGCTGCGGTCAAAGGCAGGCAGGGGGGACGCAGCGCCGTTCCTGATGATGGCCTCATTCCTGAACCCGCACAACATCACCGAGTGGTCGCGCGGCCAGAAGTTGCCTCTGGGCGAAGCAGGGACGCCGCCGGCCCTTGATCTGCTTCCTCTGCTCCGCCCGAACGCAAAGCCGCAGAAGAATGAGCCCGATATCGTTGGCCTTACCCGGAGATCCTACCAGGCGGCTCCGATGTTTCCAGTCGGCGATTTCGATGAAAAAAAATGGCGCGAATACATTTGGGCTTATTATCGGCTGATCGAAAAGGCGGATAAGCAAATCGGCGTTGTATTGCAGGCCCTGCGGGAGACGGGGCTCGATAAGACCACCCTGGTCATCCTTTCCTCCGATCACGGCGAATGCATGGGCTCGCACGGCTGGAATCAGAAAACGATTCTTTACGAAGAGTGCGCACGAATTCCATTTATCATGAGCCTGCCGGGCGTAGTTAAGCCTGGGCAGACCAACCATCTGGTGAATAGCGGCATCGACATGATCCCCACGCTTTGTGACTACGCGGGTTTCAAAGCGCCCCCGAATCTGCCCGGCCTCAGCATGCGTGCCGCCGCTGAGGGCCGCGGAGGTACAGACACCCGCCCTTACGTGGTCGTGTCGGACCGCCTGATCCAGGGCGTCGAGGTCGATGGCAAACGGCCCACTCCCGACGGCCGTATGCTGCGGGGTCAGCGCTACAAGTACACCGCGTACAGCGAGGGAAAGCAGAGGGAGGCGCTTGTCGATCTCGACAAAGATCCAGGCGAGATGATGAATCTGGCTGTCGACCCGGCTTTCCGGAATCTTCTTGTGGAGCACCGGGCTATGCTGGCCGACTGGTGTCGTACGACCGGCGACAGGTTCCCGGTTCCCACCAGTTAGCAGGGGAGATGCAGACATTATGCCGGGCTGCGGCACACCTGTTGTGGTTCGCATCGTGTTTCCGTTTCAGACAACAAATTGCCGCCCTGTGAGCACGGGGCGATGGTATTCTGACTTGTTCCGGGTAGAACCAGGTCGATTCGGGTGGCATTAGACGGGACAGTCGACTCGCTTTTAGATGGCGGTCCGCTCAGTTCGATAAAGAGGATTTATGCGTTTGACTCTGTGGTTCCTTATCGCGACGTGCCCGGTGTACGCACAAGCTCCCTCCGGCAGCGTTGTAGGTCGCGTCACAGATGCGTCCGGCGCCATTGTGCCCGGAGTATCGCTGACCGTGACAAGTCTTACAACGAACCAGGCCCGCAAGGCCCTGACGAGTTCAGCGGGTGATTACAGCATTCCTTATCTTGCGCCCGGACGTTACGTTCTCGAAGCCACGGCAACCGGGTTCACCACGCATAAACAGGCGGCTTTCGATATCGATCTCGATCAGGAGCAGCGCATTGATATCCGGATGGAAGTCGGCTCAGCCGGTCAGAGCATCACCGTGTCCGAGACGCCCGAAGCTCTGAATACAGAGAACGGATCGAAAGGCGAGGTGACGTCAAACGCCGAAATCACCGAGATGCCACTGAACGGGCGAAACTATGCGGACCTGGCTTATTTGACTCCGGGCGTGGTGAACAAGTCCGACAACACAGATGGTCAGTTTTCGGTAAACGGGGCCCGGGCGGATAACGTGGGCTTCCTTATCGACGGCATGAACAACACGCAGCGACGGAATACCAGCGTGATGGTGACGCCGCCGCTCGAAGGTGTACAGGAGTTCAAGGTCATCACTTCGGGTTTCGCCGCCGAATACGGGCACTACGCGGGCGGCGTGGTCAGCATGGTTACACGCAGCGGTGGAAATCAGCTGCGCGGATCGTTGTATGAGTTTCTGCGCAACGATGCGCTGGACGCCCGCAACTTTTTCGATACGACAAAATCGAAGCTGATTCAGAATCAGTTTGGTGTGACGGTGACCGGCCCGGTGCAAATTCCGAAGATCTATAACGGCAAAGACAAGACCTTCTTTCTGGTCAGCTGGGAGTCGCTGATTTCGGTGGCAGGGGAGACGGCCAGAGGCGTAGTTCCGCAAACGGCGATGCTGCAGGGTGATTTCTCGAAAGCCGTCACCGCATTCGGTAAGCCTGAAATCATCATCGATCCGCTGGCGAAGAAGGCTCCGTTCGACAGGAACGTCATTCCCGCTTCCCGGCTGGACCCCGTTGCTCTCGCAATCGCGGCTTACTATCCCAAACCAAATGTTTCGGGTAACGTCAATAACTACATCGCGCAGGGGAATTCTTCCACCAACGGCCCAAAGTTTAATCTCAAGGTAGACCACTCGCTCGGCGCGCAAGACCGGCTGACGTTCAGCGCAATCTGGAACGGCAACACAGTGAACCAGCCGTTCATCATCAACCGTTCTCCGGTTCTTCCTTTCGGGACGACAAACAATACCTTCGGCCTGCTCTCGGGAATTCACTACATCCACATCTTTTCGCCGACGCTGTTCGACGAGGCGAGCGTGAACTTTTCGCGCAGCACACTGAACCAACTTCCCAAAGGGAGCGATCATGACTGGTCCGCCCAGGCAGGCTTTCTCGGCGCCACGAAGAATCCGATCGATCTCGGCTTGCCTTACATGACCGTCAGCGGGTATGTCGACCTCGGCCAGCCGTACGATCTGCCGAAAACATGGTCCTACAACAACTTCGAATACAGCGATACAGTAACGTGGATTCGCGACCGTCACACAGTGAAGTTCGGCGTCAATCTGCTTCACTACCAGTACTTCAACCACGACTACAGCGACCTGCGCGGCCGACTGAATTTCCTGGGGCGTTTCACGAACGATCCGCTGGCCGACCTTGTGCTCGGCTATGCAGCGACCAGCCGCCGCCTTACCCAGGTCGGCAGCGAATACCATCTGGCATCGAACTACTCGGGCTTCGTTCAGGATAATTTCAAGGCAACCTCCCGCCTTACGTTCAATCTCGGGCTTCGTTATGAGCTCTCGAAACAGCCGATAGAGAAATACAACTCTTTGGGAGTCTTTATCCCCAGCCTCGGGAAACTGGTTCTTGCGGGTAACGGGCTGTTGTCCACGGCGGACTATAACAGCGCGATCCAGTCCACCGGCCTGTCGCAATACATCACGACCGCGTCCGCTGTTGGTTTGCCCCGCGGCATTGTGAAGACCAACTACAGCGACTTTGCGCCGCGGTTCGGTTTTGCATGGCGCCCGTTTGGAGACAAGACTGTGATCCGGGGGGGATATGGCATCTTTTACGGAACGGATTCGCTTTATCGGTACAGCGTTTTCAGCAATACGTTCCCTTACGCAAACACGCAGACTTTCTCCGCAGTGACAACGAATCCTCTCGCACTAACCGTTTCGAACCCCTTCCCCGCTGCCATTGCGAAGAGTTCGGGCGTTGTCAATACAACCGGCATGAACGAGAGCAGCCCGTCTCAGAACCTGCAAAGCTGGAATCTGGCCCTGGAGAGGGAT
>JBBQDH010000081.1:0-23296 GCA_038319515.1 Bryobacterales bacterium
GAACGAAGCGCCGAACAAGCCATGACCCGATACACCCTGCGCACCCGTGACAGGCATCCTTATCAGTTCAACACGCGATAATACAATACTGACCTTTATGAAGACCCTCCTGATCCTCCTTGCGGCAGCGTCCGCGTACGGCCAAATGGCCGATCTGGCGGTGGTGAACGCGCGGATTTATACGGTGAATCCCAGGCAGCCCACAGCGGCTGCGATAGCCGTGCGCGGCGGGTTGATTGTGGCGGTCGGCAATGATGTTTCAAAGCTGACTGGTCCTGCAACGAAGGTGATCGACGCGAAAGGCGCGACGGTGTTGCCCGGGCTGATCGATTCTCACGGTCATGTGGAAGGGCTGGGTTCGTTTCTTGAAAACCTTGATTTCCGCGGCATGAAGTCGGAAAAAGAAATTGCCGACAAGGTTCGGGAAGCGGCGAAGTCGGCGAAGCCCGGCGAGTGGATCCTGGGTCGGGCATGGGACCAGAACCTGTGGCCGACGAAGCAGTTCCCCACCGCCGATTCTATTTCGGAAGCAGCTCCCAATAACCCGGTGGCGCTCACCCGCGTTGACGGTCACGCCAGTTGGGTGAACAGAAAGGCCATGGAAATGGCGGACCTCAACGCGGCCACCAGGGACCCGGACGGCGGCAAGGTAATACGGGATGCCAATGGACGCCCGACCGGGGTGCTGGTCGACCGCGCGCGCGATTTGGTCGAGCGCAAAGTTCCGGTCGCGACTGTGGAACAGGTAGAGCGCCGCATCCTTCGGGCGCTGCAGGAATGCGCAAAGCTCGGCATCACTTCCGTGCACGACGCGGGCGTGAGCGCAGCAGGTATTGACGCCTATCATTCGCTGGCGAAGGCCGGGAAAATGCCGATCCGCAGCTATGTCATGCTGGCGGGCGGCGGCCAGGGTCCGTTCCTCAATTCATGGCTGGTGAAGGGTCCGGAAATTGGCGACTACCTGACCATCCGGAGCATCAAGCTGGTGGCCGATGGCGCGCTGGGGTCGCGCGGGGCGGCGATGATCGAGCCCTATTCGGATGACCCTGGCAACACAGGCCTGCTGATCACGAAGCAGGAGGTGATTCAGGAGATCGCGACGAAAGCGCTGACGCGAGGCTTTCAGGTGAATACCCACGCAATCGGCGACGCGGCCAACCGGGCTGCGCTCGATGCGTATGGAGAGGTGCTCAAGGGCCCGAACGACAAGCGCTTCCGGATTGAGCACGCGCAGATCATTGCTCCTGCGGATTTCGCGAAATTCAAAAAGTATTCCATCCTGGCCTCCATGCAGGCAACGCACGCGACGAGCGACATGCCCTGGGCCGCAACGAGGATTGGCAAGGAGCGGCTGAAGGGCGCGTACGCCTGGCAGACGCTGCTGAAGCTGGGCGTGCACTTGCCCAACGGGTCCGATTTCCCGGTGGAAAGCCCCAACCCCTGGTACGGCCTCTATTCCGCAATCACCACGCAGGATCATGCCGGCATGCCGGTTGGCGGGTGGTTCCCGGACCAGAAAATGTCGCGTGAAGAGACGCTGCGCAGCTGGACCATTGAGGGTGCCTACGCCGCGTTTGAAGAGAACCGCAAGGGCTCGCTCGAAGTTGGTAAGCTGGCGGATTTCATCATGATTTCAGGCGATGTGATGACCATGCCGGAGTCCGAAATCTGGAAGACGAAGGTGAGCCTGACCGTGGTTGGCGGCAAGATCGTGCACCAGCAATGATGATTGTTTTTGCATTGCTGATGGCGGCAAACACAACGGGTCCCGCGCCACAGGCAATTCGTCTGGAGCCGGGTGACTACCGATGGATTCCATTTACCGTCAAGCAGGTGCCCACCGAGGTCGACTGTCGGTTCGAGGTGCTGCAGGGCGGCGCGTCCGTGCACATGGAACTGCTGCCGATGACCGAATTCCGCGCGTTCAACCGGGGCAAAGCGCATGAGACCCTGGCAGTGTCGCCGAACTCTGCCTCCGGGGCATTTCGGCGCATCATTGACCGGGAGGGCCAATACGCGGTGGTGTTGAAAAATGAGGTGGGTGCGCCCGCAGTCACGGTTTCACTGGAAGTGCACACGGACCTGAATCCGAACGCCAACGTCACCGCGCAGGAGTTGCCGCCACGGAAGCGCCTCATCGTGATTCTGGTGAGTTTCGCAATATTTCTGCTGCTTGTCAGCCTGTCCGGGCTGAGACTGCTGCGGGGGATCAGGTCAGAGCGTTAATCACCAGCACGATGGAGAATCCGACCAGGGCGGAAATGATCTTCATCACTGTCCAGGTCTTCAGAGTCTGCGTGACGGTGAGCCCGAAGTACTGGTTGACAATCCAGAATCCGGCGTCGTTCATGATGCTGAAAGAAGTGCCGCCGCAGCAGAGCGAGAGGAACATCAGGTCTGGCCTGTAGCCCGGCATCACTTTCACAATGGGTGCCATGATGCCTGCGGCAGTGATGATGCTGACCGTTGCCGAGCCTTGAGCCAACCGCAAAACAGCTGCCATCAGGAAGGCCACAATCAGCGGTGAAATATTGGTGGCGGCGAGCATTTTGCCCATGGTGGCACCGGCCCCGGTATCGACAATAATTTGTTTCATCGCCCCGCCCGCACCCATGATCAGGAGCAGCGAAGCAGTGGGAGCGAGCGCTTTATTTGCGAGAGTAGTGATTTGATCCCTGCTCAGGCCACGCGCCGAACCGAGCAGAATCATGGAGGCAATAAGCGTGACGAGAAGTGCTGAAAATGGGTGCCCCAACAGCACGAGGATTTCGTTCTTCGGCCAGATGGTGGCAAGCAGGATCAGGAAAACCGGCAACGTCAGCAACATAGTGACGACGAGGACTGACGGTGGATGGGCGACCTGTTCCGGCGGGGCTTCCAGCGCAGCAGCGGGCAGCGGCACGGTGATTCGTTTGGCGATCCACTGGCCGTAGAGCATGCCGCTGACCAGGGTCATCGGAATGGAGAGAAGTACGCCGTAGAGGATGGCATGGCCGAGGTCGGCGCCCAGCAACTGCGCAGCTGCCGCAGGCGCCGGGTGGGGCGGTACAAGGGAGTGCAGAATCGTCAGCGGCGCGGTCATGGCAAGGCCATAAACCAGCAGAGAACGCTTCCCTTCCCTGGTCAGACTATAAACCAGCGGCACCAGAATGATGAAGCCCACTTCGAAGAAGATGGGCATGCCAACCAGAAAAGCGGCCACCATCAGAGCCCAGGCCGCGCGCTCCTGTCCGAACTTCCCGATGAGCCAGTCGGCCAGCGCCCTGCCTCCGCCGGAGTGCTCCAGATACGCCCCGATCATGGCGCCAAGGCCTAATACGACAGCGATGAAACCCAGGGCGTCACCAAATCCGGCCTGGATCGACTTCAGTACAGTCACCGGTTTCATGCCGGCGGCCAGCCCCAGGGCAAAGGCGGAAATCAGCATGGCCAGAAAGGCGTGCATGCGAAGTGCAAGGATCAGAAAGATCAGGAATGCGACGGCGCCGAAGGCGAGAAGTATCAGATGCAAGGTCTCATCCTCTCAGGACGGGTAGCGTCTGCGCAAGTGCGTTATAAACTGTGTGTTTGAGACTCGCTGCTTTCATCCTCCTGGCCGTGCCCCTGATCGCTCAGCCACAATACGATCTCCTGCTGAAGAACGGCCACGTCATCGATGCGAAAAACAATATTGACGCGGTGCGCGATGTCGCAATCAAAGACCATAAGATTGCGGGGGTGGGGATCAATATTCCGGCAACACTGGCGGGCAAGACCATTGATCTGAAGGGGCTCTACGTGACGCCCGGGCTGGTGGATATCCATGTTCACGTCTACACCGGAACTGGCATGAAGGCTTCCTATGCGGGGGATCTGAGCGTCTATCCGGATGGCCACACTTTCCGCAGCGGTGTCACCACCGTGGTTGATGCCGGCAGTTCCGGCTGGCGCAACTTTCCCGATTTCAAAGACCGCGTGATCAGCCGTGCAAAGACGCGCGTACTGGCGTTCCTGAATATCGTCGGCAACGGCATGGGCGGCGGGCTGATTGAACAGGACACCGGGGATATGGATGCGAAGGCCACGGCAGAACGCGCGAAGGCGAACGCCGATGTGATTGTCGGAATCAAGACCGCGCACTATGCCGGGCCCGAGTGGATTCCGGTGGACCGCGCGCTTGAAGCCGCCGCGACGGCAAACATTCCACTGATGGTGGATTTTGGCGTATTCCGGCCTGAGCGCCCCTACCAGGATCTGGTGCTGAAAAAACTGCGCCCCGGTGATATTTCCACACATATGTACCTTGATATGGTGCCGATGCTGGATGAGCGGAACAAACTGCTCGCCTACCTGCCCGAAGCGCGCAAACGCGGCGTGATCTTTGACGTCGGGCATGGTGGCGGAAGCCTTCTCTTTCGGCAGGCGGTACCGGCGTTGCAGCAGGGCTGGATCCCGGATTCCATCTCGACCGACCTGCATGTCAGCAGCGCGGCGGGCGGCATGAAGGACATGCTGAATGTGATGTCGAAATTCCTCAACATGGGGCAGAGCCTGAAGACCGTGATTGCGGAATCCACCTGGCAACCGGCGCGTGAGATTCGGCGCGGGGAATTGGGAAACCTGAGCGTTGGCGCCATTGCTGATCTGGCCGTATTGAAGCTGGAACGCGGACAATTTGGGTTCATCGATTCCTATGGCGCGAAACTCAACGGCACACAGAAGCTGAACTGTGAACTTACCGTGAAAGATGGCAAGGTTGTTTATGACCTGAACGGCATTTCGCGCGATGATTGGAAGACGCTCGACAGAAATTACAAAGCACAGGGCGCGGACAGCTGGGACGGCACGCTGAATTCAACGGTTCGCAACCGCAAGTAGACCCTGGTAATAGAGGAAAGAAGACAAGACATATGAATCGCCGACAATTCTTATCCGTTGCCGCTGTTGTGCCTGCATTCGGGGGCCCGGTGCAGGGCGCCGCCCTTTCCAACGAACTGCCGAAATATCGGACGGTTTCGAAGTACAGGCCGCTCGCAGTGCCAGGCATGCCGGGCCGATACCCGAGCCAGGTGGTGCGGGTTCGCGCGGAACACGCTATCGACATAGTGACCGAGAAGATCGACGTTCCAACAGTCCAGGAAATGATCTCCCGGGGCATGCGCGGGTTGACCGGAATGCCCGACGCCAGAGACGCCTGGCGGTCTTTCTTCGATCCCGCGGATGTAGTCGGCATCAAGGTGAACTGCTCCGGCGCGCCAATGGTCATGTCGAGCCCGGAAGTAGTTGCGGACATTGTGCGGAACCTGATGGCGGTGGGCGTTCCGGCAAAGAACATCTGGATCTACGAGCGCTTTCCCGATCAGATGGCGACCGTTCAGTACGAAAACTACGTGCCGGCCGGCGTGCATGTCGATGGCATTGAAAAGACCCGTACATCCGTCCTGGGGTATGACCCGGCGACCTACGTGGAAGTGGATTTCTTCGGCGAAGACGACACGCGTTCCATGCTGGTGCGCCACGTGACGGAACGCTTCACCAAAATCATCAATGTGCCGAACATGAAGGACCACGGGGCGTCCGGCGTGACGGGCTGCCTGAAGAACATCGCGTACGGGAACTTCTCCAACGTGGCGCGGTCGCATCAGTTCGCCAAAACGAATACGCTGTCATTTATCGGTACGCTCGCCTCCACCGAACCGCTGCGTTCGAAGACAGTGCTGAACATTATGGACGGCATGCGCGGTGTTTGGCATGGCGGACCGTTTCTGCATGAAAAGCGCTTTCGGTTCTATCCGAAGCAGATGATGTTCGGGACGGATCCGGTGGCTATGGACCGCCTGCTGCTGGACGTGATTGAAGCGAAGCGCAAGGAAGAGAGTGCGATTTCTGTGTGGGACCGTGGCTCGCAGAATTTACACAAAGGCTTTGACAAAGACCCGAATGCGAATAATTTCGTACGCGAGCCCGGGCATATCGAATTCGCGGCAGGCCTTGGGCTGGGCACTTACGACATCACTAAAATTATAGAAAAGGCGATCCGCGTCTGATGCTCTTACTGGTTGCGGCAGCCTTGCCTGCGTTACTCGGGAACCGACCCGCTCCTGCTGATTGTGTTGCACTATCAGGGCCAAAAGTGAATTTCCGCGCGAACGTGGCGCGGGCGACATCCAGCCCCTGGGTGGATGCAAACGCCTGGCGATTCGCGCGCGATCCGCAAGGGAAGTTCTGCATTGATGCGCCCGGCAAGCTGAGCGCGATCGCCGCAGCAGAAGCCTTCGCCTATGGTGCCGCCGCGTTCGTGAAGACCGGGGACGACGGCCTTGCGGGATTCGGCAAGATGCTGGACTTCCTCAAAGCCCTGCCGCCCGACAGCGCTCCGGCACTCGCGAATATTGGGTTTGTGGACGACCGCAGTACGCAGGCGGGGGAGATGATGAATCTGCTGGCGCGCCGGAATCTGCTGTACCGTGTGGTCAAAAGCCCGGATGCAAGACTGCCGGTGAATGTCACAAAGACAGAGCCCGGTGATCCAGGCAAACAGGCCTATGCGATCCGGCAGCAACTCGGCGACGAAAGGCGTTTGCTGCGGGTCTATGGCTCGGAAGTGGTGATCGGCCATTTAACCGGAGATGCCGGGCATATCCGCGTTCACCTGGTGAATTATTCGCAGCGCCCGGTCACAGGTATGCGTGTGCGCGTCCTGGGAGGCTTCCCGAAGTCCGCCGTGCAGATATTTGGCGTTTCCGGCGCGAAGCTGGTCGATTTCAGTGCAGACGCCGAGGCCACGGAATTTACCGTCGCTGAGATGAATGAATACGCAGTGATCGATCTTTCGAAGTAGGCTGCCAATCGAAAAGGTCGGCCTGTTTCAGTTCGACACCCGGTTCGGGAATTGTCAGAGAAACAGCCTCATTCAGCCGGCCGTCGCAGGTGTAGAAACGACGCGACCGGGATGGAGCGCCGCAACGCCCGGAATGAGTGCGCTTACTCAAAGCCACAAAAAAATACACTGAGCTTGCGTGCGACGACAGTCGTCAATCGAAATGGCGGTTTGAACGCCCATATATCGGAGGATACCGCATAATAAATCGAATGACCTCGCCAGCCCAAATCCCCGGTAGCCTGAGCCAGTCCAGACTCGAATCGCTTCTCGAATCCGCGAAACTCCTCAATTCCAACCTCAATCTCGACGAACTCCTGGGTCACCTGCTGCGTACCGTCATGGGCCGTTATCTGATCATGCGCGGGGCAGTGGCCATACGAAATGGCGAAACCAGCATCGTCCAGGTATCGCGAGGCTGCGCGGCTTTAAAAAAAGACGCGCTCTTCACCGTGGAAGCAGCACAGACCGCCGGGCTCGAACTGGTTTTTGAGATCGGCGGCGAAGGCGAACAGGTTGGCACCCTGGCTCTGGGGAAACCCGCACGCGGGCCGCTTGACGCCGAGGAAACCGACTTCGTCCGCGCCCTGTTGGGGCTGGCTGCCAGCGTGATCGCAAACGCCCTCTCACACGGGCAGAGTGTACGGCTCAACCGCGAACTCGATCAAAAAGTGCAGGAACTCCGGGCGCTTCTCGATCTGGTGCGCGGTCTGGCCGCCACCCTTGATCCGGAAGAAGTGGCAAAGCTGCTGCTATTGACGTTTTCCGGCCGTTGGGCCGTCACGAAGTCCGGGGTAGTCGCATGGAAAGAAGGGCAACCGACAGTTCTGAGACAGCGTGGCCTGCGTCTCGAAAAACTGGAAGAACAACGCGAAGCAGTTCAGGCACTGCCGGATGCCTCCGTGCTGCCCCCGGAACAGGCCGAGGCGCTGGGGCTTCCCGCAGGCTCCCTGGTCATTCCAATCCGCTCCGCCGGGGACACAAGTGGTGCCGTGGTCTGCGGCCCGCGCATGCTGGGCGCGGCCTTCAACCCGGACGACCTGGAGTTCGGCGCAGGTCTGGTCGCCCAGGCCGCCGTGGCGCTCGATAACGCCTGGCATTTTCGCGAAACCATCGGCAAGAAACAGATGGAGAAAGAACTCGCGCTGGCGGCGAATATCCAGACCGAGCTCTTCCCGAAGAAACTCGCCACACTGCATGCAACTGACGTCGCGGCGCGCAATCGCCAGGCGAAACAAGTGGGCGGGGATTACTACGATGTAATCCACGTGCCCGCATCGGTTCCGGTCCACGAACATCTGGTTTGCGTTGTGGATATCTCCGGCAAAGGCATTTTTGCGTCCCTGTTAATGAGCAACATCCAGGCGACGCTGCGAGCCCTGGTGTTCCGTGAGAGCTCCCTGAAAATCGTGGCGCAGACCGCCAACGATTTGCTCTACGCCACCACGCCCTCCAACCGCTACGCGACCGCGCTGCTGCTCATTTATGAAGCCTCCACCGGAGCCTGCCGGTGGATCAACTGCGGGCACACCGACGGCATCATCGTCCGGGCGGACGGAAGCGTGGAGATGCTGGTCTGCACAGGCATGGCGCTCGGTCTCTTCCCTGACCGCGTCTATGACGAGGAAACCTTCGAACTTCACGACGGCGATCTGCTGGCGATTTACTCCGATGGCGTGACCGATGCGCAGAACGAAGCAGAAGAGGAATTCGGTTCTGACCGACTGGTGGAGGTGCTGACAAAGCACTGCAACGAGCCCTCCACCAATGTGGTTGACCGCGTCTTCGAAGCTATTGATGCCTTCGCCGGAACCGCCCCGCAGTTTGACGACATCACGATGCTTGTTTTGAAACGTGGTTAACATGCCATAATTGGCCGTTCAGGCATATGCCGGATCAAATCCTTAGTGCCTTACTTCCGGATACGATAGCGCGATCACGCAACAGCCGGCGCGTCGTTGCCGCCGCGTTAGTTCTGTTCCCGTTCGCCCTGATCGCCGGCTTCCTGCTACTGGTGCACGATGCCCCTCCCACCGTTGTTTCGGTGACGACCGACCGCGCCACCGCAATCCGAATTGCGCAGGAATTCCTTCTGGAACAGGAAGTCCGCGTGGACGGTTTCAAAGTGACAACCACCTACAACACGGGCGACAATGTTCGGGAATTTGCGAACGAAAGGAAAGCCCGCCAGCGCGTCTGGCAGGTCGCGCCGCCTATCTTCGGCGCCATCGCCTTTCGTAACCCCAAAGACGCTCAGTCCGCGCAGGTATTCGTCTCAGTGGACGGTAAAGTGATCGGGTTTGACTGGAAGGCGCTGGCACCCGCAACGCCGGAACTGACCGAGGCGGAGGCCGTCTCGCTGGCCAGTTCACACCTGCCGGACGGGTTCCGCTTCGGCGCGCCACAAGTGGAAAACGAACCCGGGCCTGACAAGCGGACCATCCGCGCTTACACGTTCCACGCACCCGATATTCCCGACGCAGATTTGAAGACCGTGGTGAAGGTGGACGGCAGCAAGGTGACCGCACTTCGCAGTACCGTCACGCCGGACGAGAACGCGATGTCCGAAAGTAAGAGTTGGCTGCAGACAGCGATGACAATCGCGGGATCTGTCTTTGTCTGTCTGGTCTCTCTCTTCAGCATCTATCGCTATACCAGCCGCACCCTGCAACAGGAAGTTTCGCACTCGCGCAGTCTTCTGGTTTCGCTGCTGTGCGGATGCTTCTGCGTCGTGCTCGCCTTCAACGCAGTCCTGAACGGGCAGACGGGCCCCGTACCCTTCGCCGCAATTGTGGCGGTATTTGCCGTCATGGGTGTGATTGCCGGCGGGGTGCTGGCGGCAGCTTACGGCAGCGGGGAGGGCGACGTCCGCGAGGCATTCCCCGGCAAGCTTACCTCATTGGACGCCCTGCTCACCGGCAACATCTTCAGCACGAATGTCGGGGCTGCCGTGTTGCTGGGAATGGCCCTCGCCGGGTGGATTGTGCTGGCGCTGGGCATCTGCGGAATTCCGTTCCGGATCGCGGAGCCGCAGGCAACACAAAACATGGCCGGTCCGATGATGCAATTCGCCTGGATCATGCCTTTCGTCATCTACCCGCTGATGTCACTCGCGCTGGCTGCCGCCGGATTGCTTCAGCCCCTCGCGTTTCTGCAGCGCTATGTAAAATCGCGGCGAGTTCGTGTGCCGGTTCTGTTGCTTTCCGCAGTCCTGCTGACGGCTCTCCGGGTACATAGCCGTTCCGATCTTGAGTTTCTTCTTACTTCATCCATTCTGGTTGCAGCGCTTCTGGTGCCGTTCTTCTGGCTGGATCTGCTTGCCACCATGGTCTGCCTGACGGCGGTTTTCGCCACCATCGGAATCGCCGGCTCATACGCCACGTCGATCGCCCTGTCGGGCTTGTCGCTGCAACTGCATTTGCTGGCGGGTTTGGGCATCACGGCATTCGGGTTGCTAAGCCTGTTGCGCGGCAAGACCGTTACGGAAGAGCAGGTACGCCCACTCTACGCAAAACATATTGCGGAACGGAAGTCTCTGGAAGCCGAAGTATCGGCAGCCCGTGAAGCGCAATTGCGCCTTCTGCCGGACTCCGTGCCGGACTTCCCGGGCCTGCACATTTCCGCCGCCTGCGTCCCTGCTGAAACGGTAGGCGGCGATTTCTATGACTTCTTCCCCCTCGGCGACGGGCGACTGGGCATCTTCATCGCGGAAGGCAACAATCAGGGCCTGGCGGCAGCACTCAACATTGCCCTTGCAAAGGGATACCTGATGCAGTGCGTAGAACGCTATCGGGACCCGGTTGAGATTCTGACCCGCCTCGAATCAGCCCTCGCGTCCATCTTCGAAGCCAGTGGCACGGCCAACGTTTCTGAGGTGGCCGGGTTCGCATTTGCAGTGATCGACACCACCGCCGGTGAACTGCGATTTGCCCGAACCGGCGCCTATCCGAAGGTGGTGCTGGTCTCAGAAAGCCGCGGTGAGACCCCGGAACGCATGGTCCCGGTAAAGGGTCGCACCGATCCCATGGCAGAGGGGCGTGCATTTCTTTCCGCAGGCGATCACGTTGTGCTGTTCACAGACGGAATTGGCCGTCGCATGGCTCAGGGGAACCGTAAGCCGGAGGAGTTCGTCACCATGCTCATTCGCGATTTTGTGTCTCGCCAGGGCCTTTGGTTTGCTTCCGGCCGCAGTGATCAGGCCGATGCAATTCGTGAACACTGCTTCGGATCCACAAGGCAATCTGCGGAACCGGATGATTTGACTCTGGTAGTCATCCACGTCAGATCGGATGCGCAGAACGAAACCCGTTTGGCCTGGGGCGTGTTGGCATGAGAGATGTTGGCATGAAGAACCGTTGGGTTGCACCCTGCCTCGTATCGGTGATCGCAATATTCTGGCTTGTCTGGGCCTTTCCACGTTTACATCCGGCAACACGCCTGGGGCTGCAATTCGACCGCCAGGGTTACATTGAGGCCGCACGCCGGGTGGCCGTAAGCCACGGCGCCAACGTGCAGGAATGGCCCGGCCGAGCCGAAGCAGAGACCCTCCTGAAAAACCAGGAGCTTCACCGGGACATGCCGGCTGACAGCGTGGCAAAGGCCTTCCCGGAAGCACGCGTTCTGGCAAGCTTTCAATCTTCGAAAGGCGGGCCCGAAGCGAAGATTACGACACGGACAGACGGCCGGCCGCTCGAATGGACGCTGCTACCACCAGAGAAGAAATCGGCCCCGGCCGCCACGGCGCCTGTCGACAATGCCATGCACCTGATGACGGGTGGTGACTCGGCGAAGTACATCATGACCGCGGCCGGCGTCCCCATGGGCGACGGAATGTCGTACAAATGGCAGCGGGGGGAAACAAAGGTGGATTCGCCCGGCATCAGCGTCGAAACAATTGTTCGCGACGGCGTGGTGTGGCAGGCGAAGACCGACTTCAGGCTGCCCGAAAACACCGAGAAGAAACTGACCTCCGTCCCCGTCGTGCGCCTTGCAAGCGGCGTGATCTGGTTTCTTATTTTGCTGTTCGCGATGGCGATACCCGTCCTTCGCGAAGGCAGCGCCGGCACCGCCCGGGCGCTGAAAGATCGTGCCGTCATATTGATCTCCGCGGGAGCCACGGCGATTGTCATTCTGACAAGCCTGATCGAGTGGGACGACGAAATGATTGCTGTCCCACAGGTGTCCGGTATTGCGATAAAGGTCCTGGGTCTGACGGTTGCCGGCATTGTGGTGGGCCTGATGTTCTACCCGATATGCGCAGGCACGGTGCTCAACGCGCGCCTGCATGCCTCGCGTATCCGCGGATTTCGACTGCTCGGTTCGCGCGCCTTCTTCAGTCGCCTTGTCGCTGCGGAAATCCTCGGGGGAATGATGCTTTCGCCGGTGATCGTCGGGATCCCGATGGCCGTCGCGGCAATGCTGAGAGTGCCTTTTTTCAAGGGCTACGAAGACAATCTGCTGCTGAGCAGATTTCCCGTTTTCAATGTACTGCTGAACGCTGTGGGGCAGGATTCCATCGCGGTTGCCGGCCTGTTTGGGCTGTTTATTCCTCTTGCCCTGCGAATCTCCCGCTCCGCCGGCATGAGCCGGATTCTGATATTTGTCTTTGCCTTGCTGACATTCGGAATGCTGGGGTCGCCGTTTCGCGGCGCGAATGTTCCCAATCTTGCCTATGCATCGCTGGTTGGCCTCACGATGCTGTGGACTTATTTCCGCTTTGGCATGCTGGGCGGTCTTGCGGCGCACTGCTCGGCGAGGATTATCGTGGCGGCGGGTGCCTGGCTGGTGCAGCCCTCGGCCGCGCTCCAGACATCGGGTTCGGTTGTGCTCTTTGCCCTCGCCGCCATAATTCTGGTGGTATTGGTGATCGCGGCCAAAGGACCTGAAGTGGTCGCGGAACTCTACGGCGAGTCCGGCGCCAAAGTGCAGGTACGCTCACGGCGTGAGGAACTTCTGGCCGAATTCAACGTGGCCCGGTCCGCGCAGCAACTGATGCTTCCTGCCAAAGCCCCGGCTCTGGAAGGCTATACGCTCGCCGCCTCCTGCGATCCGGCCAGGGAAGTGGGCGGCGATCTATACGATTTCCTGCGCCTTCGGAATGGACGCTGGGGAATCGGAGTAGCAGACGTTTCGGGCAAGGGCGTTCCAGCCGCGCTCTACATGACGCTGACGAAGGGCCTGCTGTGCGCAGCCTCAGAAGAGTCTGACGATCCGCGACTCATCCTGGGCGCCGTGAATAAACACCTGCGCACCGTCACAAAAAAGAAGATGTTCGTGACCATGGCGCTGGGCGTGCTGGATCCCGCCATGAGGCGCATGGAGTATGTACGTGCGGGGCACAATCCGGTGGTTTGGCGACGCCACGCGGCGCAGGAGACACGACTCTTGTCCGGAACCGGCATCGGCCTTGGAATCGCAGGGCCTGCGTTGTTTGCCAGGACTCTCGCCACCGAGACACTGGAGCTGGAGCCGGGCGACGCGCTGGTGTTTTATTCCGACGGCCTGACCGAAGCCATGGATGCCGAACTCGAACAGTTCGGCGAAGAGCGCCTGATGGCCGTCGTAGAACGTTCTGACGGCATGGACGCGACTGCCACGCGGGATAGCATACTGAAAGAAGTCAAACAGTTTCTGAAGGGCGGCCATTCGCAGGACGATCTCACCATCGCCGTACTGCGGGTGAATCCGGCAACCAGTTCAAACGGGAGATAACTACGGGTGGCAACTTCATTTACAGTGCAGCGCAGGAAGTCAGGGGACATCACAGTCCTGACACTGATCGGGTTTCTGGACGCACATACCGCGCCGGATTTCGAAAAGGTAATTCAGGAGGAATTCGACGGCGGCCATATCCGGCTCATTACGGACTGCGCCGAACTCACCTATATTTCGTCAGCAGGCCTCGGCGTCTTCATGAGTTTCATTGAGGACATCCGGGAAGCGGGTGGCGACCTGAAGATCTGCAGCCTCACGCCAAAGGTATCTCAGGTGTTTGAAATCCTCGGGTTTAGCGAGATCTTCGAGATGCTGCCAGGAGTGGCAGAGGCGGAGAGCAGTTTCGCAAATTCAGCCAAAGGGGCATAAAACATGGCTTCCATTGAACGAACCTTCTCTCTGCAGGTGCCGTCAAACACAGAAAACCTGTCGATGATCCGCGAATTCGTGAACGGTATCGGCACCCGTGCGGGCTTTCCGCCGTGTGACGTCGCCAAGCTGGAGCTCGCGGTGGATGAGGCGTGCGCCAATGTGATTGAGCACGCCTATGGGCCCGAAGTCACCAAGGAGGTTTCCATCCGCGCCACGCTGGATGAGGATTCGGTGGAAATTGAAATTGTCGATACGGGAAAAGGCTTTGACCCTTCGCTTGTGTCACAAGAGAACCTGGACCAAATGGTGGCGGACAGGCGGTCGGGCGGCCTGGGAATGCGCCTGATGAAAACTCTGATGGATGAGGTGCACTATCAGATAATCCCAGGACAGAAGAACGAACTGCGAATGATTAAGCGGTTGAAGAAAAAGTAGCGAGGACCAACATGCGCACCTTACGGCTTTCTGAATTGTGTATCGTTTTCGTCGTGACAGCTGAAGCTGCATCGGGCGGAGCCGAAGATTACTTCCGTGCCATTCGCGCCAATGAGCTACAAACGCTCAGGGAACTGGCGAAATCGGGCCCATCCGTCGTTCGCGACAGACTGGACTGGACTCCGCTCCACTACGCAGCCGTCTACGGCAGCACGGATGCCGTTCGAATCCTGCTCGAAGCGGGCAGCGATCCAAACGCCGTCAACACCTCCAAAGCCACGCCCGTCATGTACGGGGCTTATAGCCTGGAAAAGACCCGGCTGCTGGTGGCGAAGGGCGGCAATGTCAACGCGAAGTCGAGCGACGGCAGCACACCGCTTTGGGTGGCAATCGGGGTACCGGGCAACGATGCCACGGTTCGCTGGCTGCTGGAGCATGGAGCCGACGCAAAGTATAAGCGAGGGGACGCAGACGATTACCTGACGCGCGCGACGGCAACTCTGGAACCGGACACATTGCGTTTGTTGATCGAAAAGGGGGCTGATGCGCGTTATCAGCATCCGAGCGGATTCACGGCCCTGTTGCGCGCTGTAGACAGCTGCGACGGCGGAGCGCGGGCGAAAATCCTGATGGGGGCCAGTGCTGAAACAGACACGCCGATTCGGGACACACCCGTCGTAAAGAATGGTCCACTCGAATTCGCGGGCGCGACGCCTCTGATGGATGCGGCGGCATGCGGCGATCCGGCAAACACGGCCGCGCTGCTGGCAGCCGGGGCTCAGGTAAATGCCAGGGATGTCCGCAAGATGACGCCGCTGATGATGGCAGTCGCGGTGGACCACGCGAATCCCGCCGTGGTCAAAATGCTGATTCGGGCCGGAGCGGAGCTCAACACGCCAGATCGTTTCGGGGAAACAGCGCTCGACTGGGCCGAACGTTTTCGGAACCCCGCCGTGCTGGAAATTCTGAAGAATGCCGGCGCAAAGGGCAAAGGACTGCACCCCGCCCCGGTGCGGCCCGACGACTACAAGCCGGATGCAAAGACTGCGATTGAGCGCGCTTCCACGCTGCTGGCAAAATCCAGTCAGGATTTCTTCCGTGAAGGCGGGGGCTGCGTGGGTTGCCATCACCAGCCCTTCGCGGGTCGGGTATTCGGAGCGGTGAAAGCGGCTGGACTGGAGGCGAACGGGAAGCTTCGGCAACTTTTGTTGGATGGCATGGTCGTGGAGGGTGCGAGGGCGATGAACGACCTGCCGCTGATCAATCCGGGCGGAGGCGGTTATCAGGCCTACACGTATCCCCTGGCCGGGATGGCGGAGATGGGCGAGCCGACGTCTGCCTTGACCGATGCCATGGTTCACTTCATCGCCGAAAGCCAGTCACCTGATGGCAGCTGGACCGAACTGACCACCCGGGCACCACTGGGCGAGAGTTCCATCACGCGAACCATGATGGCGATATCCGCCATGAAGACCTACGGATGGCCTGCTCGCCAGGCGGAATTGGACGCCCGCATTGCACGGGCCCGAAAATGGCTGCTCACCGCTCCCGGACTGACGACGGTGGAAGAAGCCGACCGGCTGACGGGCCTTTGGCTGGCAGGTGCAGCCAAACCGGACCTGCGCAAAGTCGCCGCTAAATTATTGAGCGCCCAGCGGGCAGATGGCGGTTGGGCGCAAACGCCGCATTTCGATTCCGATGCTTACGGTACAGGTGTGGCGATGTATTCGCTGCGAAAAGCGGGGATGTTGAAGGCACCCGATAAGACTTATCAGCGAGGTGCGGCGTTCCTGCTGAACACCCAGTTTCCCGATGGTTCGTGGTACGTTCGCAGTCGCGCCGTGAAATTTCAGCCGTATTTCGAAAGCGGTTTTCCCTTCGGTCACGACCAGTGGATCTCCTATCCTGCCACCGCTTACGCGGTGATGGCGCTGGCGCCGGTCGCGGGGAAATAATCAGTCAGCGGACAATCCGCCGCACAATGCTCCGACCGGCCTCAAGCAGGTCCGGATTATCGAGCCGCAGGGGAGTTATGTCCTCCACGATCAGTGCCTTGATATCCCACAGGCCAATACTGGACCAGGCCGGGTTATAGTATGACCACCAACGGATTCCGGCCCAGATATTTTGCTGGTAAATCCGCAACGCCCAGGCTCTGGTCTGCGCATAGTCTCTGCTGACAACCTCAGAGGGACGCAGCGCCAGACTGACCAGCCGCGCCGGATCATCCAGATCGCAAACAGGCGTTTCTTCCGCAATGCGGTAGCGGGCGATTGCCCGAACGCTGCCTGGCAAACCGGGGACACCGCAAAGAATACCCGGGCCCCACTCCGGGAAGCGACCGAATCCTTCCGCAATTGCGCCAGGCCCGGAATTGCTGAGGTAGAGCACGGAATAAGACGAGGGGTTATCCAGCCTTCCGCCGCCCTGAGGGGGAATAAACAAGGCCCCGCCCGGTTCATCAACTGCGGTATTTGCGTTGTAAGGAAAAACTCGAAACAGTGCAGCCACGCGTCAGGCGAAAGCCCCTTCGGCGATGCCGTCGATAGCGCGAACAACGGAAGATGCGCCTTCCATTACCAGAACGTCAATCGGGCGGGCACCGCCCAGAAGCGGTTCCGAGCCGACCAGCCACAGTGCAGCAGCATCCGGATGGTACACGCGCAGGATCCGGGTGAGGACATCATGCAGGTCCACGATGCGCCGGCCCATCTCATACCCGATAGCTTCCGAGCCGGAGTTCCATCGGGAAACCTGAGCGCGGTCCGCATCAAGAAGTCTCGCGGCCGCGTTGTTGCCCAGGGCTGACACAATGCGGCCGAGGAGAGGTGCCAGATCAACCAGCATAAGAGCGGCAGGCCGAAATGAAACGGTGGCAACGGCGGGAGACCAATGACGGCGACTCTGCTTTAGTTGAGCCATGCGCTGAGTATAGCTCAACACATCCTGTTGAGCGCAACCCCTGCCAGTCAGACCTTCTTCGGCGGCTGCACCACAGCAATGTGCAGTTCCTTCAACTGCTGCGGCCGAACGGTATTAGGCGCGTTCATCATCAGATCTTCCGCGTTCTGGTTCATCGGGAACATGATGACTTCGCGGATATTCGGCTCATCCGCCAGCAACATCACAATACGGTCGATTCCCGGAGCAATCCCACCGTGCGGCGGCGCGCCGTACTTCAGCGCATTGATCAGCGCCTTGAAGCGCTCATTCACTTCCTCCGGACCATAACCGGCGAGCTCAAACGCGCGGTACATGATGGAAGGCTGGTGGTTACGAATCGCGCCCGACGAAAGCTCGTATCCGTTGCAGACAATGTCGTACTGGAAGGCCTTGATGGTCAGCGGATCCTGATTATTCAGCGCATCCATACCGCCCTGCGGCATGGAAAACGGATTGTGGCTGAAAATCACCTTGCCCGTCTCCTCGTCCTTCTCGTACATCGGGAAATCGACGATCCAGCAGAACCGGTAAACGTTCTCTTCAATCAGGGTGAGTTGACGACCCAGCGAATCGCGCAGCGTGCTGAGGATCTTGCACATCTTTGCTTTATCGGTGTCGGCCAGGATGATGATGGCATCGCCGGCGACAGCGCCCATGGTCGCAATCATCAGCGCGGTGCTTTCCGGGCTCAGAAACTTCGCGACCGGTCCCTTGAGCGTGCCGTCCGCTTCGACAGTCAGCCAGGCCAGTCCCGCTGCGCCGGCCTGCTTCGCCTGCTCTTCCAGCTTGTCCCAGAACGAACGGGTGCGGTCGGAAGTCTGCGGCAGTTTAATGGCACGAACGGTCTTCCCGGCAAACGCACGGAAGGCCGAACCCGCGAACATTTCGCTCAGATCCACAATCAGCAGTGGATTGCGCAGATCCGGTTTGTCAGACCCGTACTTCAACATGGCATCCGCATAAGTGATGCGCGGGAACGGCGCCTGCGTGATGGTGCGCTGCGGCGCGTATTCCGTAAACAGACCAACCATCAGAGTCTCCAGCGCCGCAAATACGTCATCCTGCGTCACGAAGCTCATCTCGATATCGAGCTGGTAGAACTCACCCGGCGACCGGTCGGCACGAGCGTCTTCGTCGCGATAACAAGGCGCGATCTGAAAATATCGGTCAAAGCCCGACACCATGATGATTTGTTTGAACATCTGGGGCGCCTGGGGCAGCGCATAAAATTTGCCAGGGTGTCGACGGGCGGGCACCAGAAAATCGCGCGCGCCTTCGGGGCTGGAAGCGGTCAGAGTCGGAGTCTGGTATTCCACAAATCCCAGGTCAACCATACGCCGGCGAATGCTGGAAATGATGCTCGAACGCAGCAGAATGTTCGCATGCATCTTCGATTTACGCAGATCCAGGAAGCGATAAGTCAATCGCAGTTCTTCGGGAACCTGAAGTTCCGGGAAGATGGAAAAAGGCACGGGCTCAGTGGCGCCCAGAACTTCGGCATCGCTGATGCGAACTTCAATCTCGCCGGTCGCCATGGAGGGGTTGGTCGCGCCTTCATCGCGTGCCACCACTTTGCCATCCACGCGGATAACGGTTTCCTTGGGCAGGGCCGAAATGGTGTCGTAGACGGGGGAGCCCGGCTCAACCACCAGTTGTGTGACGCCGTAATGATCGGCCAGATCGATGAAATAAACCCCACCGTGATCGCGGCGATTGCGCAGCCATCCTGAGAGACGTACTTCCGTCCCGGTCTGCGCGCTTCGCAGTTCGCCGCATGTGTGACTCCTGTACTTGTGCACTTTGCCTCGCTGAAATTGAACTTTTATTGTATTCGCTGCAGTAATTGATCGCGCGAAACCAGCTGTTGGTCGCCGGACTTCATGTCTTTCAGTGAGTACTGACCGGCGGCAATCTCGTCGTCGCCCAAAATCACCACAAAGCGCGCACCCAGCTTATTCGCCAGTTCCATGGCGCGTTTGAGCTTGCCACCGGCAAGAACTTCTACGGACACACCGGCGCGGCGCAGTTCCCGGGCCAGTGTTCCGGCGTGGCGCAAAGCGGCGTCTCCAAGAGGCGCCAGAAACACGTCCAGCGGAGCATCCTGCGTCTGGTCCACCGTCATCACCAGGCGATCTTCGCCAATCGAGAAGCCGATTCCGGGCGAATGCACGTTCGAACCCAATGACTCCGCCAGCCCGTCATAACGACCGCCGCCCAGCACCGAGTTCTGGGAACCCAGGTTGCCGTGCGTCACCTCAAAGGTCGTACGCATGTAGTAGTCCAGGCCCCGCACCAGACGCGGTTTCACTTCAAACGGGATGGAGCGGTCTGTCAGGTAACTCTGCACCGCAGCGAAGTGCGGGGCGCAAACCTCGCAAAGACTCTCCAATATGGAAGGCAGCTTGTCGATTGCAGGCTGATCCTCCGGGATCTTGCAGTCCAGCACGCGAAGCGGGTTCGTCTCCGTGCGTCGCTGGCAGTCCCCGCACAGGGTTGGTGCAACGGGCTGGAGCGCCTCACGCAGCTTTTCCACGAAACGCGGGCGGCAGTCCTTGCAGCCAACCGAGTTGATCAGCAGGGTAAAACCGGTCAGGCCGGTGCGCGTGAGCAACTCGCTCACCATCTCAATCACTTCGGCGTCGATGAAAGGGGAATCCGAGCCAATCGCTTCCGCGCCGATCTGGAAGAACTGGCGGTAGCGCCCTTTTTGGGGTCGCTCGCGGCGGAACATAGGGCCAATGTAGTAAAGCTTCTGGACGCCCGGGCGCTGATCAAGCCTGTGCTCGATATAGGACCGGATCACGGACGCCGTGTTTTCGGGGCGAAGCGTCAGGGAAGTGCCGTGGTCGTCGAAGGTGTACATCTCCTTCGACACAATGTCGGTTTCGGTGCCAACGCCGCGGGAGAAAAGCTGCGTCTCTTCCAGAATCGGGGTACGAATTTCGTGGTAGTTGTAGGCGCGGAACACTTCACGCGCGATGCGTTCTACACGGTTCCAGACGGCTGTGTCGGGAGGTAGTAAATCCCGCGTTCCTTTTACGGCTCGAATCATTGGGGGGGAATTCTGATGCTATCACGCAACGGAGGTTAAGCAGCTATCTCCATGATTACGGGAGAGATATATCGAAAGACATTCATTTCACGCTAACCTGAAATTTCTACCCGGGACTTGCAGAGTGCGGTTTGTAAAAGGAGCCACCGGACTCCGAAATACAAAACCCCGCTTACGAGAGCGGGGTCTGTAAATCTACCGGAGTAGAAGGGGGTGATGCCTTATGATCATTCTTATTTTGATCGTTCTCTTGATACTAATCAGGAATCGACGATTTAGGTTGAAGTTCGAAATCGAACTCTAGCCAAAACTGAAGAGGGCTGGCGGTAGCAGCCATCAGCCCTCTCAAGTTGAATATAGCACTTTTCGCAGAGCAGTTGCGAACACTCCGGCATAGTACCGCTGCCCTGCAGGGTCCGAAATTTCATCCTGCCGGAACTCCACCTGAAGGTGCGGAATCCCCCGGCTCAGCGCATGCAACGGGCTGCTGTAGTCAAAAGCCGGGTCCAGATCGTAAGGCTGATTATCCCCCACCGATACCGCGCCGGAAGCCCGCAATTCAGCCAAAACCGGTTCTGCCAGCGACCGGTTCAGATAACTCGAAAGGGCGATCTGCCAGGGCCGGTGGGTCCCGTTCATCTCCGGCGTCATGGAGTGCACAGAGAGCGCAACCGATGCCTGGCCGCGTCTTTCCCGATCCAGGAACACCGCCTCCACCGCATCATGATAAGGATGAAACCACTGGCTCACGCGCTCAGCACGCTCTTCCGTCGTGAGCGACGCATTGCCAGGAATCACCGTGCCATCACTGATTTCCGGGATCAGATCGGCCGCATCCAAATGCCGGTTACAGTCAACCACCAGCCGGGAAACATCTGACAGCACCGCCGGAGAATCCAGCAGTTCCAAAAGTAGTTCAGTCACCGCCGCCGCCCCGATGTCCCAGGCGATATGCCGTTGCAGTTCAGCTTCGGGCAACCCAAGCCCATGCAGTTCCGGGGGAACGCGGTTGGTCGCGTGGTCGCAGAAAAGAACAAACGAACCCGCGCCCTCCGGCCGAAGGATTCGGATCATCCGGCCTCCTCCGTTACGTCAACGCTCACGTCCATCCCGACAAACGCGTCCTTCGGCCCCGCGTAAGTGCCCCACAATGGCAGCACCTGGTCCTGACTCCACGCCACCGCCACACGGATCAGGTTGCGGTTGCCAACAATGCTGTTGGTGGGGTCGAAATCGATCCAGCCCGCACCAGGCAGATAGGCCTGCATCCAGGCGTGGGTCGCCCCGCCGCCGGTTCCGCCGGAATCGTTGGGAATGAAAATATAGCCGCTCACAAAGCGGGTCGCAATACCCAGGCTGCGCGCCGCTTCCAACATCAGCACCGCAAAATCGCGACAACTGCCGCGGCGATTTTCCAGCGTTTCCTGCGGCGACTGAACACCTTTCTCCTGCCGCGTCGTGTAGATAAACTGCTCCCGAATGCCGCGCGTCATGGAGCGCAGGATCTTCATTGTGCCAGTGGTGGGTGCGGCATCCAGGAACTGCAGCGCCCAGTCGGCGGCATGCGGTGTCGGGTACCGGCAGGTGAGCCCACGCCCGAGGTTGGCGAAGTCCTCGTCAGAGTATACGAACGGGTAGTTGCGGGCAGATTCCTCAATCGGATACTCCGGCACGGTGCTCTCAAAATGCTCCAGCGTCACCACGCTTTCGAACCGCAGTTCGCTGGTGTTCCCTTCAAAGGACGCAACGGCCACGGAGTTGTCAAAGGGATCGTGCAGCCAGCGAAGCCGGGATGGCTGCGGCGTAATCACAAGGCTGGTTCGAATCAGCCGCAGGTCATGGCTTGCCCGGGGCCGGAACATCATACGATGCTCACCCAGTCCGACGGGTTCGGAATAGCGATAGACAGTGCTGTGGCGCACCGTGAGCAGGCTCATCAGACGGCGGCATCCATTACTTCATCGGTCCAGACCTGAAAGCTGTCCAGCATGTTCGGCCCGAAGGTGGTCACCATGGCGACATCGGAAGCATCGCGACCACGCGCCATCAGAACCCGGCCCATGCGGGGCACGTTATTGCGCGGATCGAACAGGTGCCAGCGACCACCGAGGTACACCTCGAACCAGGCTGCGAAATCGCCAACGCTCCAGGGCTTTGCCGTTCCAATGTCACTCAGATAGCCCGTGCAGTAGCGGGCGGGGATGTTCATACAGCGGCAAAACGTTACGGCAAGATGCGCGTAGTCCCGGCAGACACCGGTGCGTTCCGCCCAGGCCTGCGACGCCGTTCGCGTGGAACGGGCGTTCTGGTAATTGAAGGCAATGTGGTTGTGTACAAAGTCGCAAATCGCCTGCACACGCGCCCAGCCAGGCGGCGTGTACTGAAACAGCTGCCATGCTGTGTCAGACAGCAAATCGGTCTCGCAGTAACGGCTGCCCAGCAGAAACACCAGTGTTTCTTCCGGCAGGTCTTCAACGGGGTGCTGGATGGCGTCAGGAGACGACGAATCAATCCGACCCGCATCCCTCACAATCCCGTTGGCCTTGATGATCAACCGGCCTTCGGGCGCAATGAGCCGATTGCACCAGTTGCCGAATGAATCCCGATACGCCGTGATCGCCACTGCCGGTTCGGTGGTCAGGTGATCAGGCATCACAATGTCAGAGGCGCGGCTGTAATGAACACTGAGCAGCAGGATCATTGGCACCGGTTGGGGGCAGGTGTAGGACAACTCGAACCCCACGCGTAGCTGCATAAAGGCTCCTGGCGCCGGGGAACTTCACACCCGACGCCTAACAGTAGCATCCGGCGCGTTGGCCAGGGTCTTTTCGGCTAAACCCCAGATTGACAGTCCGAGGCAGGATGGACGGTTCTTCTGCCTGACCACCAAAGCTCATGAACGCCGGTGCTACCCGGAAGAC